>NZ_WIRE01000001.1:956756-1275675 GCF_009601165.1 Alcanivorax sediminis | reverse complement strand
AAAGTTGGCGATTCCCTTGCTGGCCAGCAGCGTGCTGCTGTTCTATGCCGGCGCCGCCTTCGCCTACTTCGTCGTGTTTCCGCTGATGTTCCAGTTCTTCACCGCCATTGCCCCGGAAGGGGTGGCCGTCACCACGGATATCAGCAGCTATCTGGATTTTGTGCTCGCCCTTTTCCTGGCCTTTGGACTGGCCTTTGAGCTTCCCATCGCCATTGTACTGCTGGTCAGCACCGGCGCCGTCACTGTCGCCAAACTTAGCGGCGCCCGTGCCTATGTGGTGGTGGGATGTTTTGTGGTGGGTATGCTGCTCACCCCACCGGACGTGATCAGCCAGACGCTGCTGGCCCTGCCGATGTGGTTCCTGTTTGAAATGGGGCTATTGGCCGCCCGCCTGGTCGAGAAGAAACCCGACCAGAGCAAAAGCGAAGGATAACGCAGAACTCAGAAGGTATAGCCCCGCTCCGGCCCCTTGGTCGGGGCGGCGGGTTCCATCGGCGGCAGCAGCGGCGTCATGGGCTCTGCAGGGACTGGCTTACCGAGGGGAGCCACACTCGCGGCACAATCATTCTCGCTGAGAAAATCCACAATCCGCTGCTGCACTGCAGGGTCCCGAGTGCTCTGGCCATGGGCGCCATGCAGGGGCTGGAAGGTTTTCGGAGCCAGGGCAGACGCATAAAGCCGCTCGCCATGGGAGTAGGGAACAATTTCATCCTCGTCGCTGTGCATGACCAGAACGGGCGTGGGTGAGATGGCGGCAATACGCTGCTCCGGATCCTGCGCCTGCGCTGGCATGCCCGGCACCACCATCCATCTCAGTGGCCAGAGTAACCAGCTGGTCTTCATGATGTCGCTGGTAATTCCCCGATAACTGGCAAACGCCGCTTCCAGCACCACACAATCCACCGCTTGGGCATTTCGTTCTTCGCCCAGCACCGTGGTCACCAGCGCGCCGCCCAAGCTCTGGCCGAACACCACCAGCGGCCCCTCCGTACGGCGCGCCGTGCGCAGCCAGTCCAGGCCCAACTGCACGTCCGCATACACATCCGGCAAGCGCGGCTTGCCCTCGGACAGACCATAGCCACGGTAATCAAGCAGGAAAACGTTATAGCCCCGCCCCGGCAACCACTGCACATTGGCCAGATGAGTACTGATATTCTGGGCATTACCATGCAGGTAATACACGGTGCCTTTGACAGGCACTTCCGCGGCGGCGGGCAACCACCAGCCATGAATCCGCAGGCCGCGCGGGTGAATCAGCACGATATCTTCGTACTTGAGCCCCTGGTTCTCCGGGTTTTGTACCCAAGGCTCCATGGGATAGAAGAACAGCTTGCTACAGCCCGCCAACATTATTGTGGCCAGCGCAACCCACCCTAGTCGTAATACCATCGCCATTGCAGTCTGAACTCGTTGTCGCCATCGCCACGCCAGCCTTCCCGTTCAAGGGAAGCGCGCAGCCCGTGCTGTCGGGTAACCGCCCACTGCACCGCAAAGGTGGAGGTATGGCGATACACATCATTGGTAAAGTAGTGGCCAACGCTGCCCAGCTGCCACTGCCAGCGCCCACGTCGGTAAAGCATACCCGCATCCAGCCCCGCACCCGGGGTCATCAGGTCGTCGAAGGCACTGTTGTTCTCCAGGCGCACGCTGGATAACACGTAAGGCTGCCAGTTACCCCAATGCCAACTGGCACCGGCGCCGCCTTGTACATACCTGACCAGCCGGCGGCGTTCCGCCCAGGCCCGTTCCAGACCGCCCTCCACATACCAGCTCAGCGGCTTGATAAAGCGGTTTCGGGGCGCCATGGACCGTATGCTCACAACGCCCAGCTCTTCCAGCCTCGGATCACCGGATTCAGTGCTGCGCAGGGTCATGTCGATCCCTTCGATCTGGGCACCGCGCAGGAAGCCATAAGGGTTATCCAGCAAATCATGGTACGTGAGGCGGTAACTCAACTCACCAAAATCCTGGTTTGCTTCGCGTTGCCCACCACTCACCGCCAGCATCTGGGTGCCGTGCCCCCCTTCTGGCGGCTGGGCGTTCCTGCTTTCCGGCACCTCCACGGCGGGCAACCGGTTCATGGCAGACAGCAACGCAAAAGAATCACTGGCCACCTTGTCAGTGCGATTCTCCTTGCGGTATTTCAACCTCAGGAACCGATAGGCTACGGTCACCATCAGCGCCTGCTCCTGCTCGCTACTGGCCAGGAAAGCCTCACTGTCCAGCAGGGCAGGATCGTCTGCAAGACGGCGAGCCAGGGCCTGTTGGCGATCACTCAGCTGGTGGCGCAAATTATCCAGCTCTACCGCCTTGGAAGGGCGATAGTGACGCTCACTGATAAAGCCCCCTTCATCCAGCGCGCGCACGGTGTTAACCGGCACTTCGGCAAATCGCAGCTCATCCAGCAAATGAGAACCGGGACGAGCCACTTCCATCAGCTCGAGCAGCCGGAAAGAACAATTCTCATCAAAGAAGTAGTAATCGAAATTAATATCCTTGAGTTCCCAGAGGTGATCAATCAGCCAGTCCATTTCCTGCTGATCAAGGTCCAGGGTGTACTCCCACATGTCCCGGTTTTCCATATGAGAGTATTCCTGGATCTTCTGTACATAGGGCACCAGGGCGAAGCGTCCCGGATACCCACCGGCCAGGCCCCGGTAGATATAGAAGAAGGAATTATCATCGGCCATGGCCACGGCGCCGAAATTCACCGCCCAGGACAGCCACACCGCCGAGTCCTCTCCCTGATCCAGCCGCAACAGGGTATGACCAAACATGGATGACGGGCTGTTCAGATACGCGGCGGGAAAAACCAGCACAGCACGCTTGGCGGTAACAGCCTGGCGCCATTCCTGATATTCATCGCAATGGGCAAAAGGCGACGCCTCTTGCCAGCCCAGTTGCTCCGCCAGAAAACGGTAGCGTGCAGGAAAGCGGCAGCGCGCCTCGCCACCTGCCGGAGTCAGCGCTACACGGCTGGCAATCAGTTCAGCAAGCAGATCATCCTTGCCGCTTTCAGATAAAAAAAACTGCTCATCATCCACATAGCTGCGGTGACGATCGCGCAAGGTTGCGCCGGGGTTGATATGCAATAACGCACGCCAGCGTGGCTGTGCAGCGAGTTCCTTGTCAGAGGGAAAAGCAGAAACTGCCGAGCACAAGCACAGCAGAAAACTCAGGAATACCGCTCGCATTGAAAAGTCCGTTAAACCGGCAAATATAATTCACAACTATCTAAAAAAAAGTAAAACCCAGACAAACAAAGCCCCGCCTGTAGCGGGGCTTTGTTCAAACCTGAAAGCAAACCTTAGGCAAGGTACTTGGACAGGCTTTCGTCTTTCTTCATCACGTCGGTGATGCTGGCCATCACTTCATCAGCAGTCACGTCCTGATGCGGGAAGATTGCAGCGAAGTTCTCGTGCATTACCGCATTGAAGCGAGCGCGATCAGACGCTTCGATACCCATGGAAACAGACAGCGCGGTCAGGGCTTCGCCTTCACCGGTCGCCATATCCTGGGCCACTTCTTCCATTACGCCGGTCATGCCCAGCAGGCTGGAGCCGCTGTAGGACAAAGCACCGCTGGTATCACAACCGTTGGTACCAGTAGTCATACCGAAGGTAGCGTTACCGGAAGTACCATTCACGATGGTTGCCAGCAGGTGCATTGGCATACCAGACTGGCCTTCAAACAGCATGTTACCCCAGCCACAGCCCGGACCACCCGGAGCCACAGCCATTGCAGAAGTAGATGCGCCCAGCATGGCAGCAGCGATCAAAGTCTTTTTCATCCTGAATACCTCCAAGTTTTTATAAAATCATCCCTGGGGATGCAGAACAGGATAGTCCGCATCGCACTGAAGTTGTAGCAAGCATGTCAGTGCTGTCCCCGTCACCCTTCAAGGCAACTGATCTCATCATAAACAAGGTAACCACCTTTGCAACACGTATGTCGCACCTGATCAAAGTTCCAGCAAAAATGTGACTGGCCCATCATTTATCAAGCTTACCTGCATATCGGCGGCAAAGATGCCGGTGGCCACGGCAACACCTTCGCTCCGTAAACACTCTACGCAGTACTCATAAAGCCTTCGCCCTGTTTCCGGTTCAGCCGCTCCAGAAAAACTGGGTCGTCGCCCCTTGCGGGTGTCGGCGGCCAGAGTAAATTGCGACACCGCCAGCAACGCGCCTCCCACATCACGCACATCAAGATTCATCTTGTCTGCGTCATCAGCAAAGACACGGTAGCCGACGATGCGCCGGGCCATGCGTTCCACCAGCGGTTCATCGTCGTGTGCCTCAATGCCGATAAGGAGCAGCAACCCCTGGCCAATCTCGCCCACCATGCTGCCATCAACCCTGACGCAGGCCTCAGAGACTCGTTGAATCAGTACTTTCACTTACCAATCCTTTCACGCAAACGTTTTACTGCCTCCACCAGCGCATTCGCAATTGCCGGATGAGAGGCCGAGTGCGAACCACCGGATACCCGGGTCAGCACACTGTTAGGCAAGACCTGGTGGAGCGCCTCCGCCTGATCCAGTGGACAGACAAAATCGCGATCGCCATGCACAATCTCCACCGGCAGTACACTCCCGGCACAGGCCTCCAGCAACGGGACATCCAGAAAGCCCTGGTTGAGGAAGTAGTGGACCTCCTGCATTGCCATGCATAACTCGTCATCATCTCCCGGCCCTGCAGGCAACGGCGCCATGCCCGCCAGTACCGCCTCCCAGTTACACCAGTGGCGGGCAAATTCCCTCGCCCGGTCTCCGGCCAGCATGGTGGCATAACGATCCAGGAGTGTGCCGGCCTGATCCGCTACAGCCGCGTTGACGGAATGCCATTCCCGCGGGAACAGGCGGGCGGCCCCGTGCTCGGTGTAGAGCCAGTCCATATCTCTTTGCCTGCACAGGAATACGCCGCGCAATACCATCCCCAACACCCGGGCAGGGTGGGACACAGCGTAGGCCAGCGCCAGGGTTACCCCCCAGGAGCCCCCAAACAGCATCCACTGGTCAATATTCAAATAGTCACGCACCTTTTCCAGATCCGCGACAAGATGGGAGGTCGAATTGTTCTGTGTGGACGCCAGAGGGCGGCTTTGACCGGCACCACGCTGATCCAGCAAGATAATGCGAAACTGCTCCGGATCGAAAAAACGACGCTGCATGGGAGAGCTTCCCCCACCGGGGCCACCATGCAATACCACCACAGGCATCCCCTTCGGGTTGCCACTTTCTTCCACATACAACTGATGATCATCACCCACCGGCAGGTAAAACTGGTGACGACAATCCAGATAAGGGAACAGGGCCATGAGCGTATCGTTATCCCGTCCAAAAACAGCAGCATACCTGCTGTTCGTGGTGCTGCAACTGCTGATCAGTGGCTGTCAGGAGTCGCCACCGGAAGAAGCCATCCGCGCAGCCCTCAGCGAACTGGAAGAAGCGGTGGAGGCAGGGGACACCGGCACTATCATGGACCGGCTTTCCGGTTCAGCGGTGATCCACCGCGGTCAGGCCATGGATCGCAAAACCCTGCAGCGAACCCTGATGGGCCTGTTTTTTCGTTATCCCAAGCGGCAGATCACACTGGCCGGCATTCGTATCGAGCTGAGCCCCGACGGCAGGACCGCGCGGGCGCGTTTTACTGCATTGGTTTGGGGCGGCAGGAATGTGCTACCGGATAAGGCGGACAGCTATCAGGTCGACAGCCACTGGGTGCTGGAGAGCGACTGGAAGATTGAGAGCCTGGAAAGCGAGCGGGTTTATGATTAATTAATAGCTTCGCGTTTTTGGTTAGTCTTTTCAAAAACGCAAGAGGCCGCGCCCAACATCGGGCGCGGCCTCTTGCGTTTCAGATCAAAGCAATACGCTTCCGCGCAGTTATTCATTATTCATTATTAACTATTCATTACTCCAATCAGTCGTCATCCCCACTGAGCTCGCTCTCCATATCAAGCTCCTTGATCTTGCGGGTCAGGGTATTGCGCCCCCACCCCAGCAGCGCCGCAGCATCGCGCTTACGACCACCGGTGTGTTGCAGGGCCACTTCTATCATGGTCCGCTCAAAACCCGGAACAGCCTGCTCGAGTATGCCCCGCTCCCCCTGGGAAAGTGCACGATCAGCCCAGTTCCGCAGCGACTTGAGCCAGTCACCGCTGACATCCCCACCCTTGCTGGCAACAACCTCTTTCAGCTCCGGCGGGAGGTCATCCACCAACACTTCCCGGCCTGATGCCATCACGGTCAGCCAGCGACAGGTGTTCTCAAGCTGGCGAACATTCCCCTGCCAGGACTGGGCAGCAAGATACTTCTCGGTGTCCTTGTGCAACACCTTGGGCTCCACACCCAACTCGCTGGCCGCGCGCTGCAGGAAGTAATTTGCCAGGCGAGGAATATCTTCTCTACGCTCGGACAGACGCGGGATGTGGATACGGATTACGTTTAGGCGATGGAACAAATCCTCTCGGAAATCGCCTTCTTTAACCAGTTTTTCCAGGTCCTGGTGCGTGGCCGCTATGATACGCACATCCACATGAATCGGTGTGGTGCCACCAACACGATAGAATTCGTTTTCCTGCAGAACACGCAACAAGCGAGTCTGCGCCTCCAGCGGCATATCCCCGATTTCATCCAGGAAGAGGGTGCCTCCGTTAGCCTGCTCGAAGCGGCCTACCCGCTGGTTGTTGGCACCGGTAAAGGCCCCTTTTTCATGACCAAACAGCTCGGATTCGATCAGGTCTTTGGGGATGGCTGCCATGTTCAACGCCACAAAATTTTTCTCGCGACGCATGGAGTGACGGTGCAGCGCCCGCGCCACCAGCTCCTTCCCCGTACCGGACTGGCCATTGATCAAGACTGTGACATTGGAATGGCTAAGGCGGCCGATTGCACGAAACACCTCCTGCATGGCAGGCGCTTCACCAATAATTTCGGTGGGCGCCTCTTCGACTGCAGCAGGGAAACCTTCCTGGGTTTCCTCGCGATGCTTGATCGCACGACGCACCAGCGCCACAGCTTCATCCACATCAAAGGGCTTGGGCAGGTATTCAAATGCCCCGCCCTGATAGGACGCGACCGCAGAATCCAGATCAGAGTGTGCCGTCATGATGATAACGGGGAGATCCGGATTCTTGCGCTGAAGGATCTTGAGCATGCGCAGACCATCCGTACCAGGCATGCGCACATCGCTGATCAAAACCTCAGGTTCATTGCCCCCTTCCTCCAGGGTATTGAGCGCCTCATCCCCATCTTCAAAACAGGTCACCGCATAGCCTTCCTGGCTCAGTGCCTTTTCCAACACCCAGCGAATGGAGCGGTCATCGTCTACAACCCAAATACTTACACTCATGACCTGCCTCTCCGTGGAATTCCTGTTGTCTCACTCATAACGCGCTGATCTCTTTTTCTACTTCATCCGGCTGCTCCATCGGCAGCAGGATACTGAAAACGGTTTCGCCCGGTACGCTTTCGCATTCAATCAGGCCGTGGTGCTGGCTGATGATCGACTGGGCAATAGAGAGTCCCAGCCCCGTGCCTGCAGCGCGGCCACTGACCATGGGGTAAAACAGGGTTTCCTGCACATGGGGGTCGATGCCCGGGCCGTTATCTATCACGTCAACCCGCAACACCAGCCGGTGGCGTAAGGAGCCGATAGTGAATTGTCGCAACACCCGGGTTCGCATGATGATTCGCGCGTTCTCGGTAGAGGACTCCAGTAACGCCTGGGTCGCATTGCGAATCAGGTTAAGCAGCACCTGTATTAACTGATCCCTGTCGGCCACCACATCCGGCAAACTGATGTCGTAATCCCGCCAGATCGCCACTCCACTGGGATGCTCTGCCAGCAACAGCTGACGGACATGTTCCAGGCATTCATGGACATTGACTGGGCGGAACTGGGGCGGCTTGCGCGGCCCAAGCATGCGGTCAGCCACATTCCTCAGACGATCCGCCTCGTCGATAATGACCTTGGTGTATTCGGTCAGCTCAGGGTCTGGCAGGGCCCGCTCCAGCAGCTGGGCCGCACCACGGATGCCTCCCAACGGATTCTTGATTTCATGGGCCACCCCACGCACCAGGGCCCTCGTCGCCTGATGGGCATGCAGCAGCGCCTCTTCTCGAGTAATACGCAGCAATCGATCCAGCGCCTGCAACTCCAGCAACAGACAAAGCGGCTGCCCAGGTTCATTGATCGGGCTTACCGAGTAATCCACCGTCACTTCGTAACCGGGAGCGACTGACAGCTTCGCCTCTCGACGAGTAAAGGGGTGCTCATCACGTATGCACTCCCGCAACGCCGCACCGGCATCTTCATCGTCGTAGAAATATTCAGGGAGCGGCTGACCGACGGCCCGCACAGCACTGGTCGCAAGCAGCATTTCTGCTGCAGGATTCAGGTATCGCACAAGCAGCTCGCTATCGAGCATCACCACCGCTGTGCGCAGGTTATCCAGTAACCGTTTGTGCAAAATGCCACCACCCATCGAATCTTGGCCCATAACAGGGCATAAGCAATTATCAGGCCATCTTGCGCGCACCGATAAATCGCCCGCTTTCAGGAGAGATGATGCGTTTTAAAACACATCCTGATGGGAGTGTATCGAGAAGGAGTCTTTGGTTGCACCACAAAGGTGCAAATTAGTTGCGAGGCGTGGGGCGCGGCAGTGCAGGACGAGCCGGAGAACCCCGATCAGCCGCTCCGCCAACAGTGGCTGCGCCACCTACCGTTGCCGCACCGCCCACGCTGGCAGGCCCTCCCCGTTTTGCTGCGCCACCCACATTAGCTGCCGCTCCATTGGCATCCGGGCGACGCCGGAAATCCGATACGCTACTGCGATGGATATAAAACTCGACAGCAGGAGAGCTGATTTTCACCTCGCCATCCTCATCAAGAATCTTGACAATCAGTGTGTGAACGCCTCGCTCAGGCGCCTCGAGCTCCATACCAGGCTGGGCGACACCATTGTCATACAACACCATGGTATCCCCGGGCTTGAGCGCTGGCTCAAGCTCCACGGCCACCTGCACAGCGGACTCAGGGTTGCGAACCGTCGCTTCCTCGCCAGGAGAAGTAATGACCAAACGGGTATACCCCTCGCCGGCAGCCTCCTCCGGCTCCTCGTTCCCACTATCAAGGATGGTACGCATTTTATCCGTGGGAACCGTATTCAGCTCACGCAGCTTCACCTCTTCTGACTCACCGCTCTCCGGCGGCTGATCGGTAAACACCACATTCCCGTTGGCATCCACGCTCCGGTAAATGCCACTGGCCGGCTTGTCCGCAGCCTCTTCAGCAATCACCGTGGACGACAGTACGGCCAGCCCCAGCAGTAACCCCCATTGCCTTTTCATAAACGTCTCCATGACTCACTTTCCTGATTCTGTCTTCTGATTCGACAACAGGAAAGGGGTAATTACTCAATTTGCACAACAGGCAAAAAAAAGCCCCCGACAAGCGGGGGCTTTTTTCCACTGATTTTCCCGAAGGGAAATTAGCAGGAGTAGTACATGTCGAACTCAACCGGGTGCGGAGTCATGTTCAGACGCTCGATCTCACCACGCTTCAGGGAGATGTAGCCTTCGATCATGTCCTTGGTGAACACGTCACCTTCGGTCAGGAAGTCCATGTCGGCTTCCAGGCAATCCAGCGCCATGGTCAGAGTATGAGCCACGGTCGGGATGTCCTTGGCTTCTTCAGCCGGCAGATCGTACAGATCCTTGTCCATTGCATCGCCAGGGTGCAGCTTGTTCTTGATACCGTCCAGGCCAGCCATCAGCAGTGCCGCGAAGCACAGGTAGGGGTTGGCAGACGGATCAGGGAAGCGAGCTTCGATACGACGAGCCTTGGCGCTGCTCACGAACGGAATACGGATGGAAGCAGAACGGTTGCGAGCAGAGTAAGCCAGCATTACCGGAGCTTCGAAACCGGGCACCAGACGCTTGTAGGAGTTGGTGGAACCGTTGGTGAAGGCGTTCAGGGCGCGAGCGTGCTTGATGATACCGCCGATGAAGTACAGGGCTTCGTCGGACAGACCAGCATAGCCATCGCCAGCGAACAGGTTCTTGCCGTCTTTGGCCAGGGACACGTGAACGTGCATACCGGAACCGTTATCACCGATCAGCGGCTTGGGCATGAAGGTAGCAGTCTTGCCGTAGGCGTGAGCCACGTTGTGTACGCAGTACTTGAGGATCTGTACTTCGTCAGCCTTGGCGGTCAGAGTGTTGGCACCAACACCGATCTCACACTGGCCAGCGGTGCCCACTTCGTGGTGGTGTACTTCGATCTTCAGGCCCATGGACTCCATGGCAGAACACATGGCGCCACGCAGATCGTGCAGGCTGTCTACCGGCGGAACCGGGAAGTAGCCGCCTTTCACGCCCGGACGGTGACCGATGTTGCCACCTTCGAAGTCTTCGTGGGAAACCCACGCGGCTTCTTCAGAGTGGATGTTGTACATGGAACCCTGCATGTCGGATTTCCACTGTACGGAATCGAATACGAAGAACTCCGGCTCCGGACCGAACAGGGCGGAATCCGCAATACCGGTGGACTTCAGGTACTCTTCAGCACGACGGGCAACGGAACGCGGGTCGCGCTCGTAACCGGTCATGGTGTTCGGCTCGAGAATGTCGCAACGCAGGTTTACAGTGGCCACGTCAGTGAAGGGATCCAGAACGGCGCTTGCGTCGTCAGGCATCATCACCATGTCGGACTCATTGATGCCCTTCCAGCCAGCGATGGAGGAACCATCGAACATCTTGCCATCGGTGAAGAAATCTTCGTCGATTTCACCCACTGGGAGGGTTACGTGCTGCTCCTTACCACGGCTATCGGTGAAGCGCAGGTCCACCCATTTCACATCGTTTTCTTTAATCAGCTTGAGGGTCTTTTCAGACATTGTCGTGCGTCCTCCTAAGGAACAGCGGGTTTGTCTCTGACTTTCTCTACTGCACCGGCATGGAGCAATACAGAGAGCCGGTATTCTCGGCCAGTCGGCCAGCTTTGCCAATAGGGAGGCAAATACCATGCCAGCCCTTTTTTAGCGCATCAAGCGTTATAACAGGGAGTTAAGCACCTTCGCACCGGCGGCGCGCACCACAACAGGGCATCATTATGGTGCATCGCACTAGAACAGTGCACCATTGTCTTCGCCGACCCGCAGCAGCACATAAACCTCATGCCCCTGCTCGCCGGTTTCCAGCACCTCATGACCATTGATGCGGCACCAGGCCGGGATATCGTTCAACGAGCCAGGATCCGTACTGATCACCCGCAGACAATCACCAGTGGCAAGGGTTCTCACCTTGTTCTGGGTCTTGATCACGGGCATCGGACAGAGCAGACGGCGGGTATCCAGCTCATGAATAACATCTGTCATCAGTATCTCACCCCACATTCCAGGCCAGCGGCACATCATCCGGCTGCGCCGGCTTGACCGTCACCTGACGCGCCACACCATCCGCCTGACGAACCTCCAGTGTGACTTCGTCAAGCACGCGCCCCTTCGAATAGCGCGCCACAATGGCGGCGGCCTGAGACACTTCCTCTTCGCTTTCAAGGTTACCGTCGACCAGAGCCAGTGGCCCCGGACAGCTGACCGTGGTGATACTGGTGAACATGTAGCGATAACCTTCCAGAAAGCGATTCTCCCCTTCCTCGCGACTGATGATCAGCTTGTAATGGGGCTCAGGTCGCAGGTGACGCCCCACCTTCAACAGCATGATGTCATCCAGCTCGTAACGACGCTCATTGCGGGCCTTCCACAGATCCGCCAGCTTGTTGGAGTAGGATTCATCCGTCAGGAAGCAGCAACCTCCAGCCGGCTGGGCAAAATCATCCAGCCCGAAATGCTTGGCGAGCGCCATTTGCGGTTTGCGGTTGCGCCCGGAAAAATCGAACAGCGCCTCACGATTTACCCAGCCCTCACGCTCGGGCAGGGTTGGCGGCAAATTCCTGGCACACAGTGGGCGCAGCAGTCGATCATCAGCGCCCGACTCCTGGCTGATGATCGGCATGGTTTCCTTGCGCTGACTCTTGGGGCGCTGGCCGATCACCTCACCTGTCACAATGAAGTCAAAACCACGATCCCCGGCAAATTCCCGGGCCTTGTTGATCATCAGGGTGGCCTGGTTGACCATGAAAATCTTGCAGTCCAGGCAGGGGTTCAGATTGGCGCCGTAGCCATGCTTGGGGTTGAGCACCACATCCTTGTACTCCTCGGAGATATCAATGATGTGCATCTTGATGCCAAGCTGCTCGGCCACCCACAAGGCATTGTTACGCTTGTCCTTGTCCTTGTCCTTCTTGCGAATCGCGTGGGTGTGGCCTTCCACACAGAAACCGGTGAAGAAATTCACCCCTTCCACCTCGATCCCCTGCTCCTGCATTACCTTCACAGCCAGCATGGAATCCAGTCCGCCGGACACCAGCGCGATGGCACGACGCTGGATGGGTTGGGTTGCCTCAGTCATGAAATAAACCTGCCTGTCAGTGGCGCAAGCTGCTTGTAAACAAGAACGCCCTGAGCCTGAAAATTGGCGGCGAAGTATATCAATCGACCGGTTTTCACGCATCCTCCACGGACACCGTCTGTCACTTGCCGGCCGCCGGAAGCGGAAACACTGTCAATTCCCTCACTATTTCGCGCGGAAAACATGTGCACCAGGCTTCGCCAGACCGTTTCATCCGGCTTGTTATCACTGGTAATTCCCCCTCCTGCGTTAACAGGGGAGGAAAAAGGAAAAGGGGTCCGGCGGGAAAGGCGCTAACGGTCAGGATTTTCGGTAGAACCGAGAGATATCCTTGAGCACCGACGCCAGCGCATTGCTCAACCGCCCCAGCACAACTGCATCATCATCGGGCGGCTGATCGTCGACTGTGCTGATGGTCATTTCCGAAAGCCCTCCGGCTTTCAATGGCATGGCCACCTTGTAGCCACTACCGACATACGCCAACGCATCCCAGCTGGCCACCAGACGGTAGGGCTGGTCACGACGGGCCGCAAACAGGGAGGTCCCGATGGAATAGTCTGTGGCGGGATTGATCACCCCAAGCAGCGGCAGCAGGGTGGGCATGACATCCAAATGGCTGGTGGGGCGTGTTACTACCGCTGGTTCACGACCCGGCACCGCCACCACCAGCGGCACATGAATCTGCTCGTGATGGAATTCGGAGTTGTGCCCCCAACGACCATTTTCCATGAACTCTTCTCCATGGTCCCCAGTGATGACCACCACCGTATTGTCGAGCGTTCCGCTTTCCTCCAAAACATTGAGCACTCGCCCCAGCTGCTGATCCAGATGGTGAGAAGCATTGATATAGCGGTTAAAGATGCCCTCCATGTCCTCTTCCAGATCCATGGTGGCGTAATTGAGGTCCGGCAGGTAATCCTCCCGAATAACACTTTCTTCCGGGAAGTAATAACGGGCATGGGCCGACTCGAAGAACATGAACCCCATGAAAGGCTGATCCGCTGGATTCGCATCCATCCAGTCCAGCAGGCGAGCTACATTTCGGCGATCACGTTTCCAGCCCTCATCCTTGTCGTCACTGACCATACTTTCTTCAGGCACATTCACAAACACCGTACGATCAAATTCCGGGTAGCTGAAATTGGCGCTGGTAAACAGGCCAAAACGGTAATTCTCCGCCTGCAGCTGATCCATCAGTACTGGCGACTTGCGCTCATCCAGAATGCTGAACCAGTAGTTGCCAGGCAGGCCGTAGAACAGGCTGAAGATACCCATCCGGGTGCCGTTGCCACCACTGAGATGATTGGTAAACCGGGTACCATGCTGCTCCGCGAACGCCCACAGGTGCGGCATGATTTCCGGGGTTAACATGTCCCAGCGCAAGGACTCCGCCACCAAAATCATGACATTGGGCCGGCCAGCATCGGCACCCTCCTGAACGGGGTTGAGCGGATAATGCAGTCGCCCCTTCACTTCGGCCTGCAGCTCGGTGCTGCGGGCCATCTCGATACCCCAATGTTCTGCCAGGCGACGGAAGGTGGTGGGCTGATAGAACGGTACCGATTGGGCCGCCATCAGCACCGGACGGTAACCCTTTAGATGGCTGAAACCATACACCGCACGCTCACCCACCATGCACAGCATCAGCAGCAGCACCGCATAGCCTAGACCTGGCACAGACCGAGAGCGCGTCAGCAGCAACAAGCCGCCCTGCAGAGCCACCACCAGCAGACATATGGCCACCACGACCAGAGATGTGGACTTACTGCCACCCATGGACTCAATGCCACCCGGCGTCGTCACCAGATTCCAGACGAAACCATTAAGATGAAAGCCATACATGCCATAGATCTGGCTATCGACCAGCAGAAGGATAGTGAGCAGGGAAAGCAGCAGTGCAGCCAGCACCTGCTCGATACGCCGCCCCAGCATCAGGCTGAACAGTCGGCAAACACCGGCCAGCAGCCCCACATAAAGTGCCGCATATCCTGCCGCTGCAGCCAGAAGAAACAGCCCCCCCTCCACAGGCAGGCCTATCAGGGCCGACCGACCGGTGTACAGCTGGAGAACAAACAGGAAAACCAGATTAGTCAGGTAAAAGGCCTGTAGCCGGCCCCCGGAAGAAGTTGCGCCGCTCATGACTCGCACCCAGAAGATTGTCGATAAATCCTGGCTGAGCCGGCTTAAGGAAAAATTAATTCAGGGTTGTTGTTCGGCGGCAACAGGTACAACGCCGGCTACCGCAAATTGTTGTTTCGAAAATTCCACTCTCTCAGCCGCCGGGCGATCTTCCCCCTTCAACGCCTCAAGCCGCTTTTCGACAATACTGCAACGACGCAACAAGCCATCATCCATGGCGATCTGGATGTTCAGCCCCGGGCGTGCATTCAGCTCCAGCATCATTGGGCCATGATCCCGGTCCATCACCAGATCCACACCCAGGTAACCCAGACCGGTAAGGTCATAGCAACGGGCCGCCAACGCCAGACAATCCTCCCAGTCCGGCACCGTCAGCCCGGCCACCGCATTGGCAGTATCCGGATGACGCTCAATGCGCTGATTATGCCAGGTACCCCCAAGGGTCACACCGGTAGACAGATCCAGCCCCACCCCAATGGCGCCTTGATGGAGATTCGCCTTGCCCTGTGACTGTCGTGTGGGCAAACGCAGCATGGCTGCCACCGGATAGCCCTTGAGGACGATGATGCGAATATCCGGAACGCCCTCGTAGCTGATGCGATTAAACAGCTCGGTGGAACGCACCCGGTATTCGATCAGGGCCTCATCCCGGTGCCCACCCAGAGAGTAGATGCCGGAAAGGATGCCAGAGATATGATGCTCCAGCTCATCCTGGGTAATGATTCGACCAGAGGCAGAACGGAAGTAATGCTCAAATCGGTCGGCGATCACCATGATGCCGTCACCGCCCGCCCCCTGGGCCGGCTTGATGACAAAGTCCCTGTGCGTGTCGACCACCTTGCGCAAGGTACTGATGCCCTGTTCGGTGCGGATAGAGCCGTACAGTTCCGGCACGCGAATGCCAGCCTCAATGGCCATTTTCTTGGTCTTGAGCTTGTCATCCACCAATGGATACAGACTGCGTTTGTTGTAGCGCAGGATGTAGTCGCCGTTACGCTGGTTGATGCCCATCACCCCACGGGCACGCAACGCCTTGCGGGTCTTTGACCAAAGCATCAGTGCTTGTCTCCATCCACCATGGCCCGGAAACGAACCAGCTCAGTGAGACGATAGCCCCGATAGTGACCCATCATTACCATGAACGACGCTACGCACAGCAGTACACCCGGGAAGGTAAAGACGAAGTAGGTCAGCGGCTGCCAAACCATCAGCAAATGGCTGAGCACAGCCACAAACAAGGTGCTCAAGCCCACTTTAAGGGACTGGCTACCCCCGCGCTCTTCCCAGACGATGGACGTGCGCTCGATTACCATGGTCAATACCACCATGGGGAACAGGCCTACGGACAGGCCCGAGCCAATACCCAGTTTGTAGCCGAGCAGACTCATCAGCGCCATCACGATGACCACGAACGTGAGCACCACCGAAAGTCTGGGCAATAGCTGTAATTTAAGATGCTCAAGATAGGATCGTAACGACAACCCCAGAGCGGTAATGAAGATAAACAGCATCACGCCGTAAATCACCTGGGTCTCGCGAAACGCCAGTGCAATCAATACCGGGGTAAAGGTGCCCAGAGTTTCCATGCCCACCAGCGAACGCATCAGGAGCACCAGGATGACACCGATGGGAATCATGATCAGGGTGCGATAGAGCTGCTGGGCCGGGAGCGGCAATTCGTAAAGGGAAAAATCAATGAAGCTGCTGGCGTCTTTCAGACGCAGCGTCTGGGCCAGCTGCAGCGCACTCATCTCATTGCGATGCACGCTGAAGACCATGTCAGCAGATTTGCCGCCATCCACCTTCATCAGCGGCTCCCAGCCGCGCCACCAGACCAGGCGGTCATCGGGCAATCCCTGCTGTCCATTCACCGGGTTGTAGTACAACCATTCGCGGCCGTTGTAGCTGCGCAGCCACAGTTCAGGCTCCTGCTCCTGGGATTCCATCAGACGGAGGGTGTGCACTGGTTCTACCGGTATATGGGAGAGACCGAGCAACAGGTCCACTACCCGGGCGCGATTCAGCGCAGACACATCACTCCCCAGCAGCAGCTGGGCATTGTCGTTTTCAAGCTCATTGACCCGCTTGATGGTCTCACTGATGAAGGTTTCCACGTCAGCGGAATGCTGGCGGATCGGCTCAAGCAGCGCTTCGGCAGCAAGACGCTCCGGCCCTTCCAGATTGGGGGCCTGACGAAACTGCGGGCCGGGCTCCACTTCCCGCGTGGGCGCATAGCGATGCGTCAACATCAGGCGGTAGTAGAGAAACTGACGTCCTTCGGCACGGCGTGAGGACCAGGTCACCTGACGGTTACCCTTTTCCTCGTTGACGTTCACGCCGTAATTATTGGAGATGAAACTCTCATTGAGGGTGGTAAAACCACTGCCCAGCGGCGGCACGAACATGCGTACCTTGACCGGCTTGTTGGGCTTGGCGGAAAAACCTACCTGAGCATCAATAACCCAGACAGGATCCTTTTCATCCTGACTGAGGGGAACATGCTGGACAACTACCTGATACAGAATGCTGCCCACACCCAGCAGCAACAAAACCAGCGCCAGAAGGCGAGCCTGAAATTTCACGGAACCCATTATTGCGCCTCGGCAGCCTCCGTCGTATTGTCGAGTTGTTCATCCAATTCCAGCGTACAGCGGGGCCGGCCAGCCGTCATTTGCAGTGAAGGATCCACTACCGCCCCCAAATGTTTCAGCGCCTCCGCCCCGATCAGCAACGGGTAGCTGAAATCACTGCGATCAGTCAGATTGACCTCAATCTGCTCTGCCCGCCGCCCCATGCATACGGTGAGCATGACCATGGGCCGACGATTGTAACCTCTTTCTTCCTCTACGAGACTCTCTGCAAGTCGTTTGATACGAACATGCCCCACCAGAGGCAACTGAATATCGTCCCACTGCTCCCGTGTGATCCCCAGGTTCTCGCGATCCTGAGGGGTCAGCGCAAGGTCAAATTCGACCATATCAACGCCATCTTTCTCAAAAATCTTGATATGGCGAGCACTCAAAGAGGCAGATTCTGCCCCGGTATCCAGCTTGGCCGGCACCGTCACCCCCAGTTCGCGCAGCTGAACATGCTCGTTCAAGCCATAAATCACCTTGCTGGCAGGGGTCTCGGCCCGGGCCACAAGAGAACATCCGGCCAACAGCAGCCAAAGAGGAAATCGCATCATAACAACCTGAAAGTAAAAGCGTTACTGTCCGGAAAACCGGTCAATGGGACATGTCTGTGACTAAACCGGGACAAAAAGGTTGCGCCATTCTAGGTCATCCCACCGTTCTTCGCAGAGACATCCGCAAAACCATGAAGTCGGTCACAAAGAAGAAAGCTGACCGATGGGCTATCGCCTGTCACCAGCGCTGCTATAATGCGCGCCCCTGCGAGCCTCAGAACGGGTTCGCCCATTCTTCACTGGAGCTACACTCGTGATTGAACGCCTGCGCAATATTGCCATTATCGCCCACGTTGACCACGGCAAAACCACCCTGGTGGACAAGCTGCTGCAACAGTCCGGCACCCTGGGAGATCGCGCTGGCGACATCGAGCGGGTGATGGACTCCAATGACCTGGAGAAGGAGCGTGGCATTACCATCCTCTCCAAGAACACCGCGATTCAGTGGAACGACTACCGTATCAACATCGTGGACACCCCCGGACACGCCGACTTCGGTGGCGAAGTAGAGCGCGTCATGTCCATGGTGGATTCCGTGCTGCTGCTGGTGGACGCGGTGGACGGCCCCATGCCGCAGACCCGCTTCGTGACCCAGAAAGCCTTTGCTGCCGGCCTCAAGCCCATCGTGGTCATCAACAAGATCGACCGTCCCGGCGCCCGTCCTGACTGGGTGATGGACCAGGTATTCGACCTGTTCGACAACCTGGGCGCCACTGATGAGCAGCTGGACTTCCCGGTCATCTATGCCTCTGCCCTGAACGGCATTGCCGGTCTGGAAGCCGACAACATGGCTGACGACATGACCCCGCTGCTGCAAGCCATCGTCGACAAGGTTGCCTACCCGGACGTGGATGCCGAAGGCCCGTTCCAGATGCAGATCTCTTCCCTGGACTACAACAGCTACCTGGGCATTATCGGAATTGGTCGCGTGAAGCGTGGTCAGATCAAGGCAAACAGCCCGGTCAAGGTAATCGGCGCTGACGGCAACGTCCGTAGCGGCAAGATCCTCACCATCATGGGCTACCACGGTCTGGAGCGTGTGGATGCACCGACCGCCTCAGCTGGCGAGATCGTTTGTATCACCGGCCTGGATCCGCTGAACATTTCCGACACCCTGTGCGACCCGCTCAACGTGGAAGCCCTGACTCCGCTTAGCGTGGACGAACCTACCGTGAGCATGTTCTTCCACGTGAACACCTCTCCGTTCGCGGGCCAGGAAGGCAAATTCGTGACCAGCCGCCAGATTCGTGAGCGTCTGGAAGCCGAGCTCAAGCACAACGTCGCCCTGCGCGTTGAAGAAACCGGCAGCGCCGACCAGTTCCGCGTCTCCGGCCGAGGGGAACTGCACCTGTCGGTACTCATCGAAAACATGCGCCGTGAAGGCTTCGAGCTGGCAGTGGGCCGCCCGCAGGTCATCATCCGCGAAGAAGACGGCGTCAAGCAGGAACCCTACGAAACCGTGGTGGCCGATGTGGAAGAGCAGCACCAGGGCTCTATCATGGAGCACCTGGGTCTGCGCAAGGCCGAGATGACCAACATGGAGCCGGATGGCAAGGGCCGTGTACGCCTGGAGTTCATCGTTCCCAGCCGTGGCCTGATTGGCTTCCGCAGCCAGTTCCTGACCCTCACCTCCGGCACCGGCATCCTTAACAGCACCTTCAGCCACTACGGCGAGTTCAAGGCCGGCGACATGGCCAAGCGCATCAATGGTGTGCTGGTGTCCATGGTCAAGGGCAAGGCGCTGGGCTTCGCCCTGTTCAACCTGCAGGAACGCGGCCGCTTGCTGATCGATCCGAACGTGGAAGTCTATGAAGGACAGGTCATCGGCATTCACAGCCGTGGCAACGATCTGGCAGTGAACCCCACCAAGGGCAAGCAGCTGACCAACATGCGCGCGTCCGGCACCGATGAGAACATTGTGCTGACCCCGCCGATCCGCTTCAGCCTCGAGCAGGCACTGGACTTCATCGAAGATGACGAGCTGGTGGAAGTTACCCCGGAGAGCCTGCGCATCCGCAAGAAGCTGCTCACCGAAACCGAGCGCAAGCGCGCCGGCCGGGCGTAACAGAAAGCTGCAGCAATAAAAAAGCCGGGTTGATACCCGGCTTTTTTATTGCTGCAGCTCCTTCATGCTTCACGGAACAGGCTTCACGCAAAGACCCTGCCCACCGATAGAACTTGCCAACGGCTAATCTCTTCCTCGCTATCGCTCGACTCGCACCCACAGTGGCGTTATTCGCTGCGCTCACCCTGTGGGGCGCACTGCGTTCGTTACTTCGCTACGCCACGTTCCTACAGCTGATTTGCAGAAAGCCTTTCGAAACTCGTTACTCGCAACTCGACACTCATCTTAAAAGCATCAGCATCACCAGCACACCAGCAAAAAAGCCCACCATCACGCCGGCCAAAAAACCAGCTGAAGAAACCGGCGCAGAAACAGGCCTCGGGGCAGAGATGTCCGGCTGCTCACGCTGATAGCTTTCCACCAGCTCTCGGGCACGCGCCTCTTCCTCGTTATCCACCCACACTGACACCAGCCCAGCTGCCGGCAACTCGCCTATTCCGCCCTGCAACAGGTCCCCTTGCACCCGGGCCGCAATACCCAGCTGCTGCAGCATGTCCGCCACCATATGGGCTTCCAGCCCGTCCCGTGCCTGATAAACGCAGCGCAAGACTTACTCCTGCTGGTTCACCGGGCTCTTCTCCACTACCTTCAGCAGCGAGTAGCGCTCGGAGCTGGCGTCCGCTGGCGCATTTTCCACTGGCGTCACCTTTACCCTCAGGACGTACTGATAACCGGACTCAAATTCGAAACCCTCGATCTTGCTGTAGAACAGCGAGTAGTTCTCCTCACCCTCACGGCGCACCTGGAGGCACTCCATGGGACCGACGCCAATACAGGCTGTCCGGTACGGAGCCACCTCAAGCAACTGCCCTTCAGTGGAAGACTCTCCACAGCCGCCCAGCAGGATCATTACCACGAATCCAGACCATACTCTCTTCATTGCCAATCCCTGTTATCCTTGCCTGTACTTCCATGAGTACCACGGCTCCGCTCTGACGGCAAAACACAATGCTGCATATCGCTCTGTTTGAACCCGAAATCCCGCCCAATACAGGCAATATTATTCGTCTCGCCGCCAACACCGGTGCGAGCCTGCACCTGATTGAGCCGCTGGGCTTTTCGCTGGACGAGAAAAAACTGCGCCGTGCCGGTCTTGATTACCGGGAATTCGCCAACCTGGAGCTTCACCCCAGCTTTGCGCACTTTCTCGAGAAGATTCATGGGCAGCGCCTGTTCGCATTGACTACCAAAGCCAGCCGCCCTCACAGTGAGGCAAGCTTCCAGGATGGCGATGTCCTGCTGTTCGGCCCCGAGACCCGCGGCCTCCCTCTTTCCATCATTGAATCCCTGCCTGAGACACAACGACTGCGCCTGCCCATGGTCCCCGACAGCCGCAGCCTGAATCTCAGCAATGCGGTAGCCGTGACGCTGTATGAGGCGTGGCGACAGCTGGGATACGCAGGGGCAATTAATAGTTAATAATGAATAATTAATAACGTCGCGGGATAGATTTTGTCCGCATTGAAACGCAAGAGGCCGCGCCCAGAGTATGAACGCGGCCTCTTGCTTTCCTGAATAACAAACGGCTGCTCGCGCAGCTATTAATTATTCATTATTAACTATTAATTGCCCTTCACTGCACCGTTTCGCCCTTCGCCTCAGCCTGGGCTTGCGCCTGCTGCTGACGCTGTTGCTGGTAGAGCGCATCGAAGTTGATTGGCTGCAGCAGCATCTGCGGGAAAGAGCCCTTGGCGACCAGGTCGGAAATCACTTCACGCACATAGGGGAACAGCAGATTCGGACAGTAGGCGCCCAGCAGCTGGCCCAGCTCTTCGCCTTCGATTCCTTTCACCGTAAAGATACCTGCCTGCTTCACCTCTGCCAGATAGAAGGTTTTTTCTTCCTTCTCATCCTTGGCCGTCACGGTAACCGTCAGCTCGACTTCATACTCGGCACTCTCGCCGACACGACGGGCACCGTTGTTGATCTGTACGTTGACCTTGGGTTTCCACTCCTGCAAGAACACTTCCGGGGCGCCCGGGCACTCGAAAGACGCATCCTTGAGGTATACACGCTGCAGTTGGAAAACCTGTTGTTGTTCGTCAGCCATTATTCTCTCCAGTTACTAATCCGCTCCGAGCAGGGCATCCAGTTCCCCCGCCCGCTCAAGAGCATAAAGTTCATCACACCCGCCAATGGGGTGATCATTGATAAAGATCTGTGGCACCGTGTGAGCCCCACCGCGCTGCATCATCACCTGACGCTGTGCGGGTTCCTGCCCCACGTCGGTGTCCTCATAGGACACATTCTTGCTGTCCAGCAAGCGCTTCGCGCGGACACAGAAAGGGCACCACGGGGTTGTATACAGTTCCACTTTCGCCATGGGCTTACCCTCCTGATCTGGCGTTCAGCCCTTCACAACTGGCAGGGAAGCACCACGCCAGGCGTTGATACCGCCCTGAATACGATGCAGGTCTTCAAAGCCCTTGGTACGCAGCTGCCTGCCAAGATGTGAGGCCTTGCTGCCCATTTCGCAAGTCAGAATCAGCGGTTTACCCTTGTATTTTTCCAGTTCTGCAATACGCTCTAGGGCCTGGCTGGCAGGAATATTGAGACTACCGGCAATGTGGCCGGCACGAAACTCATCACTGTCTCGCAGATCAACGATGACAGCCTCGTCCCGGTTTACCATATTGGTAGCCATCTGCGGCGTGACCGGCTTGCCCCCCCGACGGGACTCGAGCACGAAAAATACAGCCCAAAGCAGGAAAAAGGCGGACACCAGAAGATAATGGTTGCTGGCGAATTCAAACAGTTGGCTCATGGGAACCCCGAATCAGTGGCGTTAATCCATCCCGCAGGGCAATACCACCGCAGCCGGATCGATGAAAAATCGGCGCCAAGTATACACACCCCCAGGGGGGTAAGGTAAAACCATGCCGGCTACATTCTTGTCATTCCGCCCACTGGCGGCCACCTTCAGCCTGTTGCTGATCACCCTGCTATGCAACGTTGCACAGGCAGGCCCCACACCCTCAAAGGCAGAACTGGAAGCGCTCAAGAGCCGCATCAGCGAACTTAGCAAGGCCCAGGCAAAGGAGTTGCGTGAGCGTGACTCCCTGCAGGCTGACTTGCGGGAAGCCGAACTACGCATTAGCCGACTGGCACGGGAACAACGCGACCTTGAAAAACGCGAAGCAGATGCCAGGGCGCGACTGAACACCCTGGAAAAAGAACAGGCGGCCCTGGCCAAAGACAAGCGCACCCAGGTGGAGTGGCTGGCTCGTACCGTTCGCGCCAGCTACCAGAGTGGCCGACAGGAACGACTGAAATTACTGCTCAATCAGGAGCAGCCCGACCAGATTGCCCGCCTGATGCGCTACCAGGAGTACTATCAGCGTGCCCGCACCGACCGGCTGGAAGCGGTAAAGACCGAGCTGACCGAGCTGCAGGCCGTGAGCCAAAAGGTCGCTGCTGCCCGTGAGGTCCTGCTGGAGAAACGCAGCGAAATACAACGTCATGCCAGCAAACTTGAAGACGCCCAGCAGCAGCGCCAGCAGAGCCTGGCCATACTCAATCGCTCTCTGGACAACCGTGGCAGTGATATCAACCAGCTGAAGAGCGACCAGCAACGTCTTAGCAAACTGCTGGATGAAATGCGCCGCAGCTTTGACGATATCCCCGTTGACCTGGGTGGCAAACCCTTTGGCAAACTGGCAGGCAAGTTACCCTGGCCGCTGCCAGGACGCATCACCACCAGCTATAACAGCCGCCGGGAAGGAGCGCTGCGTTGGCAGGGTGTGATTCTTGGCGCCCCTGGCGGCACCCCGGTAAGGGCCATCCATCCAGGCCGGGTCGTGTTCGCTGACTGGCTGCGTGGCTACGGCCTGCTCACCATTGTCGACCATGGCGACGGCTACCTCAGCCTGTACGGTTATAACCAGGCTCTGCTGCGAGAGGTGGGCGAATGGGTCGCCGCCGGCGACAGCCTGGCGCTGGCTGGCAACTCTGGGGGAAACATGGCCAGCGGTCTGTATTTCGAGATACGCCATCGCGGCAAGGCAGTGAACCCGACACGCTGGTGCGACCGCCGTGTTACACTGCCCCCCATAGCCAGTAACCAATAACACGCACGGACCGCACCGTGCTTCGGGGACACCTGATGCCAATACTGCTTTCCCGGCACTTCCGCTCGGCGGCGGCTGCCAGCCTGCTTTTCATGGCCTCTTTCTCTGCCCAGGCAGCCGACCCGGCACTGGACCAGCAGGCCGCAAAACAGGGCGTTCCAGTTGAGGAACTACGCGCCTTCGCGGAAGTCATGGAGCGCATCCGCGCTTCCTATGTGGAAGAAATCAGCGACCGCGACCTGCTGGAATCGGCCATCCGCGGCATGCTGTACGAGCTGGATCCCCACTCCAACTACCTGACCCCAGACCAGTTCGAAGATCTGCAGGTTACCACTAGCGGTGAGTTCGGCGGCCTGGGTATCGAAGTCACCATGGAAGACGGCTTTGTCAAAGTCGTCACCCCCGTGGATGACTCCCCCGCCAGCAAGGCCGGCATCAAGGCGGGCGACCTGATTCTGAAAATTGACGACACCTTCGTGAAAGGGCTCACGCTGAACGAAGCCGTGGAACTGATGCGCGGCGAAATTGGTTCCGAGATCGAATTGATGGTGCTCAGTCAGGGCGAAGAGAATCCTCGTCAGGTCACCGTCAAGCGCGACAAGATCCAGCTGCACAGTGTGCGCTCCAAATTACTTGAGCCAGGCCTCGGCTACATCCGCATCTCCCAGTTCCAGAACAACACCGGCACCGATACGGCCAAGGCGCTGGGCAAACTGGGCAAGGAACACGCCCTCAAAGGCCTGGTACTGGACCTGCGCAACAACCCCGGCGGCGTTCTGGGTGGCGCCGTGGAAGTGGCGGACCTGTTCCTCGACAGCGGCCTGATTGTTTACACCCAGGGCCGCAGCCCCGACAGCCGCAGCGAGTTCAAGGCCTCCATCGGTGATCGCCTGGCCGGTGTTCCACTGGTCGTGCTGGTCAACGGAGGCAGCGCCTCCGCCTCCGAAATCGTGGCTGGTGCCCTGCAGGATCAACATCGCGCCCTGGTCGTGGGGACCCGTACCTTCGGCAAGGGTTCCGTGCAAACGGTCCTGCCGTTGAGCAAGGACAAGGCCCTCAAGCTGACCACCGCCCGGTACTACACCCCATCCGGTCGGTCCATTCAGGCCGAAGGCATTGTTCCGGATATCACCGTGGATCAAGTCACCCACCTGGAAGTGATCGAAGACCAGCAATTGCGGGAAGCAGACCTGCCTCGCCACCTGGACAATGAGCACGCCCAGAGTGACAGTGCACGCCAGACACCGTCTCTGGCCCAGGAGGATTATTCTCTGGCTCAGGCACTGGCGATTCTCAAAGGGGTGGTCCTGTCCCGTACCAGCACACCCCAGGCCAGTAGCGACACTCTCTAATGGGGCTGCGTCTCTGGGCACTTACTCTGCTGATGCTGGCCGAGCTGGCCAGCGCTGAGGGGCAGCCACGCATTGCCATCATCATTGATGATCTGGGTTATAGCAGCCGCCACGGCCAGGCCATCGTCGACCTGCCCGCGGCGGTCACCTGTGCGGTGATCCCCTTTTCCCCCCACGGACAACGACTGGCCAGACGCGCCAGCCAGGCTGGCAAGGAAGTCATTGTGCACATGCCCATGGCAGCCAAGCAGCATGAAAAGCTGGATCGTGGCGGCCTTACTGCCGACATGTCTGAGCAGGAACTGCTGACCCAGGTGCGCAAGTCCCTAAGCCAATTACCCGAGGCCCGCGGACTCAACAACCACATGGGCAGCGAACTGACCGAACAACGTCAGGCCATGGGCTGGCTGATGAAGGAACTCAAGGCCCATCAGCTGTTCTTTGTGGACAGCCGCACCAGCGGCCGCTCAGTTGCCCAGCGCCAAGCCATGCAGGTCGGGCTGGCGAACGCAGGCAGGGATATCTTTCTGGATAACGACCGCAGCCTGGTCAGGATCAACGAGCAGTTCAACAAGCTGATCAAACTGGCGCGCCAGCGCGGCCACGCCATCGCTATTGGCCACCCATACCCGGAGACAGTGCACTACTTGCAGCAGGTACTGCCCCTGCTGAAACAGGCCGGCATCCGGGTAGTACCCGTTTCCGAACTACTCAGCACGCCGGTCATGAATACCGCGTCCACTCAGGCGTCGGATCACGGCGAAACCTGAGCACTGTTGCGACCAATTCCGGTCAGGCGCGCATAGCCAATCAACAGGAAACCGAAAGCAAACATCAGTACACCGTACACTGCCGACGGCACAGACATGGCTTCGGAGTGCAACAGCGTCAGGGTCACCATCAGTCCGAGGGTACCATTCTTGATACCCAGCTCGATGGCCACAGTAAAAGCCTGATCACGGCTAAGCCCAATCAGGCGGCCACCCACCATGCCGAGAATGATCCCGGCCACGTTGAGAATAATCGCCGACACACCAGCCTTACGGAACAGTTCAAACGCTTCGTCACCCAGTTTGACCAGCAGCATGGCAATCACCGCGATCAGCACAAACAACCCCAGCAGACCCACCGCTTTTTCGCCCTTGGCGGCCAATACTGGCTTGAAATGTTTGATCGTCATGCCAATGGCCACAGGCAGCAGCACAATCACGATCAGCGTGATCACGGTGCGCAGCACCGGCAACTCGATAGTTCTGGCTGCATCATGGAAATGGGCGAGCGCCCAACCGGTGAAGGCAGGCAAGGTGACAATGGTGATCAGGCTGGCAATCACCGTTAGTACAATGGACAGCGCCACGTCTCCGCGCCCCAGATACACAAACAGGTTGGAGGTCGTCCCCCCCGGGCAAGCGGCCACCACGATCAGACCCACCGCCAGCGCAGGGGAGAGGTCCAGCGCCACCGCCACACCAAAGGCCACCATCGGCAAGAGCAGGATCTGGCAAATCAGCCCATAAGTTGTTCCCTTTGGCGCAATCACCACCTCACGGAAGTCCTTGGGCGTCAGCGTCATGCCCATACCGACCATGATCAGAAACAGGGATATTGGCAAACCGATGTCGATCAGCGCACTCGAACCCATTGCGTACTCTCCCGATTATAATTATTCGCAAAAGTTCGAGAGTAAATCAGGAACGAGGCCGGGACTATAGGCCCGGGGTAAACGGCAGCAGAAGTTCGACAGACTACGCAGCCTGTTACGGGCCTTGTTCACACCCTCAAAAGACACAAAAAACCCCGGATAAAACCGGGGTTTTCCAACAGGCAAACACGACATGGATGCGGTCAATCCAGACGCATTTCGATACCTGCGTTCTGCATGAAACGTTTGGCTTCTTCCACTGAATATTCACCAAAATGAAAAATGGAGGCCGCCAGCACCGCATCCGCTCCACCCTGGATCACACCGTCAGCAAGGTGCTGCAGGTTGCCTACCCCACCGCTGGCGATCACCGGCACTGGCACCGCTTCGGAAATCGCCCGGGTCAGTGCGATATCAAAACCATTCTTGGTGCCATCACGATCCATGCTGGTCAGCAGGATCTCCCCAGCGCCGTAGTCGGTCATGCGCCTGGCCCATTCCACCGCATCCAGGCCGGTGGGCTTACGACCACCATGGGTAAAGATTTCCCAACGGTTAGGCTCGCTTTCGGCACTGACTTTCTTGGCATCAATGGCCACCACAATGCACTGGGAACCAAAACGTTCCGCAGCCTCACGGACAAATTCCGGGTTATGGACTGCGGCCGAATTGATGCCGACCTTGTCGGCACCGGCATTCAGCAGGTTGCGGATATCTTCCAGAGTGCGGACACCGCCGCCCACGGTCAGGGGAATAAACACCTGACTGGCAATCTGCTCCACCGTATGGAGGGTGGTATCGCGACCTTCATGGCTGGCGGTGATATCCAGAAAAGTAATCTCGTCGGCACCGGCATCGTTATAGCGCTTGGCCACTTCCACCGGGTCACCGGCATCACGGATATCCACGAACTGAACACCCTTGACCACACGGCCGTCATCCACATCCAGACAGGGGATAATGCGTTTGGCGAGTCCCATGATTGTCTCCGCCTCAGCCCTTGATCAGTTCGTCAGACAAAGCCTGACCTTCTGCGAAGTTCAAGGTATTTTCGTAAATGGCCCGGCCAGTGATGGCACCGCTGATGCCCTGATCCGCCACTTCACAAAGATTGCGTACATCTTCCAGGTCAGTAATGCCGCCGGAAGCGATCACCGGAATGGACATGGACTGGGCCAGACGCACGGTGGCTTCCACATTGACACCCTGCAGCATGCCGTCACGGCTGATGTCGGTATAAACGATGGCGGACACACCATCATTTTCGAACTGTTTGGCCAGGTCGATCACATTCACATCCGTCACGTTGGCCCAGCCATCAGTGGCCACCATACCGTCTTTGGCGTCCAGTCCAACGATAATGTGACCCGGGAACTGCTTGCACATTTCACGTACAAACTCAGGCTCGTTCACGGCCTTGGTACCGATGATTACCCACTGCACACCCGCATCCAGATAGGCCTGAATGATTTCCGGGCTACGGATACCCCCACCAATCTGGATTGGCAGATCCGGATACTTTTGGGCAATGGCCTTGACGATCTCGCCGTTGACCGGCTCACCAGCAAAAGCACCATTGAGATCCACCAGGTGCAGGCGACGGGCACCCTGCTCGACCCAATGGGTAGCCACGGCCACCGGATCCTCGGAAAACACCGTATCGTCTTCCATCCGCCCCTGCTTGAGGCGAACACATTTTCCGTCTTTCAGGTCGATGGCAGGAATCAGTAGCATCAGAGTCTCGTCGCGTTATGCGTTTTTCAGTCGATCAAACAGGGAATTGCGTAGCGGCCGTTATGGCCGCCAGCGCAGAAAGTTTTCCAGCAGGGTCAGGCCAGCATCTGCACTCTTTTCCGGATGGAATTGCACCGCGAAAACATTATTGCGGGTGGCAGCTGCAGCAAAACGGCGACCGTAATCGCAATAACCGGCCACCTCTTCATCGGCCAGGCCGGTGACGCAGTAGCTGTGCACAAAATAAAAACGGGCATTGTCGGCAATGCCCGCCCACATGGGATGCGCCATGCCCTGCTGCACCTGGTTCCAGCCCATGTGCGGCACTTTCAGCTTGCCACCGGTTTCGTCGAGCATTTCGCCAAAGAAGGTCACTTCCCCGTCGAATATGCCCAGGCAATCCACGCCGTTGTTCTCTTCACTGTGCGCCATCAGTGCCTGCATGCCGACACAGATACCCAGCACCGGCTTGCCCGCCGCAATCACATCACGGATGGCCTGATCCAGGCCTGTTTCCTTCAGCACCGCGATGCAGTCACGAATGGCGCCAACGCCGGGAAAGACCACTCTGTCCGCGGCGCGAATCGCGTCAGGATCCCCGGTAATCAGGATTTGCTGGCCGTTAGCCACTTTTTCCAGAGCTTTGCCCGCAGAGTGCAGGTTGCCCATGCCGTAATCGATAACGGCAACTACTTCGCTCATGGCTGCAGTTACTCTTTTTCGCTCAGGGTGCCCTTGGTGGACGGGGTAATACCGGTCATGCGCGGATCAGGCTCAACGGCCATACGCAGGGCGCGGCCAAACGCCTTGAACACCGTCTCGGCCTGATGGTGAGCATTCTTGCCACGCAAATTATCGATGTGCAGGCTAATCATGGCGTGGTTGACCAACCCCTGGAAAAATTCATAGAACAGATCCACGTCGAAGCCGCCAATGCTGCCCCGGGTGAAATCCACGAACATTTCCAGACCAGGACGGCCAGACAGGTCCACCACCACGCGGGACAGGGCTTCATCCAGCGGCACATAGGCATGGCCATAGCGGCGAACGCCCTTCTTGTCGCTAACGGCTTTGGCGAACGCCTGTCCCAGGGTAATACCGATATCTTCGACGGTATGGTGAGCGTCGATGTGCAAATCACCCTTGGCGGTAATATCCAGATCCACCAGACCGTGGCGGGCTACCTGGTCCAGCATGTGCTCCAGAAACGGCAGACCGGTGTCCAGTTTGCACTGACCAGTACCATCCAGATTGATGGAAACCTGAATCTGGGTTTCCAGGGTGTTGCGCTCAACAGTCGCGCTTCGCTTGCTCATCTATACCTCCCGGGCATTGGGCCGGCTATTATACGCAGCCTGACGGCCTGTTGACACCATTGTGGCAGAGCCACCCATTCCCCCAACCAGCGGAGTCGACCCCATGCCCATCAGTGTTCAGGCCCACCCCCTCTCTCCGGAAGAATGCCAGACCTTTGATCAGGTGCTGCGCGATGACCCGGAATACCGGCAAAAACTCCAGGAGGCTCTGGCATCAGGGGATCACCGCCTGTTCGCCGCCCACTTCAATGGCAAGCGCGTGGCTATCGCCCTGATCGAGAAAAACCAGCCTGCAATGGACTGGATGGTAGTGCATCCGGCCACCCGCGGACGGGGTGTCGGCAAGGATTTCCTGCGCCTGATCAGCCAGGCACTGGGGGAGGCTGTGAGCCTGCCAGCACATTGCCAGCAGGCCAGCGCCTGATTCAGCAGGGTCAGGGTGCGTTAGCGGTATCGATTTCGGCCAGCGCCAGCCGCAAATGCAGACTGAAGCCCCGGCCGGGCCCGGGGCTTTCTGCCCACAACTGCCCCCCCACTTGCTCCACCATGACCCTTGCCATGGCCAGCGACAGACCAAACCCTTCCTCATGGTGCCGTGAGCCCATCACAAAGAACGGTTCCATAATTTTCTCAAGCTGATCCGCCGTGGCCCCCTTGCCCTCATCGCGTACCACGATATGCGCAAAGCCGCCCGCCACATCCACTTCGCTGGATACGTCCACATTGCCACCCTCCGCGCTGAAACGGAGTGCGTTGTCCAGCACCATGGCAAAGACTTCTTTCAGCTCGCTCTCACTGGCCCTTACCCGCAGGTTAGGGGATACCCGGTTGCGAAAGCTGATGCCGGATTTTTCAATGCGGTCTGACTGCTCGCGCACCAGGGCATCAATCAGCCACATGGGCTGACACGCCCCCACCAGTGGCGGCTGATTACGATCAGACAAGTCAAAATATCGCAGCGAGGTACCCACAATACCGATCAACCGTTTCTGGCCTTTGCGCACCATGGCCCAGACATCCACGTCACTGTCTTCGCTGTTGCTGCCACCCAGCGAATCCGCAGCACCAATCCAGTTGATCGGTGTATTCAGTTCGTGACTGATGTACTGCAGGAACATGGACTTGTCCTGGTTCATCTGCTCGATATCCGACAGATGCCGTTCCAGGTTCTGCTGGGCTTCCAGCGCCAACTGCTTGCGTTCGTTCTCGAGGAAACGGATGCGGTCACCGAGCGCCAGGGAGAGCATCACGACCACCCAGAGCGCACCAATATGCGGCAAATAGGGGATTATCGGATGGAAAGGGATCAACCCAAGGTTGCCAATGGCGAACAGGAAAATGGTCAACAGGAACACTGACCAGGCCAGCACATAAAGACGCGCAACCCGGAAGCCCTGTCGCCAAACTGTCCAGCCAAGCCAGCTGAACAGCACCACGGTCAACAGCGATACGAAAGTCGACAGGTGGTATGAGTACGGGGGCTGCAACACCCACTGCAGCAGGAAGGCCATGCCGATCATGATCAGGTAATGGCGAAGCAGACGATCATAGCGGGGGAAACGCTGCGCAAGCTGGAGGAACTGCCGCGAGTAAAGCGCCAGCGCTGTCGCAATCACATAGGTCGCCAGCCAAAAATACTCATTGATCTTGGGTGACTCCGGCCACAAGAATTGCAGGCCGTAACCGCTCACCGCGATATTGAAGTAAAGCACCCCGGCCAGAAACATCACAAAGTGAAGGTGCACGTTGTCACGCAGTGACAGATAAAGCATCAGGTTGTACACCAGCATGATCGCCAGCGAACCGTAAAACAGGCCCTGGATCAGCTGTTCGATATAGGTGTACTCCACCAACCCCTTGGCACTGTAGAGCATGGGCATCATGTTCAGCGCCCCCTTGCCCTTCACCTTCACGTAATACTCGGTTTCCCCTCCCGATTCGGTATTGAGCGGAAACACAAAAGAGCGCAAATCCATCGGGCGCAGGGAAAACGGGCGCGTATCACCCACGGGGAATTCCTTGTATGCACCGCTGCTGTCGGGCACGAACAACGTCAGCTCATCCAGAATAGGATAGCGCTCCACCAGGAACCAGCTGCCCTCGGCCGCAGTGGCATCCACCGCGAATCGCAACCAGATGGTGCTGTCCGTAAAACCAAAACTCAGCGCCGAAGCCTCGCTGTTACGGAACCGGCTGGCAAACTGGTTGCGCACCTGATCCAGAGACCAGTGACTTTCCGGGTCCTCCAGAATTTGCATCCTGTCGCCCAGCACAACAGCCTCCCCGATTCCCTTCAGGACAACAGGCTCAGGTTTGATCGCCTGCGCCGCAGTACTCAGCAACGCAAAAAAAGCAAACACAACCAAATGGAACTTTTGCAAAGGTCCTTCCCCTAACTATTGCTAAACCAATTCAACGGTTATGGTACGTTATTCACGGCTGCTATAATCCCGGTCAACTGGCAAACACGCAAGGAGAGCTCCATGGGACGCCTGTTAAAAATTTTGCTGATCACCGTAGTTGCCATCATTTTGCTATTGGCGATAGCCGTTTTTGTGATCACACAGGTAATTGATCCCAATGAGTTCAAGCCGGAAATCGAGAAACAGGCCCGCGAACAGGCCAACCTGACCCTGAATATCGAGGGCGACCTCGCATGGCAGTTCTGGCCCTCACTGGGTGTGAGCATCGGCCGCACCGAAGCGCGCATCGCCGACCAGGAAGCGCTGTTTGCGGCCCTCAACGAAGCCTCTCTCAGCGTAGCGGTCCTGCCGTTGCTGTATGGGCAGGTAGAAATGGACGGCATCCGCCTGGCCGGCGTGGAAGTCAATCTGGTGGATGCGCCTGACGGAGCCAACTGGGAGCTAATCGGCCCGCAATCCACGGCCGAAGCGGAAACCCCGGAAGAGGCCACCAGCACGGAAAGCGCCGAGAGCGGAAGCCTGGATATCCCGTTGACCATTCCCGAGGTGATCGTCTCTGATGGCAAGGTGCGCTACCGTAACACGGTCGACGGCACCGACATCGTGGTTGAGCACTTCAACCTGAGCGCCCAGGACGTAAACCTGAATGAGCCCTTCCCGCTGCAGATGTCCCTGCGCTATCAGGACCAGAGCGACATGCGGGTAGATATGAGCCTGGACACCGTACTGGCTGCGGATATCGACAATACTCATTTCGTGCTCAATCCCATGACGCTGGATGCCAATATCGCCGGCGCCACCACCATGCCGGTCGATGTTCACCTTGAACAGAATCTGGACGTCAACCTCACCGACGACACCCTCAGCATCAAGGACCTGCTGCTCACCGCCGCTGGCACCGAAACCCGCGGCAACGTGGATGTGAAAGCCCTCACCAGCGACCTGCAGGTCAGCGGCAAGCTTGCCACCCAGCCCTTTGATGCCAACAAGGTGCTGCAATCCATCGGCGAGGCCCCCATTGAAACCACTGACAGCAACGCGCTCAGCAAGATATCCCTGGATGCCACCCTCGGGGGTGAGCCCGGCAGCGTAATGGTCAAACCCCTCACTCTCAAACTGGACAACAGCACTCTCAGCGGCAGCGCCGGGCTGGCGAGTCTGGCAAGCGGCAAAATTGTCTTTGACCTGCTGCTCGACACGATCAATCTGGATGGCTATATGCCACCGAGCACAGAAGAAGACAGCAGCGACGCCGCTGCCGGCACCGGCAAAACGGGCGGCACGGCCAGCCTGTCCACCGACGAACTGATCCCGGTTGAAACCCTGCGCCCGCTGTTGATCGACGGGAAATTTGCCATTGGCAGCCTCAGCTATGACGGCATCAGCGCCAGTGACCTGAAATTCGCTGTGACCGCCCAAAACGGGGTCATCAAGCTGACCCAGGCCACCGGCAAAACGCTGGACGGCAGCTTCAGCGCCCAGGCCACGCTGGATGCCTCTGGCAAGACACCGAAAATGACTGCCAGCAACACGGTCACCAGTGTGCAGATCCAGCCCATCGCGCAAATGGCTCTGGACGATGATCTGGCCAAAGGCCTGTTCTCCATGACCGGTAACTACAGCGCCAGTGGCAATAGCGAAAAGGCGCTGATGGATTCTGCCAAGGGCACCCTGGACCTGAACCTGTCCGATGCCACCGTACGCGGACTGAACCTCTACAACACCTTGGTTGGCGGTGTTAACGACATGCTTGGCCAATTCCAGGGCCTGGCCGCCGCCATGATCCCCGGCCAGGAATCAGGCAAACTGCCTTCCGCCCTGTCCGAAGATACCAAGATCCTCGACCTGAACTCCAAGGCGCGCCTGGACAAGAACGTGGCCTACCTGGACAGCCTGGATGCGGTACTCAGCAAGGGCAAGATCAGCGGCAATGGCTGGATGAACATCCTCAACCAGGATTTTGACTTGAAGATCGGCATGCAGTCACCGGAACTGGGCACCTCCAAGTACCTGACGGACACCACCTGGCCACTGCGCTGTGAGGGTAATCTGGAAGGTGATCCAGCCAAGTGGTGCGGTCCGGACAAATCCGGTTTCAAGGACATTGGCAAACAGGTTGCCGCCAAAGCCACCCAGGACAAGCTGAAAGACAAACTGGGTATTGAAGGCGAAGGCGACACCGCCGAGGAAGTCATCAAGGACGCAGCCAAGAAAAAGGCCAAGGAAGAAGTGGACAAGCAGATCCAGGACGGCCTGAAAAAGCTGTTTAATTAGGAGACGCTGCACGCTTCACGCAACATGCAGCACGCCAAATGATAAGGCGGAAACGGGCAAAGCCCGTATCCGCTTTTTTAACCGGACAATCATGGCCCACCGAACACTTTCGCCAAGCCGTTTCAGCCAGGCCCTGCTCGACTGGTACGACCAGTACGGACGTCAGGACTTGCCCTGGCAGCATCCGCGCACGCCCTACCGGGTGTGGATCTCGGAGATCATGCTGCAGCAGACCCAGGTGACCACGGTCATCCCCTACTTCGAACGCTTCATGGAGCGTTTCCCGGATGTGCAGACCCTGGCGCTGGCGGAGCAGGATGAAGTCCTGCACCTGTGGACAGGACTGGGCTACTACGCCCGCGCCCGCAATCTGCACAAGTGCGCCAGGCAGCTGCTGGAAAACTACCGCGGCGATTTCCCGGATACCGTAGATGAAGTGGCCACCCTGCCCGGCATCGGCCGCTCTACCGCCGGCGCCATCCTTGCCCAGAGCCGTGGCATACGCGCGCCTATTCTTGATGGCAACGTGAAACGGGTGTTGTCACGACTGCATTCCGTGGAGGGCTGGCCCGGCAAGAAGCAGATAGAGACGCGCCTCTGGGAGCTGGCCGAACACTACACCCCCGATGAGCGACTGGCCGATTACACCCAGGCCATCATGGACCTGGGCGCAACCCTGTGCCGCCGCAGTAAACCAGACTGCCTGGCCTGCCCGCTAAGCCAGGGCTGCAGCGCGTTTGCCAATGGCAATCCGGAAGCCTTCCCCGGCAAAAAGCCGAAGAAAACGGTTCCCGTGCGCACCACCACCATGCTGATCCTCCGTGATGATCAAGGCCGTGTGTGGCTGGAGCAGCGCCCCTCACAGGGCATCTGGGGCGGCCTTTGGTGCTTCCCCCAGACAGAAACGGCGGACGAGTCGGCCAGCGCCCTGCAAGCCCGCGCCATGCGCGCCAAGGCGGACGCCCAACCCCTGGACGGCTTTCGCCACACCTTCAGCCACTTTCACCTGGACATCACGCCGCTGGAAATTGCGGTAAAGATACAGGGCACCTGCGACAGTGAAGGCAAATGGGTCGACCCCGCCGCGCCCGGCGAACTCGGCCTCGCAGCGCCCGTCAAGAAACTGTTGGCGGGACTGGCAGCCCCTCGCCAGACCCGCATGTTATAGTCTCTCCCACTGTAATCAGCTTACGGAGTCGCCATGAGCCGCACGGTAATGTGCCGCAAGTACCAGACCGAACTGGAAGGCCTGGATCGCGCCCCCTTCCCCGGCCCCAAGGGGCAGGACATTTTTGAGCATGTGTCGAAGAAGGCCTGGCAGGAATGGCTTCACGAGCAGACTATGCTGATCAATGAAAAGCATCTCAACGTGATGGATCCACAAGCCAAAGTCTTCCTGGATGAGCAGCGCGACCGTTTTCTGAACAATGAAAACTATGAAAAAGCAGAGGGATATACCCCGGTTGCTCACGATGCGAACAAATGAACGCCAGATGGGTTGACGCGCCCCGTTTCAGAGGCTTTAATACGCGCCCTGATTGCCCGGATAGCTCAGTCGGTAGAGCAGGGGATTGAAAATCCCCGTGTCGGTGGTTCGATTCCGCCTCCGGGCACCATCTTCGAAAAGGCCTCGCTACGCGAGGCCTTTTTCGTTTCCGGAAAACCTGAGTCTTCTTGACTACACACCGCCGCCCGTCTCCGCTACCTTGATAACACCCATGGCTCCCCGGACACGCTTGTGCAACGCAATTGTTTTCTGATGCTTCTCATTTTCGCCCTTTCAGGCTGCGATCAGACACCCACTGGCCGGGAGCAACTGGCGCTGATACCTGACAGCATGATGGCGGACTTTGGCCGAGAGACCTTCCTGCAGATTCAGCAGCAGATTCCCGTGAGCTCGGACGATCAAGCCAGGCAGCAGGTGCAATGTGTGGCCAACCAACTGCTCAGCCGCATTGAAGCCCGCTTTCCCGGGAGCCCGTTGCCGCAAACCTGGGAAGTCGTAGTGTTTGCCAACGACACACCCAATGCCTTCGCCGTAGCGGGCGGCAAGATTGGCGTCCATCAGGGCTTACTGGCCGTGGCGGAAAGTGATGACCAGCTGGCCGCCGTGATCGGCCATGAGATAGCCCACGTCCTTGCCCGCCATGGCAACGAGAGGCTGACTCAGGAACTGGGCATCAAAGCCACCCTGATGCTGATCGGGTTGTTCAGTGAGGGGGATACCGATATGGAAAGTGTTATTCAGGCACTGGGCCTGGGTGCCCATCTGGGGATTGCGCTGCCGTTCAGCCGCGCCCACGAAGAGGAAGCCGACCTGATGGGACTGGAACTCATGGCCAGCGCCGGGTTTGATCCTCGGGAAAGCATCGCCCTGTGGCGAAATATGGCCGCGGCAGGTGGCGGCCAGCCACTGGAGTTTCTCTCCACCCATCCGAACCATGACAGCAGGATCGAGGCTCTGCAGGAAAGGATGGAAGTGGCGCTACCGATTTACCAGCAGGCCAACAGAGCCGATTGCGAAACGCCGGATCAGGCAAGCAGGGAACGGGTTTCGAGTAGCGGAAAGCGGGGCTGGTGATCCCCGCTTCTGCCTTTCGAAACTCGTTACTCGCAACTCGTCACTGCTTGTTAGCTGGCAGCAGCTTCTTTCACTGACACCTTCTCAATCGCCGGTTGCCAGTTGTAGTCCTTCATGTTCACGGTCCAGGTCCGCGCCATGAACTGGAAAGTAGCGTGGGGCCAAAGGGCGGTGTTGCGACCATCCGCCTGCTGATACCAGCTCATGCAACCGCCGTTCTGCCACACGGTGCCTTTCAGCGAATCCTGCAGCTTGTCGTTAAAGCGATCCTGCACATCATGCTTCACATCCAGCCAGGCATCGCCCCGCTTATCCAGCTTGGTGATGGCATCCATGATGTAGCGCACCTGACTCTCGATCATGAAGATGATGGAGTTATGACCCAGACCAGTATTGGGACCCACCAGCTGGAACATGTTCGGATAGCCACTCACCGTGGTACCCAGATACGCCTGGGCCGCATCTTTCCAGTCATCCTGCAAACGGCGACCGGGCAGACCCGTGATCTCGAAATCCTTCATGTAGATACGCGGATCAACAATGAAACCGGTACCCAACACGATGCAATCCGCCTGTTGCTCGGTGCCATCACTGAACACGATGCTGTTCTCGCGGATTTCCTTCACTCCTTCCGTCACCAGCGCCACATTGTCACGGTTGAAGGTGGGGTAGTAGTTATTGGAAATCAGGATGCGCTTGCAACCCAGCGTGTAATTGGGCACCAGCTTGCGCGCAGTCTCCTTGTCCTTCACCTGATGGTTGATGAAGGCTTTCAGCGCCGGTTCGGCCAATTTGGCCAGGCGCGGATTGAAGATCGGCAGCACCCGCGCTTCGTTGCTCAGGTAAAGACGCAGGCGATGCAGCTTGCGCAGCGCCGGGAAGCGACCAAATACCCACTTGCTCAAACCTGAATAGGCGCGTTCGTCACGGGGAATGATCCACGGCGGCGTGCGCTGCACCACGGTCAGGTGGCCTGCCGTTTTGGCCACCTGTGGAACATACTGAATGGCGCTGGCACCGGTGCCGATGGACACCACTTTCTTGCCAGCCATGTCGTAGTCGTGGTCCCACTGGGCAGAGTGGATGATCTTGCCCTTGAACGTGTCCATGCCCTTGAAGTTGGGGAAGGAAGGCACGTGCAGGGGGCCACTGGCTAGCACCCAGTGCTGACAGATCACCTGGGAGCCGTCGGCCAGATCCAGAGTCCACAGTGCCACCTTGTCGTCAAAGTGGGCACCGGTCACTTCCGCGTTGAAGCGAGTGTACTGGCGCAGGTTATGCTTCTGGCTGACGCCTTCGATGTAGTTGTGGATTTCCTGCTGGCCACTGTAGCGATGGCTCCAGTCCGGGTTACCTTCGAAGGAAAAGGAATACATGTGAGACTGCACATCACAGGCCGCGCCCGGATAGCTGTTGTGGTACCAGGTACCCCCCATGCCATTGCCTTTCTCGAGCAGCAAGAAGTCCTCGATACCCGCTTCACGCAGCTTGATGGCCATGCACATGCCGCCAAAGCCACCACCGACGATGGCAACCTTGACGCGACGGGTTTTCACATTGATCTGGGCCTGACTTGTCATTATTCGTCTCCTCCGGTAATCCGGTATGTAGGCATGACGACACTCTATCCTTGCCTTTGCCCTGTGAATACGTGTTAACCTGACTGAAAAATTGATAATTCCGGCCATGTCTGCACGCTCGATTCTCGCATTGATCTACACCATCGACCTGCTCGAGAGGGAAAAGGGCATCGACTGTGCCCCCGTGCTGGCACGGCATGGGCTGGACCGGAACAAGCTGGATCCCAATAGCGAAATTGGCCGCGACCGCGAGTTGCTGATTTTCACTGAGCTGCTGCCACAGGTAGACGACCCGCTGCTGGGCTTTGAAATGGGAAGCAGTTTTGGCTTCGCCGGTTACGGCCAGCTGGCCATGCTGTTCATGACCAGCGAAACCGCCTTCCAGGGATTTCAGTTCGGAGTGAAATACCAGGCGCTGACCTACCTGTATGGCGAACTGGCGCTGGTTCCGGGGGAAAAGACCACCGCTCTGGAGCTCCACCCCATCCCCTTGCCCCCGGAAGTCAGCCGCACGTTGATCGACCGCGATATGATCGGCACCTTCAAACTGGTCAACGACATCCAGACCCAACTCAATCTGAGCCTGAAACCAATGGAAGTCTGGATGCCCTACCCCCGCCCTGATGAAGCTCAGGTGTTTGAAGACTACTTCGGCTGCCCTGTCCGCTACGAGCAACCTTATTGCAAGGCGGTGATCAGTAATGAGGACATGGCGGTCCGCCTGCCCGGCTACAACAGGATGGCCCAGGACATGTATCGTGATCAGTGTGACGCCATGCTGGCCCGCCGCGAAACGCCCACCGACCACCTGGGCGATCGCGTCAGCGCCTACCTGAAACTGTTTGCCCGCACCTTCCCCACCGCAGAGCAGGTGGCTCAGGCCTTCAGTATCCCCGAGCGCAGCTTCCGTCGACAGCTTAGCAAGGAAGGCCGTCCCTTCCAGGGCATTATGGATCAGGCCAGGGAAGAAAAGGCCAAGCGTTATCTGGCCGACTCTGATCGCAGCGTGGCCGAGATCGCCGAGCTGCTGGGCTACAGTGAATCCGCCGCATTTGTGCGTGCGTTTGAAAGATGGACGGGAGTGACGCCGGCCCGCCACCGTAAAGGAATTAATAGTTAATAATGAATAATTAATAACGTCGAGAGCCGGTTTTTCATGTTTTGTAACGCATGAGGCCGCGCCCAGATTTTGGGCGCGGCCTCATTGCTTGGTATGAAAACAATCGCTGCTCGCGCAGCTATTAATTATTCATTATTAACTATTAATTATCTTTCTTGATTCGCTCCACGATCTTCGTCGTCGAGATATCGTCAATAAAGTCGAGTACCTTCACGTCGCCGCCGTAGCCTTTCACGAACTCGTGACCCACCACTTCATCCACACTGTAATCACCGCCTTTCACCAGCACGTCCGGCTTGATGGCTTCCAACAGCGGCTCCGGGGTGTCGGTGTCGAAGGGTACGACCCAGTCCACCGCTTCCAACGCGGCGAGCACAGCCATGCGGCGCTCAAGGGGGTTGATGGGGCGGCCCGGTCCTTTCAGGCGACGTATGGAATCATCACCGTTGACCGCCAGCACCAGACGATCACCCTGACGGCGGGCAGAATCCAGATAGCCCACATGGCCGGCATGAATGATGTCAAAGCAACCATTGGTAAAGACAATCCTCTCGCCCTGGGCGCGGGCATCCTCGATGGCGATGAGCAGCTGCTCCTCGGTCATGACGCCCCGGCCAAAGCCACCTTCCTGATGCACCGCGCGGCGCAGTTCCGGCGCGGAGACCACCGCCGTACCCAGCTTGCCCACCACAATGCCAGCGGCGATATTGGCAAGGGCCACGGCATCCTCCATGGCCGCACCGGCAGCAATGCACGCAGCCAACACAGAGATCACGGTATCGCCAGCCCCGGTCACATCAAAGACTTCGCGTGCGCGGGCAGGCAGGTGCAGCTCCGGCTTTCCGTCGCGCAGCAAGGTCATGCCTTTTTCGCTTCGGGTCACCAGCAATGCCTGCAGATCAAAATCCCGAATCAGCTGCTGGCCCTTGGTGATCAGGTCCTGCTCATCTTTTACCGCGCCAACCACCGCTTCAAACTCGCTCAGATTGGGCGTCAGCAGGGTGGCACCCCGATAGCGAGCGAAATCCGAGCCCTTGGGATCCACCAACACCGGCACCCCGGACTGTCTGGCCAGCGCAATCAAGCCCTGACAGTCACGCAGCGCCCCCTTGGCATAGTCAGAGAGGACCAGAGCCCCACAATGCTCCAGCTGCTCCGCCACCTTATCGGCGAAGGGCTGCGGATCCTGGTCGTGGAAGGCTTCCTCGAAATCCAGACGCAACAATTGCTGCTGGCGGCTAATGACCCGTAGCTTGGTAATCGTGGGCAGGCCGGACACCTTCTGGAAATGGCAGCCGACCTGGGCGGCATTGAGGCGCTCCTCCAGGATCCGCGCCGCCTCATCATCACCGGTGACGCCCACCAGCTCCGCGCTGGCACCCAGTGCCGCCATGTTCAGGGCCACGTTGGCAGCGCCGCCTGGGCGGTCTTCCAGATCCGTGACCCTCACCACCGGTACGGGTGCCTCCGGCGAAATCCGCCCCGTGGGACCATGCCAGTAGCGATCAAGCATGACATCGCCGGCCACCAGTACGCGGGCCTTGGCCAGAACGGGAATCTGCGGATTGTGCATAGCGTCTCCAAAACACAACAGTGCCAAATTGGGGCGAAGTGTAGCATAGGCAAAGCGCCAAACACGCCGGCGAAGACATCTTGGGTGGATGCAAACAGGCGCGGACAGTACACTTTGCCGCTGCTGCCACTCACAGCGTACGCTGACAAGGGTATGATGCCCGTCAGGAACAGTCAGGAGCTTCAGGAACCCTATGCCACCTCTTCCTCCCAACATCATGCAAGGACGCTGGCTTCGTTGGTGGTTGACCCTCTCTTTCGCGGTCATGTTCACCGGCACCTTCCTGTTTCATTCCCGCATCGGGCTGTTGAACGTGCTGGATGTATTGTTTTTCCTGCCCTCCCTGACCCTGCTCACCCGGGCCATGGTCAGCGGTGACCACCGCCTGCTGACCTCGCCGCTGCTGGTGCCGTTCTATCTGCTGCTGGGCTGGGCCTTACTCAGCATGGCCTGGGCTGAAGACCCCAACACTTCCCGGACTGTGCGGGGCGTAGTGCAGCTGTTGGTGATGGTAGGCATCTTCCGCTGGCTGCACCTCTATTTCCGCAATACCTTCAAGGAAGCGCTGGCCAATGGCGCCCTCTGCGCCATAATCGCCGCCGCAGTCGTGACCGTCAGTTACTACACCACGCAACCCCTTGCCAGCCCGCTTTTCAGTGAACCCGCCAACCTGATTTTCCGCCTGCCGTCCCTGGATCCTTCTCTGGCGCTAATGGCCATGGTTGCCCCTACTTTCATTCTGCTGTCCCAGGGGCTCGAAGAAGGCCCTGGTGGCAAAGGCGCGCGGCGTTTTGCCGGTGCCATCATGGGGCTGCTGTTTATCGGGCTGGTGTCTCTGCCACTGGGGCTGATGAGCCTGATGCTGGTCATCGCCTGGCTGGCCAGCCGTTCATCCCGCCCATGGCTGGCGGTCATTCCCTTCCTGGCCGCCCTCTATCTGATGGTGCAAGGCGGCACCGATGTCACCGCCAGCCGTTACTTCCTGCATCCCCTGATCGGCAATGGCCTGAATCAGGAAAGCCTGAACGGTATCCTGGGGCACGAGGGAAACCAGCTCATCCAGCTGGCCCACCCCCGCAATCTGTTCCTGCTGCTGGTACACAGCCTGGGCCTGGTGGGTCTGGTTCTGTTCATCGCCAGCTGGGGGAGCCCTCTGGCTGCCCTCTTGCAGCGCGAAGATGTGCAAGGCACCCGTGGCACCTACACCATCGCAGTGGTCCCCGGCCTGTGTATGGCATTTGCCGCCGGCAGCTACCTGCTGGTGCCCTTCCATGCCAGCTGGATGAGCCTTTGGGTGCCGCTTGCACTGCTCATGGCGCGCTTGTGCGAGCGCCCTTCCGCCCAGCCCTCCATACGATAAGCCATTGAGTTGATATGGGAAAAAGACGCAGCCGCCCCACCCGCCTCTACGATCCGAGGCTGATTCCAAGCTGGATTGCCGTTGGTCTGTTCTGGCTTGTGGGGCAATTACCCTGGGAAACACTCCAGGCAATGGGGAGAGGTTTTGGCAAACTTGCCTGGCGATTCGCCAAGTCGCGACGGCATATTGCCGAAACCAATATACGTCTCTGCTTTCCCGAGCTGTCTGAGGAACAGCAACTGGACCTCGCCCGCAAGACGGTGATCAGCACCGGGGAAGCCATACTGGAAATGGCGGGAAGCTATACCAACCACCGGGTAGATCTGAATAAGAGGTCTATTTTCAAGGGTGTGGAATATATTTCCCAGGCCCAGAAGGAAGGGAAAGGGATCCTGCTTCTCGGCATGCACTTCAACAGCATCGATACCTGTGCACGCATGCTGTCAGCCAAACTGGACCTTTATGCGGTCTACCGCCCCAATGACAATCCTGTTATCGATCGACTAATCAACCAGGGGCGGCAGCGCTACGTCAAAGGCATCATTGATCGCGCGGATATTCGCCAGATGATACGTCGACTCCGTAAAGGCGAGGTGGTGTGGTACGCCCCGGATCAGGACTACGGCACCGCCCACGCGGTGTTTGCCCCCTTCTTCGGCGTCCCGGCAGCGACCATTACCGCCACCTCACGGCTGGCACGCATGGGCAAGGCAGCCGTCATCCCCTGCGCCCATTACCGCCTGCCCCACGGCCAGTTTGTGATCGAATTCGGCCCGGCACTGAAGAACTTCCCCGGTGACGACGACATGCAGGATACGATCTGCATCAACCAGACCATTGAGCACTATGTGCGCAAACAGCCGGAGCAGTACCTGTGGGTTCACAAGCGTTTCAAACACCAGCCTGATGGGGTCAAACCTTACCGTTAACCCGGTGAGAGGCAGACAAACCTAACGCCAAACCAACGGGAAGCACGAACACCATCCACTCTGGACCGGGGTAGCCAAGCAGCAAGTTCCCATCGGTCACCATGGCTGCGAGCCCAAAACAGATCAACATCAGCCCAAACACAGACAACGGCCAACTGTTCGTCCTGAAGAAGATCCACGTAGCCCGAGCATAAACTAACGCCAGCAGGAGCACTCCCACTACCCCTCCCCAGTAAAAGTGGCCAAGCCAGATATTGTGGGCATGCTGCCAGCCGTAAACTTTACTGAAGTAAACGTAATTTTCATCAGTCAAGCCGTGCCCAAACCAGAGCGCCTCCGGCAAACGAACCAGCACGGCTTCCCATATCAACAATCTTCCCGTATCCAGTCGGGCCAGCCACTGCTCGTCTTGCGCAAGAACAAAAACAGTAGCCATAAGAAATACAATCATGGGAACAGCCCAGCGCTTCCACCCATGAGCTGCAAAAAAAGCAGCGGCCATTGCCGTAACGAGCAAACCCAAAAAAGGGCCTCGGCTTCGCGACATGAGAAAAACCGCCAAAATCACAACTACAGAGCCCATAAGAGCCATTCGATCTCTTTTCCTCAGCCCCTTTTCCAACATCAAAACGCAGCCTAGCAACAAAGGGAATGCGTAATAGTACATACCAATGATAGGGTGCTTCGCCTCTCCCAAAGGCCTAATTCTCACACTAAGCTCATGCCCCGAGATCAAGTAAAATGCCAAAATCGATGAACAAGCAACCACCGCTCCAGCCAACACAAAAACTATAAGGTATCTGCTTGTCAGCTCACTTCTTGCTATACCCCACGCAAGCAGAGCGACAAGCATGTAAGCCTGCATCACAGGCCTGAACATATCGACAGACCCATCAACAGCTCCATTCCAGTCCGACCATCGCGCCATGTAGTAAAAGCCGTAGGCTAAGAACGTGATCAGCAGAAACGGGTCAACACGAATATTCGATGCTTTCCCCCTGACAAGTATATAAATGGCAAACAGACCCAATAGCGGCTCGAATACAGAAGATATCTTACCCCCGCCCCTCTCAAGGCCAATCAGGCAGAAAAGAATCAACAGGGCAGCATAAAGGAATTTTTCAGCACTGGCTGAGCGCATCAAAAAGCTCGACATGACGATACCGCTACTTAAAGAAGAAGGTAGTTTTTCAAAATTTCATCGAAATCATAACGTTCAGGCATAGCTGGCCTCCCTTTTCCATCGGATAAAAGGGTTTGATCAATCAGTCTCGCCAGCTCCTCAACATTTCCTGCCTCAAACATACATTCCGGATAGGCTTCCATTATCTCCTCAAAACCACTAACTCTTGAGGCGACTACAGGGAGACCAAGGCACATAGCCTCAAGCAAAGCCAGACCAAACCCTTCATGGAACGAAGCGCCGACGTAGAGAGTAGCCTCACGGACAATGCCAAAAGGTGGTTTTACATAGCCGGCAAGGTGAACCCGATCATCCACACCCAGTTCTTTGCTTAGGCAACAGAGGGCCCCTCTCTCCTTCCCCTCACCAACAATCACCAAGTCGTGGGTATGGCGGGCATTGGATTTCGCAAAGGCGCGAATCAGCACATCGAACCCCTTAACCTCAACTAATCGACCCACCGAAACAATATAAGGCCGGGAAATATTCATGGACGGCGCAGTCATGGAAGCCTCAACTAATGCTGACACATTCACACCGTTCCCGATCACTGTAACAGCCCCGTGACCACCCACCTCTTTGACATAGTCATCCTTAACAGCTCTTGAAACAGCAACCCTTTTACCCTGTTCATAACAAGCCGCGATTAGCCTGTAGCGTATCCGTCTTACCCAACCCACACTTTTCCCGGCATGCTTACTCTGTATCTCATGCATCACCTTAACAAGGTTTGGGTGGCGAAGTTCCCTGAGGGCTGCAGTGACCTTAAAACCATGAATAACAATCATGTCCTCGTTATTCACCCCCAGCTCTAACATTAAATTTTCGAAAAGGGCACGATTCTTTTGAGCCGCAAAAAGGTTTCCAATACCTTTTAAAAAAGTCCTAAATACCGCATATAGAAGCCGCACTACAAGGCCGGACTCTGCATTTTCCAAATCAAGATAATGAATCTTATCCTGTAGATCCTCAGGCAACTCCCCTTTCCTGCTGGTCAGGATGATACGCACATCGTATCCAGCAGAGAGAAACATTCTGGCATGCTCGACGATTACGGAGTTCAGCCCCCCTATTTTCATGCTGCCAGTTACAAGCAAAACTTTTTTCATCGCTTTATCCGTCTGCGCTCAGGAATGACCTGCTACCCAAGTCCGACCTCTTTCTGTAGCATTACACTTTTATGGTTGAGCTATCCTCAAATGCACAATTCACACTTAACCATCGATTTCCACTGCGAGCTTGGATTTCATACAGCCATTGCAGAGGCAGTTCAACGCCTCTTGTCCGGCCACGATGACTGGGTTTCGATCAAGAAAAATGATCGCAACACCATCGCGTATCACCCCGAGTTAGGAGTCTACTTCAAGAGTTTTTACCGAAATTCAGTGACCGAACGGTTAAAGAGCATTTTTTCAGGAGGCAGAGCCCACCGCACACTCAAGGGCACCCGATTACTTCAAGCCGCGAACTGTCTGGCACCAGACATTCTGGCGACCGGGCGATACTCCAACAATGATTTCATCATAATGGAAGCCCTCAACGGCCCCCCCCTTCTTAATACCCTAGAAAGCTACCTCAAAGACAAACCTGACAGCCAGTGGCGAAACGATCTGTTTAGGGAGCTCGGCTTCACCATAGGAAAAATGCACGCGCAGGGCGTTATCCATGGCGATTTACGAGGCAACAATGTGGTGATTGTACCCGATCATGACTGCTACCGCCTCGCCATGATCGATAATGAAAGGACTCGCAAGGCATTTCGTTTCAAACGTGAACAACGTCGAAACCTTAAACAAATCATGCTGTTCGGCCCCCACTACATCACATCTTCTGAACGAGATATGTTCTTTGACTGCTACTTTCAGGCATTTCCACATTCATCATCCCGTGCGAAACTCCTTGTAAAATGCACCTTCGACGAAGTTGAAGAGCATTTTCAGCGCAAGGGGATCGTGCAAGGGACGCCTCTTGAGCCAATAGATTACTGGCCTACTATCAGATCATTACAACCGCTGGAGGTCAGCCAGCACAATATTGGCTAACCGTTCTCATCACTTGATCGGCATTTGCTCCGCTCAACCCTGCCTCACCGCAATAGCCTTTGACCCAGGCGCTAGCCAGAGGCGGACTCAGTCGCAATCCGCTTCGCTGGTTCCTGAACCAGGCTCTCTCCAGCGATGTCATGGCTCGTGTCTCACGCCACCCTGGGGCTAACAGTGGCTTCTCCCTGTCCAGCAAAATCAGTTCTTCGTTGTTAACCATAAAATCCTTGGCTCTGAGCGGCTCATAGCCCCCCAGCTTGTGCAACATGGCAGCTATCCGACCATAGCGCTCCGCCATCTCCGCACGACAGGGAACGTCCGACATCAACACATCTTCAAGACTAATACCCGCCACCGCCGCAGATAGCATAACTCCATACGCAGGCACCCCAAGGGTATAGCGAGTGCCATGCCCCAGAATTGGAATCACTTTGATTCCCGCGTCCCGCAAGCGCAGCAAGTTCCTGGCCTCCAGTTCTACCGATGAGCACCATGCTCGCGCCAAACAGAGCCGGGGGATCAATACCTTCCATCGTTCCCGACTGCTCACCTTCAGGAAGACGTCGCGGCCCTGATATTGCCCACTATAGACCTGCGTCATCGTTCCCTTTCCGGAAACCACTTCAGGCTCCGAATCAAACAGTGCCAGTTCATTTACCAGATCATCCGCTGCCACTCCCCGGGTTACCCAGCTCAAAATTGATCCCCTCGCAGAATCTCGTCCAAGCGCTTTCGCATCCTCGCAGGATATTCCGGTGTGTAATCAGGCCAACGGCCGGGCACCAAATAAGCCTCCCCCAACCAGGCAACGAAGTGCCGGATCAGCTCGTCATCAAAGGATAGCCCCTCAGGGTCTTGCAGCAGCTCCATCAATTCCTTCTCGTTGTCGGCATGGGACACCAGACCATCTATGTTGTAGCAGGCATTCCCCAGAGTGATCACAGGCCTTCCCAGCAACAGGCTTTCGATGCCAACGGTAGAGTTAATGGTGATCACTGCGAGCGACTGCTCTATCAACTCCTGGGTGTCGTTGGCATTAGCATAAATAATACGTGGATGGCGGCCATGAAGTTCCGGATAACTTCGCTTGGACGTAGGATGCTCTTTGACGACAAAAACGGTGTCGGAACGTAAACTATCGACTGTCTTTTCAAGCACCTCGTGCAACCGCTCCATCGACTTGATCCAGGGCGAATGAATCAAAATCTGGGTATCATCATAAACTTGGAACGGAACAAATATATATCGCTCAGGCAAGCTGATCGGCTGACCTACCGGAGTGCGAGGCGGACGCCTAACTAGATTACTGTCCACCTTCATACCTTGAGGCTGATAGGATCGATAAAACCCTGACTTACGCGGCATTCCGTTGGCAAAGTTAATCCCTTTTCCATCAAGCACCATCGTGTTTGGCAGATAGCCTAGCTCAAGATAGGCCACTTTAATCCCTTCACCTTTAGCCCAGGCAATAACTGCTTTCTGCTTGTAATGCTCCCCATTGAGCACGAAAAGAATATTTGGTCTACGCCGCTCAGATTCACGAAATATTCCTGCCATGAGATGTGCTATTCGTAGCGCCAACCCTAACTGGAACCAGCGGCCATGGGCGCCATTATTGAGCTTTCCCTTGTCCACACGAAAGCTGAGCCACTCAGGCAAATTACTACGATTCCTCCAAACCCAATACAGGGCTCGCGCAGTCTTGCCCCAGCCAGGGTGTTTGGCATTTATAACAACCCCATCAACAGGCATTTCTGCTTTCAGCGCGTGAAAGTGCTTCTCTTGATTCCGACTCATTGCGAGAAACAGCACGTAAGGCAACGTTTCGCTCATCATCAGCCTCCGGTTTTCTGTCGAGGAGAAAAGGCGCTATCACTAATCAGGCCACGCTTCTCCAGTGCTGCGTAAAGTAATGTTTCCTGATAGTCGGCATCAGCTGTGGACAGCTTATCGATAATGTGATCTTCCGCATCCAGTCGATAGCGATAACCATAGATGAGATCGATCATGATCTTGCTATCATCATCCAGCAGACTTGCATTCGAGGGCGCATTACCTTTCCGTGTTTGCGAGTACAGGAGCAGAGGCCGGTGATTTGCGCCATGCAGGAGGGAGCGGCCAAAAATGCTTGATTCGCAATGCACGCCCAGCAAATCCAGTATCGTTGGCATTACGTCGAAATGAGTGGAGCGGGCAACCTCTCCAGCAGGCAAGGCAGGATGACTCATCATCAAAGGCGTGCGCACTTGCCCGTTAACACTGGAGCTTGAATGGGAAACATAGCCAAACTCGCCAAAACTCTGCCCATGGTCTCCAGTATAAATGATAAGAGTATTACTCAAATCCCGGAGCTCACCCAAGGCGCCAAGAAACTTGGCCAGCACGGAATCAGCCTCCTCGGCAGCATTACGAAAACAAATCTCTCTTCCCTCTCCCTCATGCCGATCAAACTGCTCCTTGTTCACTACCTGATAAGGGGAGTGGGTTTGCTCGTTCTTCAGGTGGAGGAAAAACGGCCCTTCGCCCAATGACTCATTAACCGCATCAACACTATCAAGGAATGCATAGTCGCCACGATCGGGATCCAGTCCCAATGAATCGCGATCGAGAACCTCGTCAAATCCTGCATCCATGAGAATATCGCAAAGATTAAAAAAACGGGTACGAGAGATCATCATATAAACGGCGCGATAACCCTGCGATTTAAGCAATGGAAGGAACGGATACTCACCATTTACGGGGTAATTGCCTTGGTAGATATGCTGTATTGCACGGTTAGTGTTTGGACAGCAGGCATAATGCATCTTGGAGACCAAGGATTTATTCGCGAAACTCTCCATGAATTTCAGTCTCGCCCCATCTTTCTTGAATGGATAGATAGAGTCTCGAGCCAATGATTCCATGGTAATCAAAATTACGTTAGCCCCACGGCACAGACCGAAACTTTTACTGGGCGACGGGGGCGCCATCGGCAACACTACATGACGCTGAATATCCTCATCCTTCAGCGCAACCGCAGAAACAGGGCCCAATCTCGCGCCACGAATAAAGTCTCTCACTGGTGAGCGCACACTAAAAAAAGGTGTATTAAAGAGTTGCGCCAAAAGCTTCAGCACAACCACACCGATGAGCAGCCCCCCTCCTGCTGCCGCCTGCCACCAAGGCCAATCCACCCCGGAATCCCTCAGATAAGCCATCAAAACAGCAAGGCCAGCCAACAAACCCATCCAGACAGGCGCGCTAATCAGACCAAAACGGCTCTTGGTGATTCCCATCAGAAACAATACAGAGACGGAGGCAAGCGCCACATCCCTAACACCGGGACTACCTGCCATCTGGGCATAGATAGCAACCAGAAAAGCCACAATAGCCAATGGCGTTGCCAAAAACCAAGAGCGCTTCACGAGAGCATCCACTATCTCCTTGGAGTCGCCAGAAAAACTCTCTGCTCCTTGAAGAAAGATCTTTAGATTGTTGAGGTTGACTTCGAAACCAAACAGATGCACTAGCACCACATCCAACCACATGATCATCAATGACAATCCGATCAGAGCGACCAGAGAACCGTAAAGCATGGGCCAGGGGTGGGCCAGCGCAACCACCCCAGAAATCAAAAATAACACCCAAACGTCATCCAGCCTGGGGCGTGTATCTACATAGTTACGCAACGCATAAATCTTGCGTTGCATATATACAATCGCCAGTCCACACCAGAAGAGGAGTGTCAGCGACAAGCCAAAGAGTGACCATTGAAACATCACAACTGCGATCCATATTTCTGACGATGACGCTTTGCCAGCTTGTCATAGGCTGGCCCCAGATCGCGGCAGACCTGTGTCACGGAACGCCCCCGTTGCTTAGCATAATTCGCCAACATAGCCTCAATAATGTACTCGTGAATGCGCAGCTCCCGAGCATTGATCAAAAAGCGGGCCAGATCTCTACCAAAGTGTTTATTACGAAACCAGAAAGGCCGAAAGACACCATCAAGATCAATCAACACAAGTTGAGAATCAGAACGCCGTACCATCCAGTTCGCCCATTTGGTATCGCCATGTGCATAGCCGGCCTGATGCAGGCCCACCAAGAGCTCCACGACATCAGCAAACACGCGCTCAACGCCGCCAATCGCCTCCAGGCCGCTGTTAACCGCAATGGATTTGAGGTCCTCAGCATCCAGACCTTCGCACACGAAGAATGATGACGAGCAATCCCGCCGCTTTTCCATCAGATAGGCCATCGGCTCAGGGACCCGGACACCGATACGGCGTAATTCAAGAGAGAGCCGAAAAATACGTCTTGCACGAAACACACCAAGCCAGGAGATTACACGCCGAAACAAGTTCTTCGCCCTGTAATGTTTGACAAAAACAACGCCAGCAGGAGTCTTAAGCAGCCGAGCCTCTACTTTCCCGCCCTGCTTCAGGATCTGGTGCTCAGCACTAAACCATGCCTGCACAGATTCACCCGCCAAGAGAGAAGCCACGGCTTCTTGGTCACGATAGATCAACCGAAAGTCGTCACTGTCATGGGCCCTCAAATCCACCGGGGCGCCTCCTGTTGCTTGTCCTTGCGGTACAGCTTTTCGGCCCGTCCGCGAACAGCAAGCCAGAAGCGCTGGTCTTCTTGCAAGGTCTGACGCCAGGGCTTACCGCTATAGTTCGCCATCGCTCGCAGCAGGTCTGCCTTGGTCAGTCCAATATCCATAGCTGAATAAAACAGACCACTCATATCCTTGACCAGCCAACGCCATGGTACACGCTCGCGAACTTGCGCCCGGTGCAAGTCAATCAGATAGAGAGGCACATCACCTTCATTCGCCAGCCAATTAGTGCGGCTCATCAGGAAGTGACACAAGTAGAAATCCCGGTGATTGATGCCTGCCGCATGCATGACCTTAGCCATCCGCACTACATTGTCCAACAAGGTTCGTTTGAACACCGGCTCCGGCGGGTCTTGCTGCCACAGCAACCCAGCCTCTTCCAGGCTCAGGGTGTCGGCGAGATCATCCGTGATCACAAAAGAGTGGATCTTCGCCGGATTGATACCCTTCTCGCCATACCCGGCCACCGTCATGGTATGCAAACCCGCAGCAGTCACAGCCTCAATGGCACGAACCTCCGCCAAAGCACTGACTATTGGCAAGCGCAGCTGGCAGAGATTCTTAAGCACCTCACCCCAACCAACACCACGGTGGTGTTTGAGAAAATAGCTCCGACCGTTCAAGGAAAAACGCAGGGTACGGCGCCCCTCTCTGGCACGAAACACCTCACCTTCCAGCGCCACTACACAGTCAAAAGGGTCTTTCTGTTGCCAGGCCCGCGCAAGTTCGTCTCGAAGGAATAGCTCTGTCATGAGTTCAGCAGCGCCTCGATTTCCGCCAGAACCTGTTGATGCATGCCAAACAGATCCACCCGGTCAGCATAATGTAGAGCGGCGTTCCGGTAACCCGAGCGATCACCACGAAGCATGTCCGCCAGCGCCTGATCCAGCTCAGACTGCGCAAACGGAGACGCAACGACCTGCCCAGCACCAGACTCTCTTACATAACTGGCATAACCACAGGCAGCCGTCGTCAAAATCGGCAACCCGGCCACCAGCGATTCCACCAACACCATTCCCGCAGCTTCATGGAAAGCAGGATGTATCAAGAGGTCCGCCCCCTGTAGTAAAGCCGGTACGTCATCACGGGCACCGGCAAAGATCACGCTGCCAACCAGGCCCAGCTTGTCGAGCTCAGCAAGGAAGGGGGCGCTGTCATCTTCACCCACCACCAACAACTTAACCGACCGTAACGCCTCCGGCAGGCTGGCCATCGCCCTCAGTACCCGCCCAAGCCCCTTGCGACGAAAATCCGACCCAAGAAACAACAGCAGACACTCCCTGTCTGCGACTGCAAACTCTTTGCGAACCTTCTCCCTCAGAGACGCTGCATTTTCGCCGGGGCGTCGATCATCACGCACCCCTGGGGGTAGAACCCGGTAGCGACGCTGGTCCAATGCATATTCACCGAGATAATCATCACGCTGACTGTTATTGAGAAACAAGATCCGGGTATGGCTGGCCGGTGAAAATAGCTGCTGTTCAAGATTCAGGTACGTCCGGTATCGCGGCAACAGCCTAGTAAAAGCATTTTTTTCCTTGACCCGCATAGCGAAACAATCATCAGCAGCAAAGTACAAGTCTCCCCCTGGTAAGCGGTTAAAGACCACCAAGACCTTTGCTTCCACCTCTTGCTTGAACTTAAGTGCCCTACTGCCAAAAGCCACCATAGCAGCATGATTAGTACGGGGACCAACCTGCTCAATAGTAACCTTGAGCCAATCAGGGCGATCCCCCTCCCAGCCTGTCGTTAGAACCTCAACCAGATACCCCGCTTGCACACATAATTCTGCCACCCGAAGAAAGTCACGCTGCAAACCGCCATAAGGGAAATAACGGAACAATGCGAAAGCCACGGTAAAAGGCTGCTGCGTCATATGCATAACTCCCGTAGTCGCTGCCAGACAAAATGAGGTTTCAGAGTACTGAAGCAGGGCGGCGAGACCCCCTTGCCCAACTCCCCCCGATAGGTACACCTTTCCTGGACACAAGGCGCACAAGGAAAATCTGCGGCAAGGGATTTAGCACGCAACCCGAGCACACCGGTGAGCACTGGATCCGTCGGCCCATACAGGGCAATTCCCGGCAGGCCCGCCGCTGCGGCCAGATGAGCCAGACCGGTATCGACGGCCACAAAGGCATCCCAGCTGAGTAATTTGTCGGTGAGCGCATCCAGATCCATCTTCGGCAATACCTCAGCCGAAGCAAAGTCCGCAGCCAGCCGGTCCGCCCGGGCCTTCTCGTCGTCATTGCCCCAGGGCAGGTACACGCGATGCCCGTCTGCACAGGCCAGCCCCACCAATTGTTGCCAGAACACCTCCGGGTAATGCTTGGTGCCCCAAGTTGTGCCGTGACAAAACACCAGGGTTGCAGGTTGGGACAACGAAGCGGGCACATGCTCACGCGGCAGCCCCGCATCCGGGGCCCCGGCAGGCAATGCATAACCCAGGGATTGTGCAAACAGCTGCCTCACCCGGAGAATCGCATGCTGCCCTTTGGCGACGGCCTGGGGATGGTCAAGCACCCTGGCGGAGAGACCTTCACGGGCAGAGTACTTGTCGAGGCCAAACTTGGGGCCACGGGCCAGCCGGGCAATGAACGCGCTCTTGATCAAACCCTGGGCATCAATGACCGCATCGTATTGTGTTGCCTGAAGGGCAGATTTGAACGCGTCCCACTCGCCAGAGCGACGGGCCTTGAACGGATGCTTGCGCCAGCGACGCAGCGCGCAGGGGAAGACCTGGTTGACCGCCGGGTGACGGCGAGCCAGATCGGCAAAACCTTCTTCGACAACCCAATCTACCTGCAAACCAGGAATCGCTGCTTTCGCATCGGTCAGCGCAGGCAAGGTATGAATCACGTCCCCCATGGAGGAGGTCTTGATCAGCAGCACGCGCATGGCAACTCCGCCTCAGGCATCAGCTGTTTCAAGCTGCTGCAGGGCATCAATCACTTGACTCGGGGGCAGCTGCTTGAGGCAGTTCAGATGCCCAAGCGGGCACTCCCGCTCGAAACAGGGGCTGCACTCCAGCCCCAGACGTACCACCGCCACCCGATCACCCAGTGGTGGCGTAAAGCCGGGCGAGGTAGAGCCATACACCGCCACCAGCGGCCGCTTGAGCGCAGCAGCAATATGCATCAAGCCTGAATCATTGCTGACAACCGCATTGGTCGCAGAGAGCAGATCCACCGCTTCTTCCAGCGATGTCTTGCCCGCCAGCACGGTGGCATGCTCCCGGGCACTATCATCCAGTGCAGCCACAATATCGTTGGCCACAGGCTGATCCTTTCCAGACCCGAAGATCCACACCTGACCTCCGTGATCAATCCAGTGCTGGGCCACCGCCGCGTAGTGCTGCTCCGGCCAGCGCTTGGCCGGACCGAACTCAGCACCAGGACACAACCCCAACACGGGCCGCGTGAAGGCAAGCCCGTGTGCCGCCATGGCCTGGGCACGGGACGCGTCATCCACTTCCAGATGCGGCGCAGTAATTTCATCCAGCAATGGCACCGGCGCATCCACCGGCAAAGCCAGCGCCACAAAGCGCTGCACCATCAACGGATAGCGGGCCTTGTCCAGAGTACGCACATCATTGAGCAGGCCATAGCGCATTTCTCCACGCCAGCCGATACGGGTCGGGATCTTCGCCGCCCAGGGCACCAAGGCTGACTTGAGGGAGTTGGGCAGCACATAGCAGTGCTGGTACTGGCCGCGCAGAGACTTGCCCAGCGCACGACGCTCCCCCAGCTTCAAATCGCCATGATCAAAAGGTAGCGCGAGAGCTTCACGGACTTCCGGCATGCGCGACAACAGCGGCCGACACCAGGCCGGCGCCAGCACATCAATGGCACAGTCGGGGTATTGGCGACGCAATTCGGAAAACAGGGTCTGCGCCATCACCATGTCGCCGACCCAGGACGGGCCGACGACAAGGATGGCGGACGGAGTCTGGGACATCCGGGAATCAGCTCACGTAAGTGAGCCACTCTCCGTATTGGTCATCCAGTTTACCGGTCACCAGATCAAAGTAGGTGCTCTGCAGCAGCTCGGTGATCGGTCCACGCTTGCCCTCACCAATGATGCGGCCATCCAGCTCACGGATGGGGGTGACTTCTGCCGCCGTACCGGTGAAGAAGGCTTCGTCAGCCACATAGATTTCATCACGGGTGATACGCTTCTCACGCACCGTGTAGCCACGCTCTTCGGCCAGCTGGATGATGGTCTTGCGGGTGATGCCATCCAGGCAGGAGGTCAGTTCCGGCGTAAACAGCACACCGTTCTTGATCACGAAGATGTTCTCGCCGGAACCTTCTGCCACATAGCCTTCGTTATCCAGCAGCAGGGCTTCATCCGCACCACCAGACAGCGCTTCGTTCAGCGCCAGCATGGAGTTGATGTAGTTGCCGTTAGCCTTCGCCTTGCACATGGTGATGTTCACGTGGTGGCGAGTGTAGCTGGAAGTGCGCACCTTGATACCCAGTTCCAGCGCTTCCGGAGACATGTAGGCGGGCCACTCCCAGGCGGCAACCATCACGTGCACCTTCAGGTTATGGGCGCGCAGCCCCATCCCTTCACTTCCGTAGAACACCATCGGACGCAGGTAGGCGTGGGGCAGGTTATTTGCCTTTACGGCTTCCACCTGCGCAGCGTTGATCTCGTCCTTGGTGAACGGCATCTTCATATTCATGATGTGAGCACTGCCAAACAGACGGTCGGTGTGCTCTTTCAGGCGAAAAATCGCCGGACCCTTTGCGGTTTCGTAGGCTCGCACCCCTTCAAAGACACCCATACCGTAGTGAAGAGTGTGAGTGAGGACGTGAACCTTGGCTTCTTCCCAGGGAACCAGCTCGCCGTCCAGCCAGATAAAACCGTCTCTAACAGCCATCGACATGGCAATGTGTCTCCAACGCTAAGGACCTTCGAGCACCCGCTCTACAGGTCGAACCAATGCTTCCAGATCGCTCGAACGCCTTCCCGCAAATCACGGAACTGGGTGTCGTCGACAATGGATTTCTCTTTGCGCAATGAAGCGCGATGGGCCGCGGACCGGTAAGCGAGGTACGCTTCCCGTAACAGGCCGGCGTCCTGCGCCGACATAATGTCCAGTGCAGCCAGGGTTTCCAGCAGCCGCACATTATCGGTGAAGCGGGTCAGTTCACCGTGGGAGGAGGCCCATCTCAGAACCCCGTATTGCACCATAAATTCGATATCAACGATACCACCGGGATCCTGCTTCAGGTGGAATTGCTCACCTGTTTTGTCACCCAGATGCTCTACCATCTTGCTGCGCATGGCCAGCACGTCATCGCGCAGCTTCTGCTGGTCACGCTCGGCACACAGAACCTTGTGGCGGATCTCGTCAAAGCGTTGACGTGAACGACTGCAACCGGCCACCACTCGGGCACGCACCAGAGCCTGGTGTTCCCAGGTCCAGGCATCATTGAGCTGGTATTTCTCGAACGCATCCATGGAGCTCACCAGCAAACCGGCACTGCCGGACGGACGCAGGCGGGTGTCCACCTCGTACAACTGGCCGCTCATGGTGCGGGTAGAAAGAATATGAACAATGCGCTGGCCAAGACGGGCATAGAACTGCTCGTTGGACACCGATTTCTCACCATCGGTCATGCCACCGCTGGCGGCGTCGTGCAGGAACACCAGATCCAGATCGGAGTTGTGTCCCAGCTCAATGCCCCCCAGCTTGCCGTAGCCCACCACCACAAAGTCCGGGTTGCAGGGCTGGCCATTATCTCGCGACGGACGCCCATGGCGTTCCACCAGTGGCTCCCAGGCCAGCATGACCACCTGATGCAGAATGCTTTCTGCCAGCCAGGTCAGGTAATCGCTCACTTTCATCAGCGGCAGCACCTCGGTCACTTCCGAGGCCGCCACCCGCAACAGATGCGCCTGCTTGAAATTCCGCAGCACCTCCATTTGTTGCTCCAGGTCGTCTTCCGCGACCCGCAGCAACTGCTGGCGCAACTCATCATCCAGCTCCGCCAGCTCTGGCGGCGAATACAGCGTGCGCACATCCAGCAGCTCATCCAGCAGCACCGGATGCAGCGCCAGGCGTTCAGCGATCCAGGGGCTGGCACCGGATAACTTGACCAGCTGGGTCAGCGCACCCGGGTTTTCCACCAACAACGCGATATAAGCACTGCGGCGCAGCACGGCTTCGACAAAATTGAGCAGCCGCACGGCCGTGGTTTCGCCATGCCCCTGGTAACCCAGCGCTTCCAGCATCAGCGGCATCAACCGGTCCAGCCGCTCACGGCCAATGGCCTGCATGTTTTCGACGGCACGACTTTCACGGAAGGCATTCAGCCGGGCATAAACCGAATCCGCATCCTGCACACCGATGGCCTGCAGCTGCGCGGCGGCCGCGCTGTCGTCCAACTCGCCCAGCCACAGATCCAGCAGTTCCTGATCGGCGCCCTGGGCCGCATCCGTTTCCTGCTCGGGATCGGCAATGACCTGACTAAAATGATGGCGGACATTTTCCCGGTAACGGCGCAACTTGCGTTCGAAAGCGGCCCGTTCGGAAAAGCCCATGGCGAAGGTCAGTCGCTGCCAGCCCAGCTGGTCGTCTGGTAGACGCTGGGTTTGGCGATCCCCCACGCCCTGCAAGCGGTGTTCGACATCACGCAGGAACAGATAGGCATCAGTGAGTTCATCGGCCACATCTTCAGGAAGCAGCTCCTGCTCCACCAACAAGGGCAAGACCTTGATCAGGTTCGGTTCGCGCAGCGCCGGCAGCTGGCCGCCACGAATCAGCTGGAACGCCTGAACGATAAATTCCACTTCACGGATGCCGCCAGCGCCCAGCTTCACGTCGGCCTGCATGCCCTTGCGGTTCACTTCGCGTTCAATCAGGGCCTTCATTTCCCGCAGGGACTGGAAGGCGCCGTAATCAATATAACGGCGATACACAAACGGATTGAGCCGCTTGAGCAGGCGCGCCCCCGCCTTCAAGTCACCGGCCACCGGGCGCATCTTGATCAGCGCATAGCGCTCCCACTCGCGCCCCTGAGTCTCGTAATACCCTTCCATGGCATCAAAGCCGATGGCCAGCACGCCGCTCTTGCCCCAGGGCCGCAGACGCATGTCCACCCGGAACACAAAGCCGTCAGCGGTAGTCTGGTCCAGCACCTTGATCAACTGCTGGCCAAGGCGGACGAAAAACTGGTGATAGGTCAGCGCGCGACGATCTCCTTCCAGCTCCCCTTCATGCTCGTAGGCAAAGATCAGATCGATGTCTGACGACAGGTTCAATTCCCCCGCCCCCAGCTTGCCCATGGCCAGCACAACCAGGTGTACCGGCTTGCCATCCGGTCCGATGGGGGTGCCGCTACGTTCGCACGCCCAGCGATACAGCAGCGACAGGGATTCGTCGATCAGGGTGTCAGCCAGCAGGGAAAGATCCGCCACGGTACTGTGATAATCCCCCATACCGGCCAGATCCCGCCAGATGATCCGCACCATGTGACGATGGCGCAGGCGGCGTACTCGACGCTTCAGCTCATCCTCGCTGTCGCAATCCACCAGCCGCTCTCGCACTTGTTGATGCAGCGACTGCGCCTCGAGAGGCTGGCTCAGATCACTGTCGACCAGCCACTGCCCCAGCTCCGGATCACGCTGAAACTGCACGGCCACATAATCCGACCCAGCCCAGACACGGGGCAGGTCATCATGGAGCGCGGCAGGCATGGCATTGCCAGATTCAACGAAATGCTGCCAGTGCTGGCTGACCAGCACCGAAAGTTCGTCAGGGAGGGCGTGATATTGGGGTTCATTCATGGGGGGCTATTGTCGTATGCGACGGGACAAGCTACAAGCGGGAATAACAGGGGCCAGCCCCGATTCAAAGGGGCAGAGGGTGGAACACCCCTGCCCGAACCGGGCCATCCATTGACAGCGAGTCACGAGTAACGAGTTTCGAAAGGCAAAATCCCATCATGTTTCCCGGGACTCCTGGTTTTCGAAACTCGCTCCTCGCAACTCGCCCCTGGCCCCTGGCCCTACCCCAGCAGCAAATCCTGCGACGGCGTCACCCGCATCACTTCCTCGATGGTCGTCAGCCCCTTGGCCACTTTCATGGCACCACTGATACGCAGTGGCTTCATGCCGTTTTTGAGGGACTGCCGTGTCAGCACCTCCAGGTCCGCCCCTCGGGTAATCTGGTTCTTCAGGGCGCTGTTCAGCGGCATGGTTTCATACACCCCCATCCGGCCCAGGTAGCCGGTGCCACGGCACTCAAGGCATCCCACCGGCCGACAAATTTTCTCCGGCACCTTCATCTTGAAAGGGCGCACCAGCTCTTCCCAGGCATCCACATCCGGCGTCACCTCTTCCTTACAGCTGGGGCACAGGGTGCGCACCAGTCGCTGGGCCATCACTCCGATCACGGTGGCAGAAATCATGTAGGGCGCCACCCCCAAATCCACCAGGCGGGTAATAGAAGACGGCGCATCATTGGTATGCAGGGTAGAGAGCACAAGGTGACCTGTCAGGGCCGCCTGGATGGCCATTTCGGCGGTCTGCAGATCACGGATCTCACCAATCATGATGATGTCCGGATCCTGACGCAGCATCGCCTTCACCCCCTGGGCAAAGCTCACATCAATGTTGGCCTGCACCTGCATCTGGTTGAAGCTGGGCTCCACCATTTCAATGGGGTCTTCGATGGTGCAGACATTGACCTCGCTGGTGGCCAGCTGCTTGAGCGTGGAATACAGGGTAGTGGTCTTACCGGAACCGGTGGGGCCCGTCACAAAGATGATCCCGTGGGGGTTCTGGGTCATCTTCTGCCAGGCCTCATAGTCTTCCCGGGTGAAGCCCATCTGCTCGAAACTGCGCACCAGCACGTCCGGATCGAACACCCGCATCACCATCTTCTCACCGAAAGCGGTAGGCAGGGTGGAGATCCGCAACTCGATCTCATTCCCCTCCGGGGACTTGGTCTTGAGACGGCCATCCTGAGGCTTGCGCTTTTCTGCCACATTCAGGCGGCTGAGAATCTTCAAACGGCTGGTCACTGCCGCCATGATCGCCGCCGGCAGTTCGTACACATCATGCAAGACACCATCAATGCGGAAACGCATCTTGCCTGCGTCCCGCCGGGGTTCCAGATGAATATCACTGGCCCGCTGGGTGAAGGCGTACTGCAGAATCCAGTCCACAATGTTGACGATGTGCTGATCATCCGCATCGTGATGCCCCTTACCCACCTCCAGCAACTGCTCGAAGTTGGTGATCCCGGACATCTCCTGCCCGGTTTTGCCGGTGGCACCGGCAATGGAGCGGCTCAGGTTATAGAACTCGATGCGGTAGCGGCGCAGGTGCTCCGGGTTAGTGAGCACCACCTCCAGATCGCGGTCCCGCAACGTCTGCCGAAGGTGATCCATCCAGTCGTTAATGAACGGCTGATCGCACGCCACCACCACCCGGTCGCGATGCACCTCCACCGCCACAATGCCGTGGCGCTCGGCGAAGGCGTAGCTCATGACATTGGTCACTTGATCCACCTGCACCTTGAGGGGATCAATGTGATAAACCCGCATGTTCGCCCGCTGGCCCAACCAGTCGGTGAGGAACTCCACATCCAGAATCTGACGAGTATCGGAGCGATCGGCGAGCCGATATTTGGCCAGCACCTGAATGGGGTGCCAACTCAGCTCCTTCTTTTCCCTCGGCGTGGTGGAGATGACATTGAAATCTTCCTGACTGACCCGCCCCTCATCCAGCAGTTCGCGCATCAGCCAGCGCACATCAATCTGTAATCCATTGGGAATGGCGGGTTTGGCAGTGGCGTTCACTCTGACTCTCCGAATTCTGTTCAGGCCTGTTTCAATTGATTCCGGCCCTTATCGTTATATGGGGTTACTGTAACCCGAAGATCAAAACCCTGACAGCCCCGTCCGGTTTCACTATACTCGCGACCAATTTCATGACGCGCGTGTGACAAAGGTCCGCCGTGTCAGCGGATGGCACGCCATAGGCGTACCGGAAGCAACGTGGGAAACTAACAAGACCCTAACCTGGATCCGAGGCGCTTATGTCCTTAGGAAGCTCCATCGCTGGCCTGTTTGGCCGCTCCCCGATCAGACCCCTCCAGCAACACTACGATACCGTGCACGAGTGCGCCTGCAGTCTGGCCCAGTTCTTTGATGCCGTCATTGCCGGCGACTGGGACAAGGCTCGCACCCTGCGCAAACAGGTGGCCGAGCTGGAAAACCAGGCGGATGAACTCAAGAAAGAGTTCCGTCTCAACCTACCCAAGAGCCTGTTCCTGCCCATGCCCCGCACCGATCTGCTTGAGCTGATCAGTGTGCAGGACAAGGTAGCCAACAAGGCCAAGGACATCTCCGGCCTGATGCTGGGCCGCGAAATGTCGATCCCGGACCCCATCGCCGACGCCATGCGCAGTTATGTTCAAGGCGCCATCGATACTTCCGCCCAGGCCCAGAAAGCCATCAATGAGCTGGACGAATTAATCGAAACCGGCTTCAGCGGTCGCGAGATCCGCCTGGTGGAAGAGCTGATTGAAGAACTCGATCGCCTGGAGAGAGCCAATGACGAACAGCAGATCGCCATTCGCTCCACCCTTTTCAAACTGGAAAAAGACCTGTCCCCGGTGGACGTCATCTTCCTCTACAAGATCATCGAATGGGTAGGCGATCTGGCTGATCGCGCCCAGAAAGTAGGCGGCCGCCTGCAGATGTTGGTCGCACGCTAGGAGAGTTCTTATGGAGTGGATGCTAGAGCATACCTACTTGATGCTGCTGTTGGCCGGCGCCTTCGGCTTTCTGATGGCCTGGGGTGTTGGCGCCAACGACGTGGCCAATGCCATGGGCACCTCGGTGGGCGCCAAGGCCCTGACCGTGAAGCAGGCAGTCATCATCGCCATCATCTTTGAATTCTGCGGGGCCTACCTGGCCGGGGGCGAAGTGACCGCCACCATCCGTAAGGGCATCATCGATGCCGAAACCTTCTCCCATGCCCCCCAGTACTTGATCTACGGCATGATGTCCGCGCTGCTGGCAGCCGGCATCTGGCTGATGATCGCCTCCTGGTTCGGCTGGCCGGTGTCCACCACCCACTCCATCGTCGGTGCCATTGTCGGCTTTGCTGCCGTGGGCCTGGGTATGGAAGCGGTGCACTGGGACAAGGTCGGCTCCATCGTGGCCAGCTGGGTTACCTCTCCCTTATTGGCCGGCTTTATTTCCTTCGCGCTGATACGCAGCGTGCAGAAGCTGGTGCTCAACCACGACGACCCCTTCGAACGCGCCAAGAAGGTGGTGCCCTTCTACATGTTCCTGGTGGGCTTCGTGATCTCCATGGTCACCATGATCAAGGGCCTCAAGCACGTGGGCCTGCATCTCACCTTCATGCAGAGCTTTCTGCTCGCACTGGTGGGCGGCGCCATCGTCATGGCCGTGGGCACCGTTTTCCTCAGCCGCATCAAGCCGGATCCGGAAGCCGACAAGGACTTCCGCTTCAGCTCCGTGGAGCGCGTGTTCGCGGTACTGATGATCTTCACCGCCTGTGCCATGGCCTTCGCCCACGGCTCCAACGACGTGGCTAACGCCGTTGGCCCACTGGCCGCCATCAACAGCGTGCTGGTGTCCGGTGGTCAGGTTGGCGCCAAGGCAGCCATGCCCAGCTGGATCCTGCTGGTCGGCGCCATGGGTATCGTCTTTGGTCTCGCCATCTTCGGTGCCCGGGTGATGGCCACCGTCGGCAAGAAAATCACCGAGCTGACCCCGTCCCGAGGTTTCGCTGCCGAATTGGGCGCCGCCACCACCGTGGTACTGGCTTCCGGCACCGGCCTGCCGATCTCCACCACCCACACCCTGGTGGGCGCCATCCTTGGTGTGGGCATGGCGCGCGGCATCGGCTCACTGAACCTGCGCGTGATCGGCACCATCTTCACCTCCTGGATCGTCACCCTGCCCGCTGGGGCGCTGCTGTCCATCCTGTTCTTCTACTTCTTCAAGGGCCTGTTTGGCGCTTAAGGAGAGGTTGCACGCATCACGCAGCAAGCAACACGCTAACGCCGCCCTCCGGGCGGCGTTTTTGTTTGACGTAACTTCCGTCATCGCCATTGTGGGAGCTCTCTGTGCCCTTCAGGGTATGCCTGCAAGCGAAAAGACCAGTGACGAGGTACGAGTTTCGAGTTGCGAAAACCTGAAAGACAAAGCGAGGTTTTGCCTTTCGAAACTCGTTACTCGCAACTCGAAACTTGACTCCGGCCTTCTTGCGCCCATTCGCCTCCAGGCAGGTTCCACAGCGACTCCGTAGCCGACCGCTAGCGCACGCACGCCCCCACTGGCTATACTGGCCAATCAATCACTTACCCCGCACCTTCAGGGAAAACACCGTGTCCAGCACCACACCCGACAATCAGGTTCATTGGTTCCGTCACTCCTCGCCATATATCAATGCGCATCGTGGCCGAACCTTTGTGGTCATGCTGGCCGGTGAACTGCTGGATGGCCCTGCCCTGGCCACCCTGATTCATGACCTGGCCCTGCTCAACAGCCTTGGCATCAAGCTGGTGCTGGTCCATGGTGCGCGTCCGCAAATCAGCGCGCGGCTGGCCGAATCCGGCATTGAATCCACCTTCGAGCAGCACATGCGCATCACCGATGCCGCCGCGCTGGATGGTGTCATGGCCGCGGTGGGCGCCCTGCGTCTGAAGCTGGAAGGTCTGTTCTCCATGGGGCTGGCCAACTCCCCCATGCACAACGCCAGCATCCGGCTGGTGAGTGGCAACTTTGTGGTCGCCAAGCCGGTGGGCGTGCGTAATGGCTTTGATTACCAGCACACAGGCGAAGTACGGCGCATTGATGTGGACGCCATTCGCCAGCAGCATACCGCCGGCAACGTGGTCCTGCTCTCCCCCGTGGGCTGCTCGCCCACCGGGGAGCTGTTCAATGTCAACGCCGAAGAAGTGGCCTCCACCGCCGCTATCGCCCTCGGGGCCGACAAGTTGATCCTGATGGGGAACCGCTTGCGCCTCGCTGATGGCAACGACAACCTGCTGCGCGAGCTGTCTCCCCAGGATGCAGGCAAACTGCTGGCCGAGGACCTGTTCCAGGACAGCGACATCGACCGCCAGCTCACCGCCGCCTGCCACGCCGCCAGCAATGGCGTGGGCCGTGCCCATTTGCTGGACGCCAGTGTGGATGGTGCCCTGATCAAGGAGCTATTCACCCGCGACGGCTGCGGCACCCTGGTCACCCGGGAAACCTATGAAACCGTGCGCGGAGCGCGCATCGAAGACGTGGGCGGCATTCTCGAACTGATCGAACCACTGGAAGCCGACGGCACCTTGGTACGCCGTTCGCGGGAACTGCTGGAAACCGAAATCCACCGCTTCGCCATCACCGAACGGGACGGCATGGTCATCGCCTGCGCCGCCCTCTACCCGTTCCCGGACGACAAAACCGGCGAACTGGCCTGCGTGGCCGTGCATCCCAGCTATCGCAAAGGCGAACGCGGCGCACAACTGCTTGGCTATGTGGAGCGGCGCGCACGGGAACAAGGCCTGCAAAGCCTGTTCGTGCTCACCACCCTCACCGCCCACTGGTTCCAGCAGCAAGGGTTTGAGTCAGCTGGAGTCGAAGCTCTGCCGGGAGCTCGGCAGTCGCTGTATAACTGGCAGCGGAATTCGAAGGTGTTTGTTAAGTTGCTGTGAGATATTAAGGTAATGGAATATTTAAAGAATAACGCCCTAGGAGTCCTTGGAACCATAGTAGGCCTTCTTGGGATAATTCTGTCAGTATATTTCTATACAGCCTCGAAACAGTCGAGGGAACTCGCGTTCATCGCAGGACCAAATCATACTATTTTTTCAGGGAACACAAGTTTTTTCGACCCCGGCATAAAAATAGTTTCCAGCAGCACAGGAAAAGAAATAGAAAGCAATATTTATCTCAACGAAATAACCATATGGAACAATGGAAACAGTTCCATTAGGAAAAACAACATACTAAAACCACTAAAAATCAATTACCCTCACTCGACCAGAGTTATCGGCGCTTTCGTTATAGAGCAGACCAGACAAGACATTCTAAATGCAGATGTCATTTTCACTGAAAACAGCAACTCCTTAATAGTTTCCGCAGATATTATGGAGCCTGGCGACGGCTTCAAGACTCAAGTTGTTTATGCCAGCAACGAACCCAAGCAAGCCTCGCTAGAAGGAACAATTGAGGGGTTAAAAAACTTCGACAATGAAGAAAACATTACTAATGCCAACTTGGCATATGGCATTGGAAAACTCATCATTATAATTTTCTTAATTTTGGCCGTTTTTCTTGCTATCGCTTTGCTCATATCAGGTTTTGAGTGGTTAATTCAGAAGTTTTTCCCAAAAAAATCAGAAGAAATCATTCGTAAGCTAGGGTCGTTAATCTCCTATTCGTGGATTTTTTTCGTAATTGTCATAGTTATAGCGTTCATGGCTTCCCTCGCATACAGCTTTGCAGATAAATCAGCAAAAGAGTCTCTACCCAGAATGAAAACCGTTCGTGCAGAGCTTGCTCCCTCGGATCAAACAGATCTTGATTAACGCTCAAATTGAACTTTTGACATTCTTGGCACCAGCAGCACGACGTCTTCCTCGTTAGAGTGAGTCGAGGAACGGAGCCCTGTGACGGCGTAGAGCAAAAAACCTGTCTGAGCGGAACGAGTCTTTTTTGCGTCTGTCACAGGGCGAGTACCGGAGTGTGCCCATGGAGCGGGTCGAACGGAGTCGGGGTGGCGGGGAGTCCAAAGGGGGAGCCCGCTCCCCCTTTGGGACTTTATGCTCGTCTGGGTACGTTGCGGCGAGGACAAGCACGGCTGTCAGCGTGAAAAATTTCAACTCGACTGGCAGGTATACAGGCAGGATGCCAAAGCCTACTCAGCATTCCTCCAGCAAGCTGGATCTCCCACACATCAGCCCGCTCCCAATAGGTGCCCGGCGCCTGTGAGAACCCCCCTCTGTGGGTTACAATGTCTCCCCTTTGCACAGTTATCGATCATAACGAGGTTCCCATGCCGCAATATCGCTCCCGTACCACCACCCATGGCCGCAACATGGCCGGTGCCCGCGCCCTGTGGCGTGCCACGGGCATGAAGGACGGTGATTTCGGCAAGCCGATTATTGCCATCGCCAATTCCTTCACCCAGTTTGTGCCCGGTCACGTGCACCTGAAGGATCTGGGCCAGCTGGTCGCGGAAGAAGTCCAGAAAGCCGGCGGGATTGCCAAGGAGTTCAACACCATTGCGGTGGACGACGGCATCGCCATGGGCCATGACGGCATGCTCTATTCCCTGCCGAGCCGCGACATCATTGCCGATTCCGTGGAATACATGGTGAACGCCCACTGTGCCGATGCCATTGTCTGCATCTCCAACTGTGACAAGATCACCCCCGGCATGCTGATGGCCTCCATGCGCCTGAATATCCCCGTGATCTTTGTGTCCGGCGGCCCCATGGAAGCGGGCAAGACCAAGGTGGGCGAGCACAAGCTGGACCTGGTGGACGCCATGGTCATGGCCGCCGACGACAGCGTGGACGACGAAACCGTGAACGAGGTGGAGCGTTCTGCGTGCCCCACCTGTGGTTCCTGCTCCGGCATGTTCACCGCCAACTCCATGAACTGCCTGACTGAGGCCCTGGGCCTGTCCCTGCCGGGTAACGGCTCCCTGCTGGCCACCCATGCGGATCGCCGTGAACTGTTCCTGGAAGCGGGCCGTCGCATCGTTGACATCACTCGCAAGTACTATGAACAGGATGACGAATCCGTGCTGCCCCGTAACGTGGCCTCGTTCAAGGCGTTCGAGAATGCCATGAGCCTGGACATCGCCATGGGCGGTTCCACCAACACGGTATTGCACCTGTTGGCTGCCGCCCAGGAAGGCGAGATCGGCTTCACCATGGAAGATATCGACCGCCTGAGCCGCAAGGTGCCTTGCCTGTCCAAGGTGGCCCCTGCCACCCAGAAATACCACATGGAAGACGTGCACCGTGCTGGTGGCGTGATGGGTATTCTCGGCGAGCTGGATCGTGCCGGCCTGCTGCACCGCGACTGCCCCACTGTGCACTCCGCTACCATGGGCGATGCGCTGGAGCATTACGACATCGTACGCACCAGCGATGAGGCGGTGAAGAAAATGTACACCGCTGGCCCCGCCGGCATCCCCACCCAGACTGCCTTCAGCCAGGACACCCGCTGGGACAGCCTCGATGATGACCGCGAAAATGGCTGTATCCGCAATTACGAGCATGCCTACAGCAAAGATGGCGGCCTCGCCGTACTGTACGGCAACATCGCCGAGCGCGGCTGCATCGTAAAAACCGCGGGTGTGGATGATTCCATCCTCACCTTCACGGGTCGTGCCCGTGTGTTCGAATCCCAGGATTCCGCGGTGCGCGCCATCCTCGGTGACCAGATCGTGGCCGGCGATGTGGTGGTGATCCGCTACGAAGGCCCGAAAGGGGGCCCCGGTATGCAGGAAATGCTCTACCCCACCAGCTACCTGAAATCCAAAGGTCTGGGCAAGAGCTGCGCCCTGCTCACCGATGGCCGTTTCTCCGGTGGCACCTCCGGGCTGTCCATTGGCCATGCCTCTCCGGAAGCCGCTGAAGGCGGCGCGATTGCACTGGTAGAAGAAGGCGACACCATTGCCATCGATATCCCCAACCGCACCATCAAGCTGGATATCAGTGACGAGGAGATGGCCCACCGCCGGACCCACATGGAAAATCGTGGCAAGCTGGCATTCAAGCCCAAGGAGATCCGCCCCCGCCGCATCTCCGCCGCCCTGAAAGCCTATGCGGCCCTGACGACCAGCGCCGACCGAGGCGCAGTGCGCGATCTGAGCCAGATCGGGGAGTAATTCCCTGAGCACAAAAAAGGCGGGCCCATTTTTATGGCCCGCCTTTTTTTGTGCCTCGGGAATGCTTGACCCCGGACGCCCGATGCCAGACGCAGAAAGATCAACGTGAGGGGCAGAGCGGGATTTCGCCTTTACCGTCCAGCGTCCGGCGTCGAGCGTTTTACGCCTTTTCACGGAACCACATGGAAGCCTTGGGGTATAGTCTTCAGTCTGGCCATAAACGTGCCCCATGCCAAAGGAGCTTCCGATCGCATGAGCCTCAAACACAAGTTGATGCCCCTGTTCGCGGGCCTGATTACCAGCGAAAGCCTGCAACAGTTTCGTCGCCGCTTGCTGGAATGGCGTCGGGTTCTGCGCCGCCAGCCCCACCAGGCCACCTTTTATTTCCGCATTGATGACCCCTACTCGGTGCTCATGGCTCAGGTGCTGCCGCGCTTTGCCCGTCACTTTGGCATCCAGATTACCCCGCGGGTCATGCTGTATCTGGATCAGCAGATGTACCCGGCCGCCGACATGTTGGCTGAGCTGGCACCCCGCGACGCTCGCCAACTGGCCGCACTGCACGGTCTGGATTTTCCCGCCGACTGGCAGCTGCCCCAGCGGGAAGTGAGCCTGGCCGCTACCCGCTGCCTGTTGCACCACGAAAAAGATGAGCGGTTCTGGAGCTTGGCCGCGGCACTGGCCGATGCTCTCTGGCGGCATGATCTGAAAAAGCTGGAAATGCTGCTCAGCGAGTATGGCCAGATGCCCTCCGATCAAGCCCAACTGGCCCTGGAGGCGCGCCGCGATCAATTTCTCAGCGATGGTCACTATCTCACTGGCACCCTGTTCTATGAAGGCGAGTGGTACTGGAGCGTGGAGCGCCTCGATCATCTCGGGCATCGTCTCAATGAACTCGGCCTGGGCACCCAGGACTGGCCGCTGCCCTATGGCCGAGCCAAGCGTGCCCAGCTGACCCGCAGCGAGCCCGCCCTGAAAGGCAAACCGCTGGTGCTGTTTTTTTCGTTCCGCAGCCCCTATTCCTATATCGCCCTGTCACGGGCCTATGCCCTGGCGGATCACTACGGGTTGAACCTGAAGATTCGTCCGGTGTTGCCCATGGTGATGCGAGGCTTGAGCGTGCCGAAGGAAAAACGCTTCTACATTCTCAAGGACGCGGCCCGGGAAGCGCGCCTGCATCAGGTTCCGTTTGGCCGGGTGTGCGATCCAGTGGGGGCCGGTGTAGAACGCTGCATGGCCATCTGGCCTTTCGCGGAAAAGGAGGGCCGACTGCGCGAGTGGCTCCGCGCTGCCGCCACCGGCATCTGGAGCAAGGGCATCAACGCGGCCAGCGACAATGGCCTGAAGTTTCTGGTGGAAACCGCCGGACTGGACTGGAAACGGGCCCGTCGCTGGCTGGATGACGACAGCTGGCGTGACCGCGCCGAAGACAACCGCAACGCCATGATGGCGGCCGGCAGCTGGGGCGTACCCACCTTTTTGACTCAGGATGACATGATCTGGGGACAAGATCGCTTTGCGATCATCGAGCATAGCCTGTTAGCCTCAACCTCACGTCAGAACGACGACGCCTGAGCCAGCATCCGGCGTCTATGTAGGAGCCCATGCGGGCATGGCGACCACCGCTCTTGTGAGCCAGTCGCCATGCTCTCATGGGCTTCTGTTATTCCAATAATCCCCAGGAGAACGCCATGACCATTGCTTACTGGTGCGTGCTTGCCGCCATCTTTCTGCCTTACCTGTCCACCGGGATCGCCAAATTCCAGGGTGGCTTTGGGCCCAAACAAAACCACAACCCGCGTGAATTTCTGGAAACCCTGGAAGGCAGCCGCAAGCGTGCTCACTGGGCGCAGCAAAATGGTTTTGAAGTCACGCCGGCTTTTGCTGCTGCCGTGATCATCGCCCACCTGGCCGCAACCTCTCCCCAGGGCACCATCGATGGTATTGCGTTGGCATTTGTCCTCAGCAGGGTCATGTTCACCATCTGCTACGTGGCCGACTGGGCCAGCGCTCGCACACTGGTCTGGGCCTTCGGCATGGGCTGTATCGTGGCGCTATTCGTGGGCGTTGGTGGTTAAAGACCGTTTCGAGTTGCGAGGAACGAGTTTCGAAGGGCAAAACCCTGAAGTCACACTAACCTTTTTGCTTTTCGCGACTCGTAACTCGAAACTCGCGTCTCTCCCCTGATGACGACCTACACCATCACCGTCAACGGCAAGGGCACTTTCCCCTGCCGTGAAGACCAGAAGATTATTGACGCCGGCCAGCTGGCCGGCTTCAGCTTTCCCATGGCCTGCCGTAACGGCAATTGCCTGCGCTGCACAGGCGCACTGACAACCGGTCACGTTCAGCAAAAAAACCACACCATTCATGCGGGCGAAGCCGGCAGTGGCCAGGTGCTATACTGCATTGCCCAGCCCTTGAGCGATTGCGAGATTAGCGTGTCCGATGTGACGGCTCCCGGCGAATTACCGGTGCACACCCTGAACTGCCAGATTGGCAAAATTGAATCCCTCAACCACGACGTCAGTCGTGTGTGGCTGACCCTGCCCGCAGGCAAGCGCATCCGTTGGCATGCAGGCCAGTATCTGATGCTCAACCTGCATGGCGAGTGCTATCCGTTCTCCATTGCCAATGCCTGCCAGGGCAGGCAAATGGAGCTGCATGTCCGTCATGGCGACGATAACAGTGCCGCCCAGGACATCATGGCCAGCCTGACCACCGACAGCACCATCAGCGTGACGCTCCCCGCCGGCATTCGTTTTATCGATGAAGCACCGGCGCAACCGGTGTGGTTCATCTGTGGCTCCACCGGCTTTGCCCCGGTGAAGGCCATGATCGAGCGCTTGATAGAGCTGGATTTTCAGCAGCCAACTCGCCTGTTCTGGGGAGCCCGTGTCGCCGAAGACCTCTATCTGACTGATCCATTGCGTGACTGGACCCGCCAGCTGAAGGATTTCGAAGCCACCACCGCGCTGTCCGATATGCAGCACCCTGATCATCAGCAAGGCCTCGTACACGAAGCCGCCCTCGCCGCCCTGAGCGAACCGGCGCTCCCTCTGTTCTTCCTTGGCGGCTCTCCACCCATGGCCTGGGCGGTGTTCGATGCGCTGGTGGAAGAAGGCGTGCCTGCGGAAAATATCCACTCCGACGTATTCGATTACGCGCCGCGGGATTGATCCACCGAAGTTCTCTCCCTCTTATGCCGCAGGAGCCTGCCTGCAGGCGATAAAAGCGAGTGACGAGGTACGAGTTTCGAAAGGCAAAAGCACCGGGATTGAAAGGTTTTCACAACTCGAAACTCGTTACTCGCCTCTTGCCTGCCTCGCCTGGACTCGGATCGCCTGCAGGCAGGCTCCTACGGAGAAAGCTGACACAAAAAAGCCGCGCCAATGGGCGCGGCTTTTGCGTGTAGCGTGTTGCGTGCAGCGTTAATTAAACCGCTTTGTCAGGCAGCGGCAGCGCAGGCAGCTCCCCCTGCAGGCTGTCCAGGCGTTTCTCGAACGCCTTCATGGCCTTGGTGGTATCACCCAGCGCCTGATAGAGACGGGACAATTCAGCCAATGCAGTTGCACTCTGGCTGGAATTGGCCGCGGCTTCAAAGAAACCCTGGGCCTTGCCCCACAGGCGGGCTTTCAGCGCAACACGGCCAGCAGTGATCAACACCGCAGCATTACCCGGGCGCTGTTCCAGCCAGCGCTCAAGAATCTGCAGCAGGTCGTCCGGAGGCACATCATCAATGGCTTCCAGTACCGGCGGCAACCGGTCATCCCATTGCACGTCGAGCTGTTCGCGCACCAGGTTGAGCGCGCCCTTGCCACCGCCAAGCTGAGCCAGAAAACCGGTATAGCGGGCGACCATGGCCGGATCGTTCTTGAGCTGAATCGGCACCTCCTTCCAGAGCTTGCGCAATTCTTCACGACGGCTGTCAGCATCATTAAAGCCGGGCTTGCGAGCCGTTTCCTGCAACAGGGCAAGCCAGGCGCGCCGTTCACGACGCGCTTCTCCATCGCCAAACGCACGCTTGAGGCGCGGCATGAGATCACACAACGCCACCCAGTCACGCTGGCTTTCCAGCACCTGGGCATAGGTGCGCAGGATGCGTTTGTTTCGCGGAGCAATGTCGGCCAGCACCTTGAGCTCCTGGCGAGCCTGGTCAGGGTAACCGTCATCCAGTGCAAAGCGGGCTTTCATCAGACCGGCGACCAAGCGCCCGCGCTGATCACTACCCGCCTTTTCCAAATAGCGCTGCGTAGCTTCGATGTTGTCTTGCTCCTGGGCCGCTTCCGCTGCCAACAACCAGGCCAGCAGCGGCCATTCGCCATCCTCACCAGCAGCCACCAGCAGCCGCTCGGATTTCTCCAGCTCACCATCCACCAATTGCAGGAACCCCGCACGCAGCCGACGGGCAGCCACGGCTTTTTTCCAGCGACGCGTGGCGCGCACCGGTTCAAACATGTTCCAGGCCGCATTGCCCAGCAGCGTCAGCACCACCAGGGCCACCGCCGCCACGATCCCCATCAACACCACAAACCCCAGCGTGGTATCCATGGAAAAATCATCCCGGATGACCAGCACATAACCGGAGTCAGCAGCCATCCAGCGCCCCATCACCAGGGCAGCAATCAGCGCAGCGACAACCAGCAGGACGACTTTCTTCATGCGTCACCTTCCTTGCGCTTGAGAGCTTCGATGGCGGTCAGGCCAGCGCCGATCTCGGGCAACACATAAGCCACCTGCTGGCCACCCATTTCGGAGAGCACCTCACGCATGTGGGAGGCTCGCGGGTCATCCTTGCGGAACCACTGCTTGAGGGTCAGGTCCGCATTGGTGAGCGCCTGCTGGTAGGCTTCACCGCGGCCCTGCATCAATGCCAGCTGGGCCTGCTGCAGGCTGCCATCCAGCGTCAGGCGAACCAGTGAGGCCTGCTCGGCAGACAGGGGCAGCGGCACCCGGCCGTCGTGATGACGCACGGTTACCGGCATGCGATCAAGCACATCTTTCCACCAGGGCTGGCTGACGTCCGGGGTATCACGCTCCGGCGGCGCTTCTTCCACCGGCACCGCCAGCTCGGCCACCGTCTGACGCAAAGCCCCCAACTGCAGCACCATGCCCTGGACATCCACCTTGTTGGCACGGCTCAGCTTGTCCATATCCACCGCCAGGGCCTGACGCGCAACCAATACAGAAGGATCATCAATGCGTGCCAGCACACCATCGGCGGCTTCCAGCAAGCGACGCGCCGCCATGGCATCCTGGGTGAGCAACAATCGCTGGCTGGCGAGGCTGGCCAAAGCACGGGCTTCATTGATCAGCCACAGCTTTTGGCCACCGGTTTTCATGTCGGTGAGGATCGCCTGGTCTTTTACCCTCTGGGCAGCCTGCTCAGCCTGTTTCTTCTCAAACGCAGCCAGGGCTCCCTGCACTTCGCTGCGCTGGGCAGCCATGTCGGACTTGAGCTTTTCCATCTGCCCGACCACATCCGACTTGTCAGCCTGCAGACGCTGATATTCCTGCCAGCCCAACCAGCCACCGGCACCAATGACGCCAGCCAGAATCAGAATGACGAGTACAAGCCAACGGGTCATACCAGTCTGGCGGGAATAAAGGCGGTCCTGCGTCATGACAGCTCCATGATCTGGTTGTTTTAATTCGCAATTAAACGACACCTGAAAAACCTTAATGGGGGCAAGGCACGGTGTCCATTAAACAATGTAATGTCGCCGCACGCGCAATCAGGTCAATTCGGGTAACGCGGCCAGCATATCTTCATCGTGGGCACTGGCTGCCACCCGGATCTCACCATTGAAATCTTCCGCGACAGCGCTTGCTACACGGTCTCCGGCTGCAATAACACCACAGCGAGCCGGCACATGTTCTGAAATCGCATGCCAGCTTTCTACACTGGTGACCATGAGCCAGTCACACCTTGAGGGCACCTGAAACTGCAGATTGGGTGAGCGTTGATAGAAAGAGAGTGAAGTAACTGTGGCACCTCGGGCTGACAGGGTATCGGCCAGCAGCTCCCTGCCGCTGTTACCACGGCAGATCAGCACTTTTTTCTCGGCGAGATCCTGCAGACAAGACAAACCCAGCACGGCTTCGCTGTTGAAGCCCCGGTCGGGCAACTCCGGCTCCAGATGCCATGACACCAGCTCCGCGGCCGTAGCCCGGCCCACGGCGAGCCAGTGAACACCCACCGGCCACTGTGGCCAGAGATCCGCCATGGCAGAAAGGGCGAGACGTGCAGCATTGGCGCTGGCAAAAAAAACGGCATGAAACTGATCCAGTTCCATCAGAACACGGCCAGTATCTCCACTCACTGGCTCGGGCTCAATCAGCAGGGCAGGACAATGGTCCGCACCATAGCCCGCCTGAATCAGCGCATCCAATAATGGCTGTTGCTGACCTTCAGGGCGGGTCACCAGCACATTCATGACTTAGTGCTTCTGGTACAGCGCCTGAAGAATGGCATCGGCGCCCTTGCCCAGCAGCTCTTCTGCCAGACGCACGCCCAACTCGGCGCCGTCAGCCCGATGAGCACGCCCTTCGACCCGCAATACCCGACTGCCATCTTCTTCGGCCACCAGCGCCCGCATCCACAGCTCGTCCCCTTCCAGCAGGGCGAAACCGGCAATCGGCACCTGACACCCCCCTTCCAGACGGCGGTTCATGGCGCGCTCCGCCACCACACGGTCCCAGGTGTCCTTGTCGCTCAGCGGGCTGAGCAATGCGATGGTGCGGGCATCTCCCTCACGACATTCGATGCCAACCGCACCCTGCCCCACGGCGGGAAGAGACTCCTCCGGGGGCATTTCGTAACGAATGCGCTCGTGCATTTCGAGGCGCTTGAGGCCCGCAGCGGCCAGAATGATGGCATCAAACTCGCCGGCATCCAGCTTGCCGAGTCGGGTCTGCACGTTGCCACGCAGGCTTTTTACCACCAGATCGGGACGGTTGGCTTTCAGCTGGGCCTGACGGCGCAGACTGGAGGTGCCCACGCAGGCACCCTGAGGCAAGGAAGAAAGGCTGTCGTAGGTATTGGACACAAACGCGTCCCGGGGATCTTCCCGTTCGCAGATTACCGGCAGCTCAAACCCCGGTGGCAACTCCATGGGCACATCCTTCATGGAATGCACGGCAATGTCCGCGCGGCCGTCCATCATCGCCTCTTCCAGCTCCTTGACGAACAGGCCCTTGCCGCCGATCTTGGCCAGCGGGGTATCGAGGATCTTGTCCCCCTGCGTCTTGATCCGCACCAGCTCCACGCTCAACCCTTCGTGCAGGCTTTCCAGACGCGCCTGTACATACTCTGCCTGCCAGATGGCCAGCGGACTGGAACGGGTGGCGATACGCAAGATTTCGCGGGACATGGGGCATCCTGAAGGCTGTGAATTTAGGCCGACAGTCTATCAGTTTAAGCAGCAATTAGGAGAGATTCAGCGCGAAGGGAAGTGGAGTTACGAGAAGCGAGTTACGAAAAGCAAAACCTGGGAAGTAAAACAGGTTTTCGCAACTCGTCACTCGCTGCTCGCGGCTGGATCAGTTGCCGTACACAACCACCGTATATTCCGCCAGCACCCCGAAGAAGTTCTGCGCTTCGTAATCCACGTGGTGGATCTCGGTGATGCCACCGTTGCGGGCAGCGGTCTGGATGGTGGCATCGCCGGAGGCGATCAGGCCAAGGATGGAACGGGTGGAAGCACGGCCAACGCGAGTCGGCTTCTCGGTAGAAGCGGTGGCGGTCAGCGGCGCCTTCACGTTGGCATAGAGCAGGCCGGATACCGGCATGGTGGCAGTGGCACAGCCGCTCAGCAGCACGGCGCTGGCCAGCAGCATAAGGAATTTCTTCATGACGTTTTTCCTGTTGTTGTTATTTGAGGCATACCCCCAGCAGAGCCAAGGCTAGCATGACCGGGTAATCGTGTTAATTACCCGATCTGCCATGGCCTAGAGACTCTGCAGCACCTTGCGCAAGCCAGCCACATGGCGGCGGCTCACGGTCAATCGTTCCTCAATGCCGCGTAGACGTACCTGATGATGTCCGGCCGTGGCCAGCTCCATCCCTTCGATGTATTTCAGGGCCACCAGCGCATTGCGGTGAATACGCACGAATTGCTCGCCAAACTCGGTTTCCAGATCCTTGAGGGTCTCGTCGATGAGGACTTCCCCCTCACTGAAGCACACCGTCACGTATTTCTGGTCGGCCAGGAAGTAACGCACATCGTCCACCGGCACCAGTTCCAGACCACGGTGAGTGCGGGCGCTGATATGGCCCCGGCGACGGGGTTTCTCCTCGCTGACCTCCCGGCCCAGCTCTGCCAGCTGTACCCGGTTGAGGGTGCGGGCCTTGGCCAGCGCCACCTCAAGGTCGCTGAGGCTGACCGGCTTGAGCAGGTAGTCCACCGCATGCACCTTGAACGCCTGGAGAGCATGCTCATCGTAGGCGGTACAGAAGATGATAGCCGGGGGGTTGTCGATCTTGCTGAGGTGCTCGGCCGCCTCCATGCCATCCATTTCCGGCATGCGGATATCCATCAGCACCACGTCCGGGCGATGCTCCTGGGCCTGTTCAATGGCTTCGCGACCGTTGGCCGCCTCGGCCACCACTTCCACGTTATCAGCCTTCTCGACCAGACGCTTCAGTCGATCCCGGGCCAGCTGTTCGTCATCACACACTAGTACCCGCATAATTTTCATCCCTTATCGTTGCAGCGGATATCGAATCTCGATCTCGTATTCTTTTTCTTGCGGTCGGGCCTCCACCCCCACCTGATCACCATACAGGGCTTCCAGGCGGTGGCGAATATTCTCCAGTGCCATTCGGTTGCCCTTGTGATGGCCATCACCGGATGGTTTGGGGTTACTCACCGACAGTAACAGCATCCCGTCCACTTCCACGGCCCGAATGGTCACCAGACCACCCGCAGCCAACGGTTGGATACCATGATAAATGGCATTTTCGAGCAAGGGTTGCAAGGTTAACAGTGGAATTGGGATCTTTGCGGCATTCACCTGAATATCCCATTCCACGCTGAGACGCTCGCCCATGCGCAGCTGTTCAATATGAATATAGCGGCGACACAGCTCCAGTTCATCCTCCAGTGAGGCCTCGGCACCCGTGCTTTTCAGGCTGGCGCGAAACAGCACCGAGAGATCTTCCACCACCTGCTCGGCAGCATCCGGGTCCACCGCAATCAAGCTGGAAATAATGTTCATGGAATTGAACAGGAAGTGCGGGCGAATCCGGGACTGCAGGGCCTGGATACGGGACTGCAGCTCTGCCTGCCCCTTTTGCCGCAGCTGCTCCTGAACGTAGAAATAGCGCATCACCAGGCCGGAGATAATCGCGGCGATCAGCCCGTTGACCAGTGTTTCCTGATTCACCAGCGAGGTCACCGGCAGAACACCGGCCACCCAGCCCATCACCGTATTGGCAATGATGCTGAAGACCAGGGTATCCAACACCACCAGCAGCACCACTGCCACCGCGGCCGAGTCAGAGGACAACCGGTTGAGTCGAGGGCGCAGCTGGCACACCAGCGCGGCCGATGTGAGCCCCACCCACTGCACGAACAACGAGGTCGTGGCCAGCCGGGCGAGACTGAAATCATCGTAGTAAGTGGCCACCAGGGTGACCATCAGCGCCAGCAATTCCGCGACAACGACAACGACCAGTACCGCGCGGGCACTGCAAAGATCCGGCAGAAAGCTCGAGGAGGGCTGCTCTTCCATGGCCGCCATTCCTTCTCCTTATCAGTAGAAATTATGAGCCTTGAGACACTTATACCTGAACATCGCTTCAGCCCCAAGGGATTGTTATAACGGCGAGGGGAGGGATCACGGCATCTCACTGCACAGAGGCCCGCACGCAGTTATTCAGAGGTTCCGCCGTCCCTGCTATACTGCGCGCCCGCAATTCCGGCTTTAGATGAGCAAGAACGATGACTGACAAGCAGCAGAACAAACTCTGGGGCGGCCGCTTCAGCGAATCCACCGACCAGTTCGTGCAGGAATTCACCGCCAGCGTGAATTTCGACCAGCGCATGTACCGTCAGGACATCTTCGGCTCCCAGGCCCACGCCACCATGCTGGCCGAAGTGGGTGTGCTCACCGATGAAGAGCGCGACGCCATCATCAATGGTCTGGCGGAAATCCAGAAGGAAATCGAAGCCGGCGAATTCCAGTGGTCTGTGGCCCTGGAAGACGTTCACATGAACATTGAGGCGCGCCTCACCGACAAGATCGGCATTACCGGCAAGAAGCTGCACACCGGGCGCAGCCGTAACGACCAGGTGGCCACCGATATCCGCCTGTGGCTGCGCGATGAAATGCTGATCATGGAAGAACAGTACCTGTACCTGATGCAGGGCCTGCTCAACCTGGCCGAGCGCGAAGCCGCCACCATCATGCCGGGCTTCACCCACCTGCAGACTGCCCAGCCCGTGACCTTTGGCCACCACCTGCTGGCCTGGTTTGAAATGCTCAAGCGCGACCGTGAGCGCCTGCTGGACTGCAAGAAACGGGTCAACCGCATGCCGCTGGGCGCCGCCGCCCTGGCCGGCACCACCTACCCGATCAACCGTCAGCGCACCTGTGAGCTGCTCGGCTTTGACGGCGTGTGCGAGAACTCTCTGGATGCGGTAAGCGACCGTGATTTCGCCATCGAATTCTGCGCCCTGGCCGCCCTGACCATGACGCACCTGTCGCGCATCAGCGAAGAGCTGGTACTGTGGACCAGTGCCCAGTTCAACTTCATCAACCTGCCTGATCGTTTCTGTACCGGCAGCTCCATCATGCCGCAGAAGAAAAACCCGGACGTGCCGGAGCTGGTACGAGGCAAGACCGGCCGCGTCAACGGCCACCTGATCAGCCTGCTGACCCTGATGAAGAGCCAGCCGCTGGCGTACAACAAGGACAACCAGGAAGACAAGGAACCGCTGTACGACGCGGTGGACACCCTCAAGGGCTGCCTGCGCGCCTTCGGTGACATGATTCCGGCCCTGGAGCCCAACCGCGAGGTGATGCGTGAAGCAGCCCGCCGCGGCTTCGCCACCGCCACCGATCTGGCCGACTACCTGGTGCGCAAGGGCATCGCCTTCCGTGACTCCCACGAGATCGTCGGCAAGGCCGTGGCCTATGGCGTCGAGAAGAAGAAGGACCTCAGCGACATGTCCCTGTCCGAGCTGAAACAGTTCAGTGACCAGATCGAAGACGACGTGTTTGACGTCCTGACCCTGGAAGGCTCCGTGAGCGCCCGAAACCATATTGGCGGCACCGCCCCCGATCAGGTTCGCGCCGCCGTTGCCCGCGCTCGCGAAGCGCTGGACAATACCGGTAACGCCTAAGCCATCATTGCTGGCGGCCTGCCCTACGCATGCCGCCAGCCAACGCCGGAGCCCGACCATGCGTCTTCCCGCCCTGTGCTTGCTTGCCCTGCTGGCCGGATGCGGCCAGAAAGGCCCGCTGTACTTTGCCCCTGAGGAACCCGTACAGCCGGCCGCCAGCCAACCGGCCCCAGACAACGCTGACGAAGTTCAGCAAGACGACCAACAGGACTGATCATGGATCATTTCCAGTACCGCGACGGTGAGCTATTCGCCGAAGAACTGCCGGTAGAGCAACTGGCCGAACGGTTCGGCACGCCCTTGTACCTGTATTCCCGCGCCTCGCTGGAAGAACACTACAAGGCCTTCGATGAAGCCTTCGGCGACCACCCCCATCAGGTCTGCTATGCGGTCAAGGCCAATTCCAACCTGGCGGTGCTGAATGTGCTGGCCCGCTGCGGCGCCGGTTTCGATATCGTTTCCGGTGGCGAGCTGGAGCGAGTACTGCGCGCCGGCGGTGATCCGGACAAGATCGTCTTCTCCGGTGTCGGCAAGACCGCCGCCGAAATGGCCGCCGCCCTCAAAGCAGGCATTCACTGCTTCAACGTGGAATCTGCTGCCGAGCTGGAACTGCTCAATCTGGTGGCCGGTGAGCTGGAGATGGAAGCGCCCATCGCCATTCGGGTAAATCCCGACGTGGACGCCCAGACCCATCCCTACATTTCCACCGGCTTGAAAGACAACAAGTTCGGCGTGGATATCGAGAAGGCGCCGGCCCTGTACCAGCGCGCCCACGAGATGCCGCATATCCGCATTCTCGGCATCGATTGCCACATCGGCAGCCAGCTCACCAACCTGGCGCCGTTTGAAGACGCGCTGGAGCGGGTACTGAAACTGCTGGAGACCCTCCAGAAAGTCGGCATCGAGATCCATCACCTGGATCTGGGTGGCGGCCTCGGCGTGACCTATAACGAAGAGACCCCGCCGGACCGCGCCGCCTACGTGCAGGCCCTGCTCAAGCACATTCCCGGCGACCTGCCGGTGCACATCGAGCCCGGCCGTTCCATTGCGGCCAACGCAGGGGTATTCATCACCCAGGTGCTGTTCCTCAAGCCCACCGAGCACAAGAACTTCGCCATCGTCGACGGCGCCATGAACGACCTGATCCGCCCCAGCCTTTACTCGGCCTGGCAGAACATCGTGCCGGTAAAGCCCCATGATGCCGACTGCCGCACCTGGGATATCGTTGGCCCGGTGTGTGAAACCGGCGACTTCCTCGGCAAGGATCGCGCCTTGTCCCTGGAAACCGGCGACCTGCTCGCCGTGCGCAGTGCCGGCGCCTACGGCTTCGCCATGGCCAGCAACTACAACAGCCGCAACCGCCCCGCCGAAATTATGGTGGATGGCGACCAGGCCTTTGTGGTGCGTCAGCGGGAGACCTTCGACGAGCAACTGAAGCTGGAATCGTTGCTGCCCTAAAGATACGCAACGCACAGCACGCTTCACGCGACAGGCAAAAAGCAAAAAGGCCCGCCCGGAAAACCGAGCGGGCCTTTTGCCTGACAGCCTATCTGCGCAGCTCTTGCAGGGTATCTGACTGGTTTTTTGGTGGCGGTGAGAGTCGCAGCACCTTGATGCCCAGCCACGCATAGGCCAGCGCCAGCACCGGATTGACCAGGTTGAAGAACGCGAAGAAAAGATAGTCGGTGACTGGCACCAGCAGCACGGACTGCATGTAGGCGCCACAGGTGTTCCAGGGAATCAACGGGCTGGTGATGGTGCCACCATCTTCCAAGGCGCGGGACAGATTCACTGGCGCCAGCCCCTGGCGCTCGTATTCCTCGCGGAACATACGGCCCGGCATGATGATGGAAATGTATTGATCGGCGGTGAGAATGTTGCTGCCAAAACAGGTGGCCAGGGTGGCCGTGATCAACCCTGCAGCCCCTTTCACCATCCCCAGCAGGCCTTCAATCAGCCGTGCCAGCAGACCCGCTTTTTCCATCACGGCCCCGAAGGCCATGGCGCACATGATCAGCCAGACGGTGTTCATCATCGACGCCATACCGCCACCGGAGAGCAGATCGTTGAGCGCCGCATCACCGGCATCTACGGTGATGCCAGCAAAGAACGTCTGCCAGATCACCTGCAGGGTCAGCGCCCAGTCCGGATTCTCCACGCCGGCTTGCACCGCAATAGCGTCTTGCTGAAACAGCAGCGCCCAGACACCGCCCACCAGCGCACCAATGAAGATGGCGGGCAAAGCCGGCATGCGCTTGAGCGCCATGAACAGCAGCAGCCCCAATGGCACCAGGTGCACCATGGAAATATGAAACTGGCTCTCCAGTCCCGCCAGCAACGGCGCGATGCGATCCTCCCCTGCCTCCGGGATATCCGTGCTCAGCCCCATCACCAGAAAGATCAACAGGGCAATCACGATGGACGGCACCGTGGTCCACAGCATCAGACGGATATGCTCGAACAGCTCCGACCCGGCCACCGCCGGTGCCAGGTTGGTGGTTTCCGAGAGCGGGGAAATCTTGTCGCCAAAATAGGCACCCGACACCACCGCGCCCGCCGCCACCGGGAGGGACAAGCCCAGCCCACTGGCAACCCCGATCAATGCCACCCCCACGGTGGCCGCCACCGTCCAGCTGGAGCCGATACTCAAGGCGATGACCGCACAGATCAGACAGGCCGCCGCGTAGAACAAGGACGGATTCATCAGCTCCAGCCCGAAGTAGATCAGGGATGGCACGATGCCCGCCAGCCGCCAGGTACCGATCAACGCACCCACGGAGAGCAGAATAAGAATGGCGCCCAGCGCCACAGAGATACCCTGCACCATGGCGGTTTCGATTTCCCGCCAGGAGAGACCGTTCTTGAGGCCAATCAGGGAGGCCAGACCCGCACAGAACAATAACGCAACCTGGTTGGGGCCGTAGGAAGCATCATCACCGTACAGGTACACCGCCGCCGCCAGCAGGCTGATCAATACCAGGATAGGAAACAGGGCATCCAGAAGGGAGGGACGACGAAGTCGGGATTCGGTCATGACGGCAGGATCCGGAACAAGGACTTTCAGTTATACGCCCCCGACAGCGAGTGAGCACTCACGGTAGCGCTGAAAGCGGCGCAGTCTACCAGTGCCTTGGGCTCCTTGCAGCGCCAGCCGTCGGGACAATTATCCCGCCGTGCCAGCAAGCGCGTTGAGTGCCTCGCCCTCAAGACGATAGCGTACCCATTCCGACTGCGGGCGAGCACCGAGGCTTTCATAAAACTCAATGGCCGGGGTGTTCCAGTCCAGTACGCTCCATTCGAAGCGGCCACAATTCTGTTCGACGGCAATGGCGGCCAGTTGCGCCAACATCGCCTTGCCCAACCCCGCTCCCCGACAGGCAGGCTCCACAAACAGATCTTCAAGGTAAAGACCGTTGCGCCCCTGCCAGGTGGAGTAGTTGAAGAAGTAGATTGCCATGCCCACCAGCCGGCCATCTTGCTCGGCCACGATTGCATGGGCGGTAGCACCAGCGTCAAACAAGGTAGACGCCAGCTGTGCTTCATCGGTTTCCACCTGATCTTCCGCTTTCTCATAGCGAGCCAGCGAGCGGATCAGGCGCAACAACTCCGCAGCATCCTCGCGGCGGGCCGTTCGCAGCAACGCACTCATGGCAGCTCTTCAGTCAGCCGCTTCACCAGTGTATGGCCGCCGGTTTCACACAGGTGCTTTTCCAGCAACGGCATGGCCTGGGCCATGTGCTGAGGCAGGGTGTAAGGCGGGTTGACCACCAGCATGCCGGAACCGGTCATGCCGCGCCCGGAGGCATCCGGCTTCACACACAGCTCCACACGCAACATGTTGGGAATCTCCGCCTTCACAAACTGACGGATAAACGACTCAGTGCGATTGCGGTCCATCACCGGATACCAGATGGCATAGGTGGCAGTGGCCCAGCGCTCCATGGCCATCTGCAGCGCCGGCAGCATTTCCCGGTAGTCTTTCTCCAGCTCGTAGGAAGGATCGATCAGCACCATACCGCGACGATGCTGCGGCGGCAGCATGGCCTTGAACCCGTGCCAGGCATCCATTTTCTCCACTCGCACCTGCTTGTTGCCGGCAAACAGCTTGCTGAGCAGTTCCACGTCAGTGCTGTGCAGCTCGGTACATTGCAGCCGGTCCTGCTCACGCAGCAAACTGGCGCTGATTCTTGGCGACCCCGGATACTCGCGCAGCTTGCCCACCGGGTTAAGCTGCTTCACGAGCCTCACATACTGATCAATCACCCCGACACCGGTACGCTGCTCCCACAGGCGTTCAATGCCTGCGCGATATTCCCCGGTCTTCTGCATATGATCACTGTCGATCAGGTAGTTCCCCGCCCCAGCATGGGTATCGTGCACCGTGAAGGGCTTATCCTTCTTTTTCAGGTACTCGATGATGGCAATCTGCACGATGTGTTTGAGAACATCGGCGAAGTTGCCGGCGTGATAGCTGTGGCGATAGGAAAGCATGATGGCAGCCTGAAAGAGTGTAAGGGGCGCATTGTACACCTGAGCCGGCATTGTAGCAGCGAGAAGCGAGTGACGAGTTACGAAAGGCAAAACCGGTTTTGATCTTCGAAACTCGCGACTCGAGACTCGTCACGCCCCCTGACGCCGCCTGCCAGCCGGAGTACAATGACCCTTTTACCCTGTACCGGACACCTGCAATGAACCTGCGCTTCACCAAAATGCACGGCCTCGGCAATGATTTCATGGTCATCGACGGCATTAGCCAGCCGCTAGCGGAGGACGGTCTGCCGTTTTCCGCCGATGAAATCCGTCGCCTCGGGAGCCGACATTTCGGGGTGGGCTTCGACCAGATGCTGATCGTGCAACCGGCCCGTGGCGGCGAAGCCGACTTCCGCTACCGCATCCTGAATGCCGATGGTTCAGAAGTGAGCCAGTGCGGCAACGGTGCTCGCTGCTTTGCCCGCTTTGTCCGCGATCAGGGACTCACCGACAAACCGGCAGTGGTAGTAGAAACCGCCGCCGGCCTGATGACGCTGACCATCACCGACGATGAACAGGTCACCGTGGACATGGGCGCGCCGCGCTGGGCACCGCAAGACATTCCCATGACCGCCAGTGAAGAAGCTGACAGCTACTTCCTGGTATCCGGCACACAAGCCTGGGAAGTGGGTGCGGTGGGCCTTGGCAACCCGCACTGCACCCTGCTGGTGGAGAATGTGGATACCGCGCCGGTGGAAACCGTTGGTCCTGTTCTGGAAAGCCATGAGCAGTTCCCGGAGCGGGTCAATGTAGGCTTTATGCAGGTCGTCAACCGTAACGAGATACGCCTGCGGGTGTACGAGCGCGGCGCGGGTGAAACCCTGGCCTGTGGTTCCGGTGCCTGCGCCGCCGTTGTTATCGGCCAGCGACGCGGCGTTCTGGATGAGCGGGTCACTGTTCACCTGCCCGGTGGCAGCCTGCAGGTTGAATATGCCGGAACCGGCGGCATTCGGATGACAGGGCCTGCCAGCCGTGTCTATGATGGCACCATCGAGATTGACTGAATCCGCACAGACGGATCCCACCAGCACAGGATAGACAGATGACGGATCACAGCCCGGTAAGCGCCGATCAGGTTGCCGCCTATTTGCGCGATAACGCGGACTTCTTTGAACAGCGCCCTGAGCTGCTGGAGCTGTTACGCCTGCCCGACCCCAAGGGGCAGGCCGTCTCTCTGCTGGAGCGCCAGGCCTCCATCCTGCGCGAACGCAATACCGAGCTGCGCGACCGCCTCAATGGCCTGCTTGATGTGGCCAGGGAAAATGACCACCTGTTCGACAAGACCCGCAGACTGACCCTCTCCCTGCTGGAAGCCCGCAGTGCAGAAAAACTGTTCCGCAACTTGCTCACCAGTCTGGCCGATGATTTCCGCAGTGATCGCGTCTCCCTGATGCTGTACGACCGCGAAATGCCCATCCTGGGTGACTTGCGCAACCAGATTCGCTGTGTAGACAGCACCGCCCTGCCACAAGCCCTCAATCACCTGCTGCGTAACGGCAAAGCCGTGTGCGGTGCCATGCGTCAGGAAGAAATGGAAGCGCTGTTCAAGGAACACGCCACGGATATCCGCTCTGCTGCCATGGTGCCGCTGGAGTTTCAGGGGCGCCTGGGGCTGTTGGCCATTGGCAGCAAGAGTGCCATGCACTTCCGCAGTTCTCTGGGCACGTTGTTCATCACTCACATCGGCCAGGTATTGAGCCGCCGCCTGCATGAAGTGCTACGCCAGTACCCGCACCAGGCAGCGAAAAAATCAATGAATAGTGAATAACTAATAATGAATAGTGAAAAGAACGACGCTTCTGACGTTATTGATTCTTCACTATTAATGATTAACTCCTTCCTCAAGCATCTTGAGTCTGAGCGACGGTTGTCTCCGCATACCGTCAGCAATTATCAGCGTGATCTGAAAGAGGCCGCCCGGGTACTCCGGCAGCCGGACTGGGCCGGCGTCACCGTGCACGACATCCGCTCGCTGGTGGCCACGCTGCACCGCCAGGGCAAGGGCGGCAAAACCATTTCCCGCCAGCTCTCCACCCTCCGCACCTTTTACCGTTACCTGATGCGCGAAGGCATTGCCAAAGACAACCCGGTGATGGACGTGCGTGCGCCCAAAAGTGGCAAACGCCTGCCCAAGGCACTGGATGCGGATCAGGTCAGCCAGCTTCTGGATGCCGGCATCGACAAGGGCGACCCATTAAGCCTGCGCGACCAGGCCATCATGGAGCTGTTCTACGCCTGCGGTCTGCGGCTGGCCGAACTGCTCAGCCTGGATATCGACAGCATCGATATGTCTGCAGCCCAGCTGCTCGTCACGGGCAAAGGCAACAAGACCCGCCAGCTCCCCATGGGCAAACCGGCAGTGACCGCGCTCAAACGCTGGCTCAAGGCACGCACGCTGTTTGTGAAAGACAGCGCCGAAAAGGCCGTCTTTCTCAGCAAGAATGGTAAGCGCCTGTCGCCGTCCAGCGTGCAGCAACGGCTCAAGCGACACGCTCTGGAACGCGGACTGGATGACCACCTCCACCCACACAAGCTACGCCATTCCTTCGCCACTCACTTGCTGGAATCCTCTGGCGACCTGCGCGCTGTACAGGAACTGCTTGGCCATGCCGACCTGGCCACTACCCAGGTCTACACCCATCTGGATTTCCAGCACCTGGCCCAGGTATACGATGGAGCCCATCCGAGAGCCCAGCGCCGCAGTGAGGATGATGAGGAATCTTCCTGATTCCAGCCTTTAACTGCAGGAACGTAACGTAGCGGAGTTTCGAGTTTCGAAAATCAAAAAATCATGGGCGCGGCAAGGGTGGCATTTAGAAACTCGCTTCTCGCAACTTGAAACTCTTTGTGTTCGCACCCCAAGTGGTTCCTGCAGCAATCCTCTACGTTTGCGCGATACAAGAACGCCAATCCCCTCAGCACGGCATCTTCCCCGTTAGAGTGAGTCGAGGAACGGAGCCCTGTGACGGCGTAGAGCAAAAAAACCTGTCTGAGCGGAGCGAGTCTTTTTTTGCGTCCGCCACAGGGCGAGTACCGGAGTGTGCCCGCGGAGCGGGTCGAACGGAGTCGGGGTGGCGGGGAGTCCATAGGGGGAGCCAGCTCCCCCTTTGGGCCCGTCCGGCGAGGACACGCTCGTGTCAAAGTGCGATGGCATATCAGCAGATGCCGAGTCACACAGGAGGGCTCTACAATCCCCTCCGGCTCGCCCCTCGAGGGGTGCTACCCCTCACCCTCAATAGAAACGCGCCTCTGGAATCCTTGCCTCGCTTAGGCTCGGATCGCTTGCAGGCAAGCTCCTACAGCGGCTTCGCATCCATAGCCGGGCCTAAGTTTTGCCCATGCGCTACAATACGCCCATGAGTAAACTCAAGCTGATCACCTTTGATCTCGATAACACCCTGTGGCCGGTGGACGAAGTGATCCGTCATGCGGAGAAGACCTGCAGTGACTGGATTGCGGATAACCATCCTGATGCCGCCGCCGCGCTAAGCGCCGAGCGGGTGCGGGCGGTGCGCACGGCGCTGCTGAAGGAAAAACCCCAGTATCTGGACAACCTGACTGCCCTGCGTCAGGACGCCATGAGCCGCGCCTTTGTGGAGCATGGCTTCAGCGAACCGGAAGCCCGCCGCATTGCCCTTGATGCTTTCAAGGTCTTCCATACCGCCCGCAACCAGGTACGCTTTTTTCCCGGTGCGCGTGCCGTACTCGAGCAGCTGGCCAATCACTATGTGCTAGGGGCGCTCACCAATGGTAATGCTGACCTGCAGATGATTGGCATCGATGATCTGTTTGCCTTCCATCACTCCGCCGAAACCATCGGCAAGCGAAAACCTGCTCCGGATATGTTCGCTGCCGCCCTGAGGGATGCCAGCGTCACCCCCGTTCAGGCCGCACACATTGGCGATCATCCTCTGGAAGATGTCCATGCTGCCCGCGAGCACGGCATGCATGCGGTGTGGGCCAACCTGGTGGAGATGGACTGGCCGGTTGAACTGGAACGCCCCAGCCACCATATCCTCACCCTCGAAGAAATCCCCGACCTGGTAGCCCAGTTAAATGACTAAACATGCCGCCCTCACCGTCATTCTTGATGACCTGCAGACCGAACTGGAAAAACAGGGCCTGTGGACCACCCAACCACCGACACCCGCCGCCTTCGAAAGCGAGACGCCGTTTTTTGCCGACACCATGGATTTCAGTCAGTGGTTGCAGTGGGTATTTGTGGCGCGTTTTCGCGCCATGATGGACGCCGGCGTCCCTCTTCCTGCCAGCTGTGACGTGGCCCCCATGGCAGAAGAAGCGCTAAAGGAAATGGAGCGGGACATGAGTGAAATCATCAGCCTGTTGAAGGCGTTCGACGAACACTTTTGAACGCGCTGAAGCGAGTAACGAGTTTCGAGTTTCGAGTTGCGAAAACCCGCCCCCATAGGCATCGGTTTTGCCTGCCGAAACTCGCTTCTCGTCACGCGTAGCTAACCCACCACGCTGTCCCTCAATAAGCCGCGCCACTGTTGCTCATCCTCTCCGGCGGACAGGGTCCACAGCCAGTGTCCATCGGCATCCAGTGCCTCCAGGGCCGTCACCACTTGTCCGTCTCCGGGTTTGCGCAGCCGCCACAGGGTATGCATCTGCGCCATGTCCAAAGAAACCAGAGCACCGTTGTGCGCCAGATGACAGTGACTGCCCTGCCAGCGCGGCGAGGACCAGGGTGCAGTCATGCAGAGCCGAACCCCTTCGTTGCCAACGCACAGGGTCGTCGCCGCATCCCGATCGGCGGCCTCTCCCAGCACTACCGCCAGTGTCTCTGGACGCACCTGACAGGCAAAGCTGTCCCGCACAGCACCGTAAAGCATCGCGCGCTGATCATTGCAGCGTAGCAATAGTCGGGAAAAATCATCGTCATCCTGACTCGCCTCCCAATCACGCTCCAGTGCCGACAACCCATCTAATCTGTTTCCATCCCGGCGCGGCCCAATGGCGGGAAGACTCAGGCTCCGCTGATTCGGGTGCAGCATGGCGCACACCAGTTCCTCAAACGCCAGACCACCACTGTTCGGCGCTACCGCGACCTGCTGCAGTGGCTGTCCATGATGATCGAGAAATAACAGGCTTCGGGCGGGCAAGTTTCCCGTGGGCTCCAGCACCGCCAGCACCGAGTGCCATTGCTGCACCTTGAGCGTTTGTCTCAAGCGGCAGCGCTCACCAACGGATTCCAGCCACCACTCACCCTCGGTCAACGCCGGGTAGTTCATGTTCTGGGACACCCGGGAACCGGATGTAAACGTCGTCACGACCAGAGAGCCCAGCCGATACAACGCCTTGAGGATCGCCAGCGGTTCGTCTTGCAAACGTAGTACCCGATCACCAAGCGCAGCGCCGCACTGTCTTAGCAGGGGGGATGCCGCCGGCGCCATGGGCCATGCCATGACCGACATATTGAGCCTCCAGATCACCTGGCACCGGGCTGCCAGTGCCACCAGTTATTAGGTGTGGAAAGCTGGCGGCGGCTGGCGATCCACGTCAGGGAGAAACGGAAACAAGAGACGCAGCAGGAAGAATGCTTTACGCATCAAGACAAATGAGGAATAGCGGGTAATCGCACCCTGCCACGCCACCCGGGCCTTCTGCGTCGAACACCGGTTTAAACTCTCGCAGGTCTTGTCTCATCTTGGGTGTTGCGTCACTTGGTAAGAATCAGCCGGTTGTTGGAAGTCCGGCGTAGCAGGTAACGCTCACCGGCATGCTCAATCCACAATTTGCCCTCATGGTTCAACAGCAACGCACTGGTCACCCTACTTTCCGCGTTGATAGACACCCTGCGTGGAGAGGACGTTACCGCTTTTTTAATCTGGTTCATGCTGACCTCCAATTCTGCACATGAGAATCATTATCATTATTGATTGGACGCTCGTCAATCTCTGCATGGAATTTTCTGAACAGCATCACTGTGCAATTGAGGCTCGCGCTTAACAGAGCGCGAAGCTCAAAAGTTTTACTTTTCCCGCTATCAACCGGTGACCTGCAAGCAGCACTTTTATCACTGAGGTATACGGGTTTATGGCTTCCCTCCCGTGGCGTTGCTTCCATCCGCCAGGCTGCACCGGGCATCCAACCTTTTTACTTTCCGCTATCGAAAAACGCCCGGTAATGGAGTTAGACTGAATGCATGAATACTGCGATGGCACACCCAATGACCGAGTCCCCACAGGAACGTCTGGCCGCGATCATCGACAGCCACCAGCCCCGTTCCATTCTGGCGGTAAGCCTGAACCCCATCCCTGTTGTCAGTCAGTGGTGCAAGGATCACGACTGCGAACTGATTGAAATACAGTCCCCCACCCCATTCGATGCGCTGGAAGACATTGAGCGTGTGGACATGGCGATTGTGGCGGATCAGCTGGAATACATGACCCACCGTGATGGCGAGTCCCTGATGGGGTTGCTGCGCAACCTGCATACGGATTCGCTGGTGGCAGTCTATCAGCCCACCCTGGCCCCACAGGCCCTGCGCTGGCCCAGCAATGGTTTTCTGGCACTGGGTTGCCGGGAACAGGGACACTTCAGCCAGGACGGCCGCAGCCTGGACATGTACAGCTACGATCTGGATAACTACAACTTCGAGCGTAGCTGGAACAATGCCAGATTCTGGGCAAACCCGGAAAACTGGGGAAAATACTGGTGGTAACCCTGGCCCGTCATGCCCTGTCATGGCTGGCAAAACGCCTTATGCTGACGTAAGGTTGCGTCACTTTTTTTCTTTGTCGGCGACACCATGATCGGTCAACGTTTTCGCGAAATTCTCTATTTCTGGTGGCGCCACCTTGGCCCGCTATTTCTGGTTTCCGCTCCCTTCGCCCTGGCCACTGAAATGCTGCAATGGGCCTTTGGCACCGCCATCGTCCTGCCCGAAACCCCTGATGGCAGCCTTGCTGTCAGCACGGCCAGCCTGGTACTGATCATGTTGATTCGCCCTCTCGCCGAAGGCACGGTGATTACCCAGCTGGCCGCCAGCCGCAGCGGCAAGCCAGCGGGGCTGCTGGCCTGCATGGCACCCGCCCTGCTGATGTATCCGGCGCTGCTGGCCACTTATTCGATCATTGCCATCGGTGTGGCCCTGGGTTGGCTGGCCTTCTTCTTTCCGGCGCTGTGGGTGTATGCCCGACTGAGCTTTGCGCCCTATCTGGTGGTATTGCACCGGCAAAATCCGCTACGCGCCATTCGTCAGTCTTTCACGATGACTGAAGCCCAACAGTGGCCACTGCTGCTGGTGATCGTACTGGTGTTCCTGGCCTACATGCTGAGCAGCAGCATCATTGCCGGCATGATTACGGGTGCGGTATCCCATATTGCTGCCGCCAGCCTGCTGATCGCACTACCGATCAGCGTCATGGCGACCATCAATAATGTGACTATCTTCCGTTTCTGGGAGCTGGCAGGCACCCCCACCCAGCCCTGAGCACCGCTCTGCCATAGCCGGTTACATACTGCCATGGCAAAGATGGGGATAAATGGCATACTGAAGGGAAGGAAACGGAATGAATACCGGGGAGACGTTGTGCCGCAACATACCATGCACCTGAGCTGGACCGCCCATGGCAACCAGGATCACTACCTCTGGCACCTGCCTGATGGCAACGAAGTCAGGGTGGTCGACGGCCAGCATGGCCAACAGGAGTTCATGGAACCCGAAGAGGCGTTCATTGCCGCTCTGGCCAGCTGTCACCTGCTTTCTTTTCTCACTGAAGCCGCCCGTGAGGGACTGTCTGTTGCCAGCTACGATGACGATCCTTCCGCCGTGATGGGCCAAACCCCCCAGGCCAAGATTTACGTCAAACAGATCCGCATGCAGCCCCTGGTAACTTTCACCGGCGAGCAACCGGACCTGACCCGCATCCAGGCGCTGCATCAACGCGCTCACGAAAAGTGTTTTATTGCGACCTCGGTGAAAAGCGAAGTGGTTATCGAACCACGCGGGTAGATCAGCTGCGAGTTTCGAAGGCCGTCCTGCCAGCGGTTGACCCCGTAATTGAATTACGTCTCTGGAATCCTTACCTCGCCTGTGCTCGGATCGCCATGCAAGCATAGCTCCTACCAGCTGCACAGGTTATCGGAGATCGCCGAACTCGACGATTTGAGAGGCTTTACCGTTCTTCTAAAAACCCAGGGAACTATTTTGGGTTTTCCTTTCCAGCGTAGCTTCTAGCTATTCTCTATTTTCTCTCGTACACCACAAACGAATAATCGTAGGGATTCGGCCCTTCTGCGGCGAAGTCTTCGCGGCCGATCTCGCTCCACTCACCGGTGTCGTATTCCGGGAAGAAGGTATCGCCTTCCACGTCGGCGTGGACCTCGGTGAGGTAAAGGCGGTCAGCCTTTGGCAGGGCCAGCTGGTAGATTTCCGCGCCGCCCATGATCACCGCTTCTTCCTGGCCGTCGATGAACGCCACGTTTTCCGCCATTTCCACCGCTTCTTCCAGAGTCGACACCACCTTGGCGCCTTCAGCTGCATAGTCAGCCTGACGGGTGATCACGATATTGGTCCGGCCGGGGAGCGGCCCCTTCAGGGATTCCCAGGTCTTGCGGCCCATGATCACCGGTTTGCCAAAGGTGACCTGCTTGAAATATTTGAGATCGTTGGGCAGATACCAGGGCAGCTTGTTGTCACGACCGATAACATTGTTGCTGGCCTTGGCGACCATCATGGAAAGACGAATGGACATGAATAAACCTACGCTAGAGGCCAGACGCATGACGCCGGACAAAGACTCTGCGTCGAGCGTCCGGCATCGGGCGTCAGGCGTTATATTGCCACCGGCGCCTTGATATGGGCGTGGGGCTCGTAATCGCTCAGGGTAAAGTCATCGAAGGTGAAGGCAAACAAATCCTTTACCTCAGGGTTCAGGGTCATGGAGGGCAGCGTGCGGGGTTCTCGAGCCAGCTGGGTATCTGCCTGCTCCAGATGATTGGAGTAGAGATGGGCGTCACCCAGGGTGTGAACAAAGTCTCCAGGCTCCAGACCACAGACTTGCGCCATCATCAGCGTTAGCAGCGCATACGAGGCGATGTTAAACGGCACGCCCAGGAAGATGTCGCCACTACGCTGGTACAACTGACAACTCAACTTGCCGTCTGCCACATAAAACTGGAACAGGCAGTGACACGGCGGCAGCGCCTGCTTGCCGGCGGCAGCGTTGGCCTCCGGAGAAATGGTTGGGTCCGGCAACACGGCCGGGTTCCAGGCACTGACGACCAGACGCCGCGAATCCGGGTTGCGCTTGATCTCATCCAGGACCTGGGTGATCTGGTCGATGACCTGGCCGTCCGGCGTTTTCCAGCTACGCCATTGTTCTCCATAAACCGGCCCAAGCTCCCCATCTTCCGTGGCCCACTCATCCCAGATCGAAACACCGTTTTCCTTCAGGTACCGGATGTTCGTTTCACCGGACAGAAACCACAACAGCTCATGGATAATAGAACGCAGATGCAGCTTCTTGGTCGTGAGCATGGGAAAACCCTCGCTCAGGTCATAGCGCATCTGGTAACCGAACACCGCATAGGTGCCAGTTCCGGTACGGTCTTCCTTGAAGGTGCCGTTGTCACGCACATGGCGGAGTAGATCGAGATATTGCTTCATGCCGTTACCTTTACGCCGTCTCTCTTATGCCGTCTTATGCTGTTTGACGTGCATCATTGCGGTACGCCCACACCATCATGGCGATACCCAGAATAATCATCGGGATGCTGAGCAGCATGCCCATGGTCAACCAGCCTCCGGCCAGATAGCCAATGTGCGCATCCGGTTCGCGGAAGAATTCCACAAAGGTCCGCGCCGCACCATAACCCACACCAAACAGGCCGGTCACGGCAGCAGCCGGACGGGGCTTGGCCGAATATACCCAGAGCACCGCGAACAACACCACACCCTCCAGCAGGCACTCATACAACTGGGATGGGTGACGAGGCAGTTTCAGGGGATCGGTGGGGAACACCATGGCCCAGGGTACATCACTGGTGCGCCCCCACAGCTCGGCGTTGATAAAGTTGCCGAATCGTCCGGTGGCCAGCCCGATAGGCACCATCGGCACCATGAAATCAGCCACTTCGAAATAACCCTTGTTGGTCTTGCGGGCAAACAGCGCAAACGCCACCAGCACACCGATGGCGCCGCCGTGGAAGCTCATGCCACCATCCCAGACCTTGACCAGCCAGACCGGGTCCGCCAGAAACTTGCTGAAATTGTAGAAGAACACATAGCCCAGGCGCCCACCCAGAATCACGCCCATGGCGCCATAGAACACCAGGTCGCCGACTTCATCCCTGGTCCAGCCCGAATTGGGGCGCTTCGCCCGTACCGTACCCAGCCACCAGGCGGCGGCAAAGCCGATCATATACATCAGCCCATACCAGTGGACCTTGAGAGGGCCTATGGCGATGGCGACAGGGTTAATTACAGGAAATTCCATAGTCTCTTATCCAAACAGCAGCTTTAACCCGAGCACTAAAAGCACCGCGGCAAAGACCCGTTTCAGGGTAGATGAAGGCAGACGATGACTGACTCTGGCGGCCAGACGGGCAAACGGGAAACTGGTGAGCACTATACCGGCTGTCGCCGGTAAAAACACATAGCCAAGTGCCCCTTCCGGCAGATGCTGCTCATTCCAGCCGGCCACCGCGAACCCCACCGTTCCAGCAATAGCAATCGGCAGCCCACAGGCTGAAGAAATCGCCACCGCCTGCTGCATTTTCAGTCGGCACCAGCTCAGAAAGGGCACCGTCAGCGAGCCGCCACCGATACCGAAGATAGCAGAGCCGGTACCAATCAATAGCCCCGCCAGCCACAGTCCCAGCGCGCCGGGAACACGCTCAGGCAGGGAAGTATCCTGTACCTTGCGCCCTGTCAGCATCATTTGCACGGCAATCACGATGGCAAACAGACCAAACAACCGGGTCAGCAGTTCCCCTTTCATGGCATCGGCTATGAAGGCGCCGGCAAAAGCACCCAGCACAATGCCGACGCCCAATCGAAACGTGATCGGCCAGCGGACAAAACCAGCCTTGTGATGAGTACGCACCGCACTGATCGAGGTAATAATAATCGTGCTCAGCGAAGTGGCCACGGCCATTTTTGCCACCAACTCCGGCGGAAAGCCAAGACCATGGAACAGGAAGATTAGCGCAGGCACGATGACCACGCCGCCGCCAAGACCCAGCGCACCCGCCAGCAAACCGGCTCCCACACCCACGCCCAGACAGATCAGAAACAACTCCAGCACAGCCTCTCCCAACACAGACCACCGCAAGGCAGGTATGCTAGCACGGTGGAACGCTGGACGCCGGACGCTCGATGCCTGACGCCAAAACCGTCATAAACCTGACCTCTGGCGCGAAATTCCGGCCGCATCGATGGCGGCAAGCGAGCGAGAAAAAGAAAGGGAAAATACATGTGTATTGTACTGCTGGACTGGCAACCGGGGTCGGACATCCCGTTACGGGTGGCGGCGAATCGGGATGAGTTTCATGCGCGGCCGGCGGAACCGGCGCGCTGGCGGGGCGATATCTTCTGTGGTCTGGACCTCACCGCTGGCGGCACCTGGCTGGGCATTCATCGCAACGGCCGCTTCGCCGTGGTGACCAACTACCGCGAGCCGATCACGGATCGTCAACCTGGCGAGCGTTCCCGGGGCCTGCTACCCAGCGCGTTTCTGACATCCACTGCCAGCCCGGAACAGTTCGCCCGGGAACTGGCGCAAGAGCAGCAACACTATGGCGCCTTCAACCTGCTGGTGGGCACTCCGGACAGCCTCTGGTATCTGGGCAACCGTGGCGCTAATCCACAGCCCGTCACGCCCGGTATTCACGGCCTCAGCAATGGGCTCATGGATGACCCCTGGCCCAAGGTAAACAGGGCCAAACGGCATCTCCAGGAAGTGATCGGCAAAGGCGGTTCACTGGAGCGGCTGCTGGACGTGGTGACCGATCGCCATCAACCCGCTGATGATGAACTCCCCGATACCGGCGTTGGCCTCGATCTGGAGAGGCTGGTGGCGCCGGTATTTATCCAGTCTCCCACCTACGGCACCCGTGCCAGCAGCGCGGTGATTCTCGACAGGGATAACGGACCACAAATGCTGGAGCAATGCTGGCAACCGGATGGCTGCCGCGCTGAACGTACCTGCTCAGATTAACCTGGCGCGGTTAAAAGGCTGATGTCATGACCGATGCGTAGAACGCTACCATCGCAGGATACTGTGAAAGCGCCAATCGCTCGTTGGCGCCATGAAATCTCGCCACATCCTCCCGCTCAAAAGAGGCGGGAAGAAAGCGGAAAACATTTCCAGACAGCGCCTCATAGTGACGCGCATCGCTGCCAGCAATCAGCAGGAAAGGCACGGCCACCGGCGCGGCAGGCAACCCTTCAGCCAAGACAGACAGCTGTTGATACGCTGACGAATCCACTGGAGATATGGCCGACGGCTCCGCAAAGAACCCCTCCGCGATACGGGCATTCACCGTGGCAGGCAAGGCCTCTTCCAGCCAGGTCATCAACGTCTCTCTATTCTCGCCCGGCGCCAGCCGAAAGTTGATCACCGCCTCAGCGGTGGCGGGCAGCACGTTGTCCTTCACCCCGGCCGACAGCATGGTAGGTGCCATGGTGGTACGGATCAGGGCATTGGTGTCAGGCTTGCTGGCCAGCTGCTGAAGCACCAGCGGCTCGAACAGCCACAGGTTGGCAAACACCACTCGCTTTCCCCAGGGCTGCCAGGGTGCCACCTGCTCCAGCATCTGACGTGTCGCGCCATTCAGAAACGCTGGCCGAGGCGAAGCCTGCAACATCATGATCGCCCGGGACAACTCACCAATGGCGGTCTGCTCGGGAGGCCGGGAAGAATGTCCTGCGCCACCCTGAGCCGTCAGAATCACGCTCAGGTAGCCTTTCTCCGCAATGCCGATCAGCGCTACCGGCTTGTCGATACCCAATGTGGCTCCGGGCAGCACCATTCCGCCTTCATCGAGAACCATGGCAAACTGCAGACCCTCGGAGAGCATCCAGGCCGCCATCTTCCCGGCGCCCTGAACGCCCCCGACCTCCTCATCATGGCCAAACGCCAGCCACACATCACAGGCGGGGCTCTGCCCCTGCGCCAGCAGCGCTTCCACCGACTCCAGAATCGCCATCAGGCTGCCCTTGTCATCCATGGCGCCGCGGCCCCACAGGTAACCCGACTCAATCGCGCCAGCAAAAGGGGCTTGCAGCCAGTCTTCGGGAGAAGACACCGGCACCACATCCTGATGAGCCAGTAACAGGATCGGGGCACAGTCATTACTGCTTTCCCAGTGATAGAGCAGGCTGTGGCCGAAGGCTTGTCGAGAAAGCGAGGCATGGGCCAGCGGGAACGCCTGTTCAAGAAAGGCGTGAAACGATGCAAACGCATCAGCCTGACCCGCAAGGGTAGGGAACTGTATCGCCCGAGACAGGCGCTGGGTCATCGCCGCCGCCTGCTCTTTGCTGAAGACGACCGGAGAGGGAGACGAGGGGAAGGATTCAGGGGCCGGAACCATCGCCGTGCGCGCCACCAGCACCACGACCAACAATAGCAAGGCAGCGCCGATACCGCTCAGCACCGCCTTCATGCTCAAGCCAGCGCCTTGCGGTTACGCAGCAGATCGCCAAGCCCCGCCTTGTCCAGTTGCAGGTCCACATAGGCGGAAATCACTTCCGCGTTATCCATGGCCAGCACTTCACTGAGCAGCTTGCGGATAAAACACATCTTCACCTGCCGAATGGCGGCCTTCACCTTGAGCAGGTTGGACGCATTCATGGACAGGGCGTCCACGCCCATGGCCATCAGCATCAGGGCGGCCGCCGGTTCACCCGCCATCTCGCCACACACCGAGACCTTTTTACCCTCTTCCCGGGCCTGCTCTACCACATGCAAAATCGCATGCAGGACCGCCGGGTGGTACGAGTTGTAAAGCGATGCCACCTGCCGGTTATTGCGATCCACCGCGAGCAGGTACTGAGTCAGGTCGTTGGTACCTATGGACAGAAAATCCACGCGTTGTGCCAGCGCACGGGCCTGGTACACCGATGCCGGCACCTCAATCATCACCCCCACTTCCGGCATGGGGACGTCGACCCCCTCTTCCCTTACTTCCAGCCAGGCCCGATGAATGAAGTGCTGGGCATCTTCCGCTTCCGTCACACTGGTGACCATGGGCAGCATGATGCGCAGATTATTCAGGCCCTCACTGGCCTTGAGCATGGCGCGCAACTGCACCATGAAAATTTCCGGGTGATCCAGCGTGACCCGGATGCCGCGCCAACCGAGGAACGGGTTTTCTTCTTCAATGGGGAAATAGCTGAGCGATTTGTCGCCCCCCACATCCAGGGTGCGCATGGTGACCTGATGCGGAGAAAACGCCGCCAGCTGCTCCCGGTAAATCACCCGTTGCTCTTCTTCGGACGGGAACCGGTCGCGCACCATGAAAGGAATCTCGGTGCGATACAGCCCCACGCCCTCGGCACCGCGCTCCAGCGAACGGCTGATGTCCGTCATCAACCCGGTGTTCACCTGCAGTTGAATGCGATTACCATCCTCGGTTTCAGCAGGGAGATCACGCAGGCGCTCGAGCCCCGCCTGCAGCGTAGCTTCCTCACGAATAATCTCTTCGAACTGCGCTTTTAGCTCCGGAGAGGCGTTGGCCACCACCCGGCCACGAAAACCATCAACGATGATTTCCTTGTCATCCATCTGTTTCAGCGGCAGATTCTGGGCGCCCACCACGGTGGGGATCCCCATGGCGCGAGCCACAATCGCCATATGCGAGTTGCGCGAGCCCCGGGTGGTGACGATGCCGCGAATACGCTCACGGGGCACTTCCATGAGCATTGGCGCAGAGATGTCTTCACCCATCAGAATACATTCGTCCGGGAAGACGACATGACGACGGGTCTGGCTCTGCAGCTGGGCCAGCACCCGGCGGCCGAGATCTTTGACGTCCGCCGCCCGTTCACGCAAATAGGGGTCGTCCATCATCTCGAAATTGCGCACGTGTTTATCTACCACGTCTCGCAATGCACCCTGCGCCCATTGCCCCTCACGAATCAGGGCGATCACTTCCGCCGGCAGTGCATGCCGATCCAGCATGCGCAGATAGACATCGAACAGCGCCTGCTCTTCAGTTCCGAGGGATTTTGACGCACGCTCCGCAAGGTCCCGCACTTCCTGACGGGTTTTTACCAGCGCATCATCAAGACGGGAGATCTCACCACCGATATCGTCGACCTGGCGATCCGGCACCGAAGCCAGATCCGCTTCGGGAAACAACAGCACCCCGAGGCCAATGGCCGCTCCAGGGCAACCGGGCAAACCGTCATAAAAACTGGGCAGGGAGTCATCGCTGGACTCGAGCTGTGAGAACAGCACGCCAGACGCGTGGGCATGGGCAATTACCGCGGACAACTGAGCGGAAATGGTCACCAGAAACGCTTCTTCGCTTTGATCGAAACGGCGCACATCACGTTGCTGGACCACCATGACGCCCAGCACCTTACCGTGATGCATCACCGGCACGCCCAGGAAGGCGTGAAACGGATCTTCCCCGGTCTCTGCCAGGTAATGGAATTTGGGATGCGTAAAGGCGTCTTCCAGGTTGATCGGTTCTTCGCGCAGACCCACCTGCCCGATCAAACCCTCCGCCAAACCCAGGCTGACGTTACCAACGGCTTCCTGCTTGAGACCTTCCGAGGCCATCAGCACATATCGCTGATCTTCCTCGTTGCGCAGATAAATGGAACACACCTCAGTACCCATGGCATCGCGCACCCGCTTGGCCATCAGGTCCAGGGCTGTGCGGATATCCGCCGCATTGTTCACTTCCTGAACAATGCGGCGCAGGGTATCAAGCATCGCCGGAGCCTCCCGTTCGAGCCGTCGCCGCCGCTTTGCCGGAGAGCGTGCCGACTTCTTTTTTCAGAGCCGGAGCCAGCTCCCGCAGTGCGCGGGCATAGACCCCTCGCTTGAAGTGCACCACCTTTCGAATCGGATACCAGTAATTCACCCAGCGCCATGCCTTGAACTCCGGCGTGTCACTGGCAAACAGGTCAATGGACTCTTCGCTTGCTGTCAGCCTCAACAGGAACCATTTTTGCCGCTGGCCGATACAGTGGGGTCGATTGCGCGGACGACGCAAGAAACGGCGCGGCAGACGATACGTCAGCCACCCTTCTGTGGAAGCGATAATCTCCACATGCTCTTCTCGCAGGCCTACCTCTTCTTCCAGCTCGCGGAACAAGGTTTCTTCCGGCGTTTCTCCGGGCATCATGCCGCCCTGGGGAAACTGCCAGGCATCACGATTACCCACCCGGCGGCCCCAGAACACCCGGCCATCCTCGCCGGCAATAATGATCCCGACATTCAGCCGGAATCCCTTTTCGTCAATAATGCCTGTCATGATCTCTCTGGAGTTGGGGCTGCGTCCGTGGCGTGGTGGCGACCCTGCAGCCCAATGCCCGAAATGCCCTATTGATCATAGGGTTAAGATGGCTGCCTGGCCGTCTTCTGCGGATCGGGCGTCGTTGCCCCATTAAACCTTGTCAGGCAACCTGCAATCAATTGCCGAATCCTGAAACCAGTGCAACTTCCGTACCCTTTTGCCACCTTTTCTGCCACCCACGCCCCACAGAGCCTGTGACTTGTCATCTGCATCCCCTAAAATGACCCGCTCAGTAAAGGAGAGGCCATGACACTCGCTATTTTTGACCTGGACAACACCTTGATCGGCTGCGACTCCGACCACCTGTGGGGCGACTGGCTGGTTGAGAAGGGTATTGTTGACGCAGACCATTACAAGGAAACCAACGACCAGTTCTATGTGGACTATCAAAACGGTCGCCTGGATATCATGGCTTACCTGCGTTTTTCCCTGAAAGTGCTGGCGGATAACGACATGGCCCAGCTGCATTTCTGGCGCGAACAATTCCTGGCCGAAAAGCTGGACGAAATGTGGCTACCCAAGGCCGAGACCCTGCTACAACAGCATCGGGACCAGGGACACACGCTGATGATCATCACTGCCACCAACGATTTTGTGACCGCCCCGCTGGCAGATCGTCTTGGGGTGGACCATTTGATCGCCACCGTGGCTGAGTGCAAGAAAGAACGTTATACCGGTGATATCGCAGGGGTGCCCAGTTACCGTGAAGGCAAGGTCGCACGCCTGCATGACTGGCTGAATGCCCACAATGAAACCCTCGAAGGCAGCTGGTTCTACAGTGACTCCCACAACGACCTGCCACTACTGGAAAAGGTCGACAACCCGGTGGCAGTGGACCCTGACGCCACCCTGGAACGCGAAGCCCGTGAGCGCGGCTGGCCGGTGATCAGCCTGCGCTAAAGCCACGGACGAGAGGAATCTGATGTACATCCTGACAAGAATAATCATCCCGGCTCTGCTCGCACTGATGCTGGTTGCCTGTGACTCCTCCGACGACCCGGCACAGGAAACCGAGTCCGCCGCTGCCCCCGAGGCCGGTATTGATGTAGCCGAATGGCAGCAGCAGGGCCGCGACGATTTCGATAAGGCCGCCAGTGATTGGCAGGCTGCACTGGCCGGTCTTGAGCAGTCGCCCGGCGATGCACAATTGAAAACCCTCCGAGAGTCGCTCGCGGGCTGGTATCAGGCATTCACTATGCAGGCCCTGCTGCTAAACGCCCGCGCCTGCCAGCTGGATCAGCACGCCACCCTTTCCCGCATGGACACTTGGCCGCTCTATCCCGGTTACATTGATGCCATGCCGGAATGGCCAGAGTCCGGCCTGATCAGCGACCCTTACCTGGAAATGGATGGCAAGACCCTGCGCCTTCAACATGGTGCCACCGATGAGGCTGAAGCCAGCCTGGGGTTCGCGGCCATGTTTGTCGTACTCAACGGGACCGGCGATACAGCCAAGGCCCTGAGCTTTTTTCAGGGAGAGGAAAACCAGGCCGCCCGTCGCCTGAGCTACCTGAAACTGGCTGGCGAACAGATCATCAGGGACTACCGGGTGCTGATGAGCGAGGCTCCACTGTCAGACAGCGATCTGGATTGCGCCCTCAGCAAGATGCTCCGCGAGCACCAAAAGCTGAAAGAAAGCGCAGACAATGACAACGAACTGGTGATACCGGCAACGGTTCGTCAGACACTCGGCAACAACTTGCTAGTGTCCCTTCAGAACGTGCCGGAATCCGTCGTACAAGCGTGGAATGATGCCAGGCCTGGTATTCTCGACACCTTGGCCGCCAGCAAAAAGGACGGCTGGCAGGTCATCGAGGCATGGCAAGAGGGTGACAGGTCGACACCGGAAGCCTGACAAACAGGTCATGACCGAAACGCGGCGATCGTGCCAAACAAAAAAGCCCGCAGGATTTTCCCCGCGGGCTTTTTGCAAACCGCCAATAGATCAGAAGTTATAGCGACCGAAAACGCCAAAGGTGTCGATGTCGCCACCAAGCTTGGCACGGGCACCCAGATCCACCGCGGGGGTGACCTTGTAAAGGCCTTCACCGTAAACGGCCAGATCATCGTCATACACGTCCATGTAAGACAGGCCACCGGACAATTCCACTTTTTCTGCCGGTGCAAACCGCACACCACCACGCAGTTCGAAGCCCAGATCGTCATCGTCGCCAAAGTCGTAATCCACTTCGTCCCAGATCAGGTCCGCACTACCCACGAAATCCAGGTTCTGCTGCAGCGGCGAATGGAAACCCAAACCAACATAGATGCGATGACCATCAACGTCCGGATCATTGAAGTTGCCGCGGTCCCAGTCGCCATCATAAAACGACAGGCCGCCTCGCATGAAAAGATGCTCATCCAGCGCAAAGGCGCCTTCGGCTGTTAATGCATCCACGTCCCAGCCGTTGTCGAAATCCCAGTTATCATAGGCCAGCTGACCATAATCATAGGAAAAGCCGTTATCGCGAACCGCAGAAGTGCGCTGCTCCGCCATGGCCGGCGCAGAGATAGCCAGCGCAATGCCAGACACAAGCAATGTCTTTTTAAACATATCGATTGTCCTCTTCCTTTAAATTCAACAACGTCAGAGATGGCGCCACTATAGCCCGGTGGATGGAAGCCCGTCATTCGATCGCGTCGCTTTATTGCAGAGTTTTATAAAAATTTTCATTGCCGGGGATACACACGCTTTCAACTCAAATGGCAGGCACAAAAAAACCCGCCAGGCTTGCGCGGGGCGGGTTTTTCACTTCTGGCTGATCAGAAGTTGTAACGGCCGAAGATGCCGATGGACTCGCGGTCACCACCGAACAGCAGACGGGCGCCGATATCAATGGCGTCAGTCGCCTTGAACAGACCTTGCGCATACAGGGTGATGTCGTCGTCATATACGTCGTAGTAAGACAGACCACCTTCCAGCTCTACCTGATCTGCCACAGCTGCACGCACGCCAGCACGCAGATCGAAACCAATTTCATCGTCATCCGCGCTGGTACTGGTACAAACGAAGGCATTACAGAAAGTGGCATCGTATTCACGATCATCATAGATGATGTCCGCGCTACCCACGAAGTCCAGCTTCGCTTGCAGCGGGGTGTGGAAACCCACACCGGCATAAATCTGCTTGCCATCCAGATCACCACGGCCAAGATCACCATCAAAGAAAGACAGGCCGCCACGAATAAACAGGTGCTCGTCCAGCGCAAAAGCACCTTCCGCAGTCAGTGCGTCGACCTCAATATCGTTATCCCAGTCCCACTGATCGTAGGCCAGCTGAGCGTAATTGTAGGAGAAGCCGTTATCGCGAACAGAAGAAGTACGCTGTTCCGCCATGGCAGGCGCAGAAACAGCCAGAGCAACCCCAGACACAAGCAATGCTTTCTTAAACATAATAAAGTCGTCCTCAATCAAGTTTTAAACGGCTTTCCAGACTGCGCCACTATTATCGCATGGCCGGGCAAACAATCTGTGTAGCCTCTTCCGGTAAGCCGGAAAGTTATTAAAGTTTTCAACGATGCGGGCCAGTTTATAACACGGCCTTGACCTGGGGGTTACCCTCAAGTTCCAGAATCTGTGATGAACCGCATGAATCTGTCTGCCCGCATATGGAGGCATCAATGGCCGAATACCGCTTATCGATCTCAGGCGCCACCTGTCAGGGGTGCGCCCGAAAAATCACCCAGGCACTCACTGTCGTGCCGGGGGTCAGTGAGGTCCAGGTTGATCTGGAACAGCAACAGGTTCAGGTCACGGCAAAGGATGATGTCCCCACCGAACGACTGCAGACCGCGATTGCTGAGGCCGGCTATGGTCCCAGTGAGCCGCACTGTGAAGGGGTGGTTAACGAGAGCCCTTCCTCTCGGGAGCCCGCTGCCACCGACGGCGATGTGACATTGAGCATCAGCGGCGCGACCTGTGCTGGCTGTGTGCGCACCATTGAGGAAGCCCTGCGCAATACTCCCGGGGTGAAGAAGGCTGAAATGAATTTCGCTGACCGCACCGCACAAGTGTCCGGCAGCGCTTCTGTGAAATCCCTGGTGCAGGCAGTGGAAGCCGCAGGTTACGGCGCCAGCGAAATCAGCCCGGAAGACGATGGTAGCGAACAGGAGGCGCGTGAGCTGGCACATTACCGGCTACTACTCAGACATATGTGGTTCGGGCTTGGCCTTGGTGCTCCGCTGATGGCCTGGGGACTGCTCGGCGGCGATATGATGGTTCGCCCCGGGGAAACCAGTCAGTGGGTCTGGCTGGGCATCGGTCTGGCTACGCTGGCGGTGCTGGCCACCGCCGGTCGGCACTTTTTTGTAGGCGCCTGGAAAGCCTTCGGTAATCACAACGCCAACATGGACACCCTGATAGCACTGGGCACCGGGGCTGCCTGGTTGTACTCCATGGCCGTGGTGCTGGCCCCGGGGGTGCTCCCGGAAGCGGCAAGGCATGTCTATTTTGAAGCCAGCGCCATGATCATCGGCCTGATCAATCTTGGCCAGGCACTGGAAGTGCGGGCTCGTGGCAAGACCAGCGCGGCGATCAAGCGGCTGCTGGATCTGGGTGCCAAGACCGCCCGCGTCATTCGTGATGGCAGGGAACAGGACATCCCTGTGGAGCAGGTGCAACTGGGTGATCGGTTGCGCGTGCGCCCTGGCGAAAAAATTGCCGTCGACGGCGAGGTCATTGAAGGCGAAAGCCGCATTGATGAGTCCATGCTGACCGGCGAACCCATGCCGGTAGAAAAAAACATCGGCGACAAGGTCAGTGCGGGTACGCTCAATGAGAGCGGAACCCTGATCTATACCGCCACGGCCGTAGGCCGCGACACGGCGCTTTCCCGCATTGTCGCGCTGGTCAAGAAAGCCCAGGGCAGCAAACCACCGATTGGTCGTCTGGCGGATCAAGTCTCGGCCATTTTCGTCCCGGTCATTATGATCATCGCGGTGGTCTCAGCGCTGGTCTGGTTTAATGTCGGGCCCGACCCTCGCCTCACTCACATGCTGATCAGTGCCACCACCGTATTGATCATTGCCTGCCCCTGTGCACTGGGCCTCGCCACCCCCATGTCAGTCATGGTGGGCGTGGGCAAGGCCGCAGAATTCGGTATTCTGATCCGTCAGGGTGAAGCGCTGCAGACCAGCAGCAAACTGGACACCATCGTACTGGACAAGACGGGCACCATTACTGAGGGCAAGCCGGAAGTCACTGCCATCCTAACCGCGGATGGCCAGCAAGATGACCGTATTCTGCATATTGCGGCAAGCCTGGAGAGCGGTTCCGAGCATCCCTTGGCCCAGGCCATTCTGCGTGAAGCGGAGCGTCGCGAACTGTCGCTGATGGAAGCCAGTCAGTTTTCAGCGCTGAACGGCAAGGGCGTGACCGCCATCGTGGAAGGGCAACGCTACCGGCTGGGTAATCGCCGCTGGCTGGAAAGCGAGGGCGTCACTGTCACGCTGGAGACCCAGTCGCTTACCGACAAGGGCGCCACTCCGTTATTTCTTGCCACCGACACCTCTCTGCTGGGCGTCATTGGGGTGGCGGATCGCATCAAGGAAGACTCCCGCGCCGCCATTGCCCGGCTGCGCGATGTGGGCATGAAGGTGGTCATGATTACCGGCGACATTCAGGCCAGCGCTAACGCTATTGCCAAAGAGGCGGGCGTCGATGAGGTAATGGCGGAGGTCCTTCCGGAAGACAAGGCCAAAAAGGTCAAGGCACTGCAACAGGAAGGACGCATCGTCGGCATGGTCGGTGACGGCATCAATGATGCCCCGGCACTGGCCCAGGCCGATGTGGGCTTTGCCATCGGCACCGGCACTGACGTGGCCATCGAGTCCGCCTCCATTACCCTGATGGGCGGCTCTCTACACGGGGTGGCAGACGCCATGGCCATCTCCGCCGCGACAGTCAGCAACATCAAGCAGAACCTGTTTGGTGCCTTTATCTACAACAGCCTGGGCGTACCGGTCGCTGCCGGAGTGCTTTATCCCTTCACTGGCAGCCTGCTCAGCCCCGTGATTGCCGGAGCTGCCATGTCGTTGAGTTCGGTCACGGTGGTCACCAATGCCAACCGTTTGCGCTTGTTCAAACCGGGAAGGAGAAACCAATGAGCCTTTTGATTAACCTCGGCGGCATTGTTCTTGTCGGACTCATCATCTGGTGGTTCTGGCTGTCTCGTCCGGGCGGAAAAAAGCCACTGCAGGTGAGCGACGAGGTCACCATTGTGGTAGAAAGCGGGGTCTATGAACCGGGCCTGATTCATGCCCGTGCCGGACAGCCTCTGACACTGCACTTTGATCGTCGTGATCCCTCGCCCTGCGCGGAGCAGGTGATCTTTCACGGGCTGGATACGAGTGAATTTCTTGATGATGGCAAGGTCACAACAATAACCCTGCAGAACCCGCCAGAAGGTGAATATCGTTTCACCTGCCAGATGCAGATGTATCAGGGCAGGTTGATTGTAGACTGAACGTAACATGTAACACGTAACCAAAAATGAGGAACTAACGTGAAGAAGCTACTGGTTATTTTAACTGCCCTGATGATGGCAGCCTGTGGAGAAGATGCGCCGGCGCAACCGGAAACCACCACAGAAACACCGGCAGCTCAGGTCGCCGCCACCGACAAGGTGTTGGAAGTGTACAAGTCGCCCACCTGTGGCTGCTGCGGCGCCTGGGTAGATCACATGAAGGAACATGGCTACACCGTGGAAGTTCACGAGACCGACAACCTGCAACCCATCAAGGAAAAAGCCGGCATCCTTCCCGGAACGGGTTCCTGTCACACTGCCTTTATCGATGGCTATGCCATTGAGGGACATGTGCCTGCCAGCGATGTGGACCGGCTGCTGGCCGAACGCCCTGCCGGCAAGGGCCTGACGGTTCCGGGCATGCCTGTGGGCTCACCCGGTATGGAGATGGGTGATCGAGTGGATGCCTACGATGTGCTGCTGTTCGATGAAAACGGTACCGCCGTCTTCAGCCATCACCCTGGCAACTGAGCAAGTGGCTCAACGATAGCCGCGTTTCTTGCAAAGTAATTGCTCGGTAAAAAGCGAGTAATGGGCTTCGAGCTGCAAAAACCGCCGCCGCAATGTCCGGTTTTTGCAGTTCGAAACTCGCCCTTTTCTCAACCAGAACGATGCCGACCGGCAGGCGCTTCTCAAACTGACCGACGTCTACCATAATCTCCTGCGCCAGTGGGTAGAGACCTGAGTCACCTCCGAACAACCCCGATCCCGCTGACACCACAACACGGGATTCCCCATGATGAGTTTTCACGACTGGCTTTTGCTGGCCAGCGTTTGCGCCTTGGGCGCCATGACCCCGGGCATCAGCCTGGCAGTGATCACACGACACACTCTGCACGGAGGCCACAGGGCCGGCGCAGTGGCCGGTATCACTCACGCTTTGGGCATTGGTCTGTGGGCCGCAGCCACTGTCACCGGCCTGGCAGTCCTGTTTCACCGTCACCCCGTCATGGAACAGGTACTGTCACTGGGCGGAGCGGCATTTCTGATCTGGATGGCATGGAAAAGCTGGCAGGCTGGAAAGCAGCCTTTGTCATATGCAGAGTCGGAAAAGTCGCTGCATGTGCTGCATGGCGCCGCCCGGGATGGCTTCATGGTGGCCTTCCTCAACCCCAAGGTGGCGCTCTTTTTCCTCGCCTTGTTCAGCCAGTTTCTTGACGCAGGCATGAGCCAGACCGCCCGCGTCCAGATGGTGCTAACCTCCATGCTCATTGATGGCGGCTGGTATGTGCTGGTGGCCGTTTTGCTGGGCCGCAGCCGCTTCTTGCCCTGGCTGCGCGTCCACCATCACTGGGTCGAGAGGGGTACCGCTATACTGCTGGTAGTCATCGCCTGCAGCGTGGCCTTCCAGTCCCTGGCGACTATGCCTTGACCTTGGGGTAGCCCATGGGTTGATAATCAGCACTATGAAACGTACTTGGCACCCTTCCATTCGGCCCTTGGTGGCCCTGTTGCTTACCGCTCTGATGCTGGTAACCGGCACGGCTGTGGCTATGGAAGGCAGCGCCATGGCGGCCAGCGGTGCGCGGATCGGCAATGCCTTGTCGCACTGCCATCACCACACCACCAACACATCCATGGCCATGAACGACAGCGGCATGGAACATCAGGCAGACCGTCACTGCCCGGACGACACCGCCTGTCAATGCATCACACTCTGTCAGGTCAGCGCCATCAGCCTGACGCGCTTCCTCCCCGGTAATGATCGCCCCGCCCAGCACTATGTGCCGCGAGCAGTCATCGCCGTATCCCCAGGCATTAACCAGCTTCCATTGCGCCCCCCCTCTCTGACTGTTTGAGCCCGCTTTTTCTCAAACTTTCAGGAGACAGTCATGAACAAGACACCGTTTTCCCTGCCACGACGTCGCTTCGTGCAGGGCCTGGCGCTTGGCGCCACCGGACTGGGGCTGAGCCTCAGCCCTCGCCAACTGCTGGCCACTCAAGGCCACACCGGCGCACCCATTCTCAGTGGGGACACCTTCCACCTGACACTGGGCGGCGCCGACGTGAACATCACCGGCAAGACCCGTCAGGCCACCACCATCAATGGCATCGTGCCCGGCCCAACCTTGCGCTGGCGCGAGGGCGACACCGTCACCATCAAGGTCACCAACCTGCTACCAGAAACCAGTTCCATTCACTGGCATGGCCTGTTGTTGCCATTCCAGATGGATGGCGTACCCGGTTTGTCCTTTGATGGCATCAAGCCCGGCGAAACTTTTACCTATCAGTTTCCTATCGTGCAAAGCGGCACCTACTGGTACCACAGCCACTCGGGCTTTCAGGAGCAAACCGGTCTTTACGGCTCCATCATCATCGATCCGAAAACACCGGACCCTCAGCCCTTTGACCGCGAACAGGTCATCATGCTGTCGGACTGGAGCGATGAAGACCCGAAGCATATTTACGCCACGCTCAAGAAGGTCAGCCATTACTACAATTTCAACGAACGCACCGTGTTCGATACCCTGCGCGACTTCCGCGATAAAGGCGTCCTGCAAACACTCAAGGATCGCCACATGTGGAACAGCATGCGCATGAGCGAGCGGGATCTGGCGGATGTCACCGGCTATACCTATACCTACCTGATGAATGGCCAGAGCCCCAACGGCAACTGGACCTGCCAGTTCAACCCTGGTGAGCGGATCAAGTTGCGCTTTATCAACGCCAGCGCCATGACCTTCTTTGATATCCGCATTCCCGGCCTCGACATGACCGTGGTGGCCATGGACGGGCAGCCGGTGAAACCGGTGGACTTCCATGAGGTGCGCCTGGGTGTGGCCGAAACATTGGACGTGATCGTCGAACCAAAAGACGACCGGGCCTACACCCTGTTTGCCCAGAGCATAGACCGCTCCGGCTTTGCACGCGGCACCCTCACACCGGACCCGGCGCTCAGTGCTGCTGTGCCCGATATGGACGAACCGCCTTTGCTGGGTCATACGGAAATGGGCATGGGAGCCATGAATCATGGCGGCATGAACCATGACACGGGTGACATGGACCACAACACCATGAACCATGACATTGGCGGCATGGACCACAGCGCCATGAATCACGACATGGGCAGCATGGACCACAGCGCCATGGCCGTACCCTTTGCCACGGATCCCGCCAACCCGGATCTGGCGCCAAGAGAAAGCGCCACCCAGCATCTGGACAGCGAATTCGGACCCGGCGTGGACATGCGCGCCATGGCGCCCGGAGAGATGCTCGCCGACCCTGGTATTGGACTGCGCGACCGCGATTGGAAAGTGCTTACCTATGCGGATATGGAAACCGCAGGGGGACCACCGGACAGCCTCCATCCGGATCGAGAAATTGTGCTGCACCTGACCGGCAACATGAGCCGCTACATGTGGAGCTTCAACGGCATTCCCTTTGCCGATGCCAAACCCCTGGAGCTGTACCACAACGAGCGGGTCCGTATCACCCTGGTCAACGACACCATGATGACCCACCCCATTCACCTGCATGGCCTGTGGAGCGATCTGGAACTGGGGGATGGCAAGCTGCTGCGCAAGCACACCATCACTGTGAAGCCCGGCGAGAAGCTCAGCTACCTGGTGCGTGCCGACGCCCTAGGTCGATGGGCCTATCACTGCCACCTGCTCTATCACATGGATGCGGGCATGTTCCGCGAAGTCCGCGTGATCGCCAAAGACGGCAGTCAATCCATGCCCGCCATGGATCACCATCAGCATGGGGAGGGCGCATGATGAATATGATCAAGAAGGGACTCCCTGCCATCGCGCTCACCTTGAGCACACAAACTGCACTCGCCATGAGCGAGCACCCCATGTGGGTGGGCCAGGTCATTCTCGATCAGCTGGAAGTCCGAGATACGGACGAAGGCAGGGTCATGGCCTGGGAGCTGGATGCCTGGTACGGCGGCGACTTTAACAAACTGTACTTTGCCAGCGAGGGCGAGCGGCTCATGGCACCGGAGGAGGATGAAGAAGACCCGGCGACCGAAGGGGCTGAAACGCGACTGGCCTGGAGCCGCGCCCTTTCTCCCAACTGGGACTGGCAGCTTGGCGTACGGCGCGACTGGCAACCTGATGATCCGAACCGCGACTGGGCCAGCATCGGCCTGCAGGGACTCGCTCCCTACTGGTTCGAGGTCAACACCCACCTGTTCGTTGGCGAAGACGGCCTGAGCAACCTGCGCCTGGAAGCCGAATACGAACTGATGTTCACCCAGAAGCTGGTGCTGGTTCCCAGCCTTGAGGCGAATCTGTATGGCAAGGAGGACGACGAGCTTGGTGTTGGCAAGGGTCTGACGGATATCGAAGCTGGACTGCGGTTACGCTACGAGATTCGCCGGGAAATAGCCCCCTACATCGGTGTGAACTGGGAGAAACAGTACGGTGATACCGCTGACTTTACCCGTAACGCTGGCGGCAAGACTGAAGAAGGCAGCGTGGTGGCCGGTATCCGTCTCTGGTTCTGATCGCAATACAACGGGGTGGGCCCGCCAAAGGCCCACCCGCATCACATCGTTAGTTTGAACAGGGGCTACCAGCCACCCGCTTGCCTCACCGGCGATGCTGGCTGGTGTTTCCCGGCAAGGAGATACCATGAAAACCGTACTTGTCACATTGCTCGCACTTGTCGTTCTGGGCCTGGCGGCCGCGGCGGCATTGATGTTCAGCGGCAGCTATAACTTTGCTGCCGACGAGCCCCATTGGGGCATCACCGAAAAGCTCATTGCCAGCGCCCGTCACCACGCCATCGACCGGCGAGCCAGCGAGATCGAGGTACCTGATGACCTGGACAACCCGGCACGACTTCGCCGTGGCGCAGAGCATTATCAGCCCATGTGCGCCGGCTGCCACCTGGCCCCTGGCATGGACGACACGGAACTGCGTGCCGGCCTGTATCCGCAGCCCCCGGCACTGACAGAGCACGGCATCCACAATGCCGCCAGTGCGTTCTGGACCATCAAGCACGGCATCAAGATGAGCGGCATGCCCGCCTGGGGCGCCAGCCATGATGATGAGTCTCTGTGGGACATGGTCGCCTTGCTGAAAACGCTGCCGGGCATGACAGAAGAGGAATGGAAAATACTCACCGGTGGTGATGAAAAATCGGCAACCCCAACAGGCCATGAGCATCATGACCATGCCCACTAAACTACGTTAGTTCTGCCTAGCAAAAAGGCCGCATCCAGTATTGGATGCGGCCTTTTGATTTTCTGCAGCGGCTTAGTTCGAACAGCTTTCGTACTCATTGTTCTCCAGAGTACGCAGTTCCTTGTTGCCCTGGATCTGAATATCCAGATCCTGCAGCACGCCATCACCGATGCCATAGACCCAGCCGTGGATGATCAGGTCCTGGCCGCGGCGCCAGGCTTCCTGCACCACCGTGGTGTTGGACACGTTGATGACCTGACGGGCCACGTTAAGCTCGCACATCTTGTCCAGACGCGCCTGGTCATCCGGCAGTTCGGCCAGCTTCTTGCGGTTCCGCAGGTACAGCTCACGCACCTGACGCAGCCAATTGTCGATCAAGCCGTGGGGCTCGTCTTCCATGGAGGCTTTCACACCGCCACAGCCATAATGACCCACCACCATAATGTGCTTCACCTTGAGCACATCCACCGCAAACTGGAGTACGGAAAGCAGGTTCAGGTCGGTGTGGTTGACCAGGTTGGCCACATTACGGTGAACGAACAGCTCACCGGGCATCAGGCCAACGACTTCATTGGCGGGGACACGGGAATCGGCACAACCGATCCACAGGAATTCCGGGCTCTGCTGCTGCCCCAGCGCCTCGAAGAAACCGGGGTGCTGTTTCTCGATCTCGACGCGCCACTTTTGATTATTGGAAAAGAGTTCAGGCAGGGTTTTCATGGTCTCTCGCTTAGTTATACGCAATCACGCCGCATGCAACACGCTTGCAAGGGGCTAACCACCAGTCATATTCATGAATCGTACCAGTTGCTCACCCGGATCCAGGCTAAAGTCATGGCGCTCCGGTTTGATCGCCATGGCACCAATAATGGCGTGGCGAAGGGGGGCATCATCCTCCGGGTGAGCGCGAAGCACGGCGCGCAAATCCACACTGTGCTCATGACCCAGGCACAAGAGCATACGCCCCTCAGCAGTCACCCGCACCCGATTACACAATTCGCAAAAGTTTTGCGAATGAGGGGAAATAAAGCCGATACGGCTATCGCTGCCGGCCACTTTCCAGTAGCGCGACGGCCCGCCCGTCTTTTCAGTCAGGGGCAGCAAGTTAAGGCGCCTGGACAGCCCGGCTCTCAGCTCCTCGGAGGACACAAACTCAAGGCCACGATCGTGCTCGGTGATCTGACCCAGCGGCATCTCTTCGATAAAGGAGATATCCAGGCCCTTTTCCAACGCAAAATCCACCAGCGCCGGCACCTCATCATGGTTACGTCCGCGCAGGATCACGCTGTTCAATTTGATTCGTGCAAAGCCGGCCTGACGAGCCGCCTCAATGCCCGCCAGCACCTGACTCAGGTCCCCGGTACGGGTGAGTTGGCGAAAACGCTCAGGGTTGAGGGAGTCCAGACTGATATTGATTCGAGACAGCCCGGCCGCTTTCAATTCAGCAGCATAGCGGTCCAATCTCGAACCATTAGTGGTCAAATTCAGTTCACTCAGCCCTGAAATGGCACCAATATCGCGCACAAGCTGTGCCACATCCCGACGCACCAACGGCTCTCCACCGGTGAGACGGATACGTCGCACCCCCAGCTCCACCAACACCCGAGCCAGCCGCCCCATCTCTTCCAGCGTCAGCACCTGGGCCCGAGGCACAAAGGTCATGTCCTCCGCCATGCAGTACACACAGCGGAAGTCACAGCGGTCGGTGACCGACAGCCTTACATAGTCAATGGTGCGCCCGAAGCCGTCCTGCAGCACCGCCGGGCGGGCGGAATCAGTGCTATTCATGGTCCCACTGTAGCAAACCCCGGGCCAGCCCGTCGTGACCCGGTAACAGACTGAAGCAATAACGTTTGTCGGCCCAACGGGCCAGTATCCAGCCTCAGGTTGGTCAGGCCGCCCGCGCTCTTGTTAGAATATGGGCCTTTCCGGGTGTGACGGCCCCGTTTTGGCCGTCACATTCCAAATTCATCTACCCCAAAAGGGTTTCCATGCAAATCTCAGAAAACGCCGTAGTGTCCATCCACTACACCCTGACCAACAGCGCCGGCCAGACCATCGATTCTTCCATTGAGCGTGGCGAACCCCTGGCGTACCTGCACGGCGCAGGCAACATCATCCCCGGCCTGGAAAATGCTCTGGTGGGCAAACAGGCTGGCGACAAACTGGATGTGACCGTTGCCCCGGAAGAAGGTTACGGCGAGCGTCACGAACAACTGATCCAGCAAGTGCCGAAAAGCGCCTTTGAAGGCAGCGAAGACAACCTGCAGCCAGGCATGCAGTTCCAGGCGCAGACCGAAGCTGGCCCGCGCATCTTCACCATCACCGCAGTAGAAGGCGATGAAGTCACCGTAGACGGCAACCACCCGCTGGCCGGTGAAACCCTGAACTTCGCCGTGGAAATCACTGAAGTGCGCGAAGCCTCAGACGAAGAAAAAGAGCACGGCCACGTACATGGCCCGGGTGGTCATGATCACTGATCGTTAACACCCTGCTCCACAAAAAAGGCTCCCTGGGGGAGCCTTTTTTTATACAGAGGCCAGAAGCTAGACAGCCGAGGACGGACGTACAACCCCGCTAAACAACCCCATGCAACCCAAGGGCTGCACAGACACATTATCCAGACGACGCTCCAGTTCCCGCTTCAAACCATCAAGGGAATCGTCCTGATTGGAAAACACACCTTTGACGTTGTAGAGCTTCATCAGCCCTTTCGCCATCGCTGAGCATTCCACCCCTCCCTGCAGCAAAGTAGCGCCAAACACTGTTGCACCGGGATTCATCAACGGCAGCAGGTTATCCAGCGCCACCACCTTTTCCGTCATGCTGCCGGGCAGACAATGCAACAGCAGGTTCATGGCCAGCGAATCAAAACGCTCGCCCTCGAAAGACACCTGCTCCAGCACATTGCTGCGATGCATCTGCGGTTGATAGCGCCGAATGCGTTCCGCACAGGCGGAAAGGCTGTTGGGGTTCAGGTCCATCAATACAATGCGTGGCTTGGCAGACGGAAAGGTTACCTTGTCCAGGAAATAGCCGGTGCCCACCCCCACATCCAGATGATTACTGGTGATGTGTTGCTGGTAGTTAGCCAGCAACTCGCTGGACGGACACTTCCATAACCAGCGACAGGACAAGCCCAGCACGGCCTGATCATACATTTTCAATGTTATCGGCGTGTAGATCGCCTGACCTGCATGTGCAGCATCGTTTCGCATGACACCCTCCCTGGTCACAGAAACACGGAATATACACCAGCCTCTTTTGAATACTCTCTGCGCTAGCGCCCTTGATCCTGGGCGCATTAGTCATGATCACATGACGACGCCCCCGCTCAGCGGGCAACGGAAGTGAGCACATCCCCCAGACGGAAATTGAACGCCATGCTGATGCGCGGTTTTTCCTCATAGTGCGGTGCCACCATATGCATCAGGTAACCGGGGAACAGGTACAAGGTGCCATTCCTGGGCGTATAACTCACCGTGGAGGACTTGCGATAGGGTGCCCCTACCGGGACTGGGTCAAAGAACATGATGTCGCCCGGGTGAATACCATTACTTTCCTCAGAAGGGCTTTCTTCCACATCCACATAGATGCAGCCACTCCACTCGCAGGGCAGATGGGCGTGGGGGGCATTCCAGGCACCGAAGTCATTGATGTTGGCCCACAGCGAGCTGAGAAAAACCGGTGACTCGGTACCGCCACCCTCAGCATGGCGAATCAGTTGCACGCCCAACTGATAAATTTGCTCGGTCAGCCACTGCAAAAGAGGATCAGACGACTTGTGCAGGTCATCCCGGGAGTGCCAGCCACGCTGATTGGAACGGGCAACCCCTTCCTCTTCAGCCTGAAGCGCCAATAACCGGTCCCGCAGTAACTCGCGCTTTTCCAGCAAACCCGGCAGCTGTGCCTCAAAAATGGGCACACCAAAATGCCAGCGATTTTCCACCTGTGTCGTCATTTTTCCCCCTAAAGACCTGACGTCGCGCCTGAAACGCCGTTATTATGCGTAGATTCTTATAAGGATTGCCAACCAAGCGGCAACCATGGGCATTGGGGTGCCCGGATCACCACTCTCAAATGGGGGAAATACCATGCTTCGTATTCCGGGGGCGATCAGCCCTGCAAAACCACTTGCCGCAGCCATCGCCATCGGCCTTATCGCAAGCGCCCATGCAGACGGCATTTCTATCTCGCTTCCGAATCCTTCCTGCGCCAGCTATACAGTGAACGCCACACCAGCCACAGATACACCTGACACACTGACACTGGATGAGGCTTTGGCTCGGTTCAGCAGTGAATGTAACGCGGCCTCTGACAGCGCCGCCATCACAATCGCCGACAGCCTTGCCGGAATGACTCTCAGCAATGGCGTATCACTGCCCCTGAACAACGCACGGCAACTGAGCATTGTCAGCACCGCCACCACACCACCCGTCATTACGGTGGAGAGCAACTCATACCCTCCCCTGTTCAGCGTTGCCGATAACGCCACCCTGAAACTGCAGGGTCTGCATTTGATAGGCTCTTCCAAGATCAGTATGGGATCACCCGCAGAACAAAGCGCGATAATGGTGACTGGCGCCAATCTGGAATTAAAAGAGGTGATGACCCGGGATTTTTATGCCAGCGATAAAGGGGCGGCCATTCAGGCCAACGACGGCGCCACCGTGACCATCACCGACAGCGTGTTTGTGGACAACATGTCTGCCAGCAGCACGGGGGGCGCTATCGCCGTGGCTAACAACATCAATGGCGCCACTGCGATGACCATTACGGGCAGCGAGTTTCATCGCAACAGCAGCGAAGTCGCCTCCGGCGGAGCGCTGTATGCCGAAAACACCGACCTGACCATCACCGATTCCATTTTCACCGAGAACCAGGCCGGCAGCAGTATTGGTGCCGACTCCAGCGGCGGGGGCGCTGTTGCCGCAGTGGGGGGAAGTGCGGAATTCAACAAGTCCAGGCTGACCATCACTGGCAGCGAATTCCGCAATAACCAGACCTACGGCCACGGCGGCGCCCTGCTGATTGACTCCAGCAACCCGGTAACCGTCACTGACTCGGTGTTCGACCAGAACACCGCGACCAGCGTAGACATGGGCGCCACAGGTTCGCAGGCCCAGGGCGGCGCCATCAGCATGGAACGCGTTAACACCACGCTGTCCGCCAACACCTTTAGCGGCAACCAGGCCAATGGCAAACACACTGGCGGCAACGGTCTGGGCGGGGCACTGCACATTGGCGCAACCAATTATTTCCCGGCAACTCGCACCGGCGGTGTCATTACCATCACTGACAGCACCTTCCACAACAACAGCACCACTGGGGATACCCTTGTCGGCGGCAGGGCTTATGGGGGTGGCATTTATGTTGATAACAGCGATGCCGGTCAGGTTGTTACTGTGAACATCTCAGGTAGCACTCTCAGCCAAAACAGCGCCCAGGACGGCGGCGCCCTGGCACACAGAGGGAGACAGGGCCTGCTCAGCATTCTCAACAGCACCCTCACTGGCAACAGCGCCAGTGTGAGTGCTGCCGGTATATACCTTGATCAACCGGCTACCGACTCAATCAGCATTGCCCATAGCACGCTGGTCAATAACATCCTGGGCAATTCGGACACAGTAGGTTCCGGCTTGTATCTGACCGGTTTCCCTGAAGGCAGTGGCCTCTCCATTAGCCATACTGTGATCGCCAATAACAGCGGTGGCGTGGGCAACCTGTGCGTCAACTCCAATACGGAAGCCAGCCTGATCGTTGACCACAGCTTTATCGCCGACGCCGGCGCTCAAGCCGGCTGCGCGCCGATAGACAGCGTTGCGGGCAATCTGATTGGCAGCAATGACATTCCTCTGGATCCCAAACTTCAGGATCTGGGCCTTTATGGCGGCAACAACTTCGTCTTCATGCCCGCTGCCGACTCACCGCTTGTCGATGCCGGCAACGTCAATATTGAAGGCGCACCGGAGACCGATCAGCGCGGCAACGCTCGTATCTTCAATGGCGTCATTGATCTCGGTGCCGTCGAGCGTGGCGCCAACAACAGCGCAACAGTAACCATTCCGGGCAGCGGTAGCGGCGGAGGTGGCACCCTTGGGGCTGCATTACTCGGCTTGCTCTGCCTGCTCGGCCTGCGCCGCAAGCAGTAACACCGACAAGGGCTCCGCAAGGAGCCCTTTTCTTTTATGCCGCTGAGCGGCTGCAACGCGCTTCAAGCAACATGTAGTACGCAAAGATCAAAAGCGGATTGATTGCAATTGCGAAAGCAGAGCGGTCAGATCCAGGTGCTCATCCAGCATATCGGCCAGCCTGTCCAATTCGACCTCGCGGTGCACAGCATAGTCCACCGCTTCGCCTGACGTCATTCCCGCCCATGCGAGCAGACTCTCCGTGGCCTCAGCGCTATCGAAAAGGCCATGCAGATAGCACCCCATCACTTGTTGATCCGGGCTTATCGCGCCATCCAGATAATCAGCCAGTTTCAACATCGGCCGGGACATTGCGGCCCCCTCGGTGACGCCGTTATGAATTTCATACCCATGAATGGCGGCACCCGTTGGCAAGTAGACTCCGCCAACATTACGAAGCTGCTTGCCGGGAACCAGCCGGGTCGACATATCCAGCCAGCCAAGCCCTTCGCTACTACCCGGATCACTCTCCAAACCCTCGGGATCATCAATGCGCTCCCCCAACATCTGAAAGCCGCCACAGATACCGAGCAGTTTTCCACCGTATCGCAGATGGCGCTCAATCTGCCGATCCCAGCCCTGTTCGCGAAGAAAGGCCAGATCGGCACGGGTGGCCTTGCTGCCGGGCAGAATCACCAGATCCGCCGGCGGCCATGCCTCACCCATTTTGACAAAGCGCAGGTTCACACCAGGATGCAAACGCAGCGGATCGAAATCATTATGGTTGCTCATGCGCGGCAGCAGCGGCACCACCACATTAAGCGCCCCCGCATCGTGGCCGCCCTGCTCATCAACCGCGTCTTCTGCATCAAGCGTAAGGCCATGCAGATAAGGCAGCACCCCGAACACCGGTTTACCGGTACGCTCTTCCAGCCAGTCCAGCCCGCCCTGCAGGAGCGACAAATCACCACGAAAACGATTGATCACAAAACCCCGGGTGCGTTTCTGCTCCGACTCGGATAGCAGATCCAGGGTGCCAACAAGATGGGCGAAGACACCACCACGATCGATATCAGCCACCAGGATCACCGGACAATCCACCATCTCGGCAAAGCCCATGTTGGCAATATCATTCTCGCGCAAATTGATTTCCGCCGGGCTCCCGGCCCCTTCCACAACAATCACGTCGTAGCGTGTCGATAAATCCTGCCAGGCTGACAGCACCGCTTCCCGTGCGGTCTTTTTATAGGCGTGATAATCCAGCGCCTGCATATTGCCCAACACCTGGCCACGGATAATCACCTGAGCGCCCATGTCGGTCTGCGGCTTCAACAACACCGGATTCATGTCACTGTGCGGTTCAATACCACAAGCCAATGCCTGCAAGGCGGTGGAGCGACCGATCTCGCCGCCATCTACCGTAACGGCACTATTGAGCGCCATATTCTGCGGCTTGAACGGCGCCACCGAATAACCGCGCCGCGCAAACCACCGACATAACGCCGCCACCACAGTGCTCTTCCCCGCATCAGAGGTGCAGCCCTGGACCATCAGCGCAATCATGAGCTACAAGCCTCAAGCTTCAAGCTAAAACACGGGGAGAGGTGTTTTGCAAATGGCACCGCTCCTGCCGCGACGCTTCGCCCTGAGCATATTCGCGTCTTATGAAAAATCAGTCTGTAATCGCTTTCCCGCGTTGCAGCTTGCAGCTTGTAGCTTGTCGCTTTCTTCACAGCTCGACGCCCTTCTGCGCCTTTACTCCCTGATCCTTGAAGGCATGCTTGACCACTTTCATTTCTGTCACAGTGTCGGCCAGTTCAATCAGTTCCTTCGGGGCATACCGTCCTGTCACAACCGCATGCTGCATGGCAGGGCGGCTTTGCAGATCATCAAGCACCCGATCCAGATCAATGTATTCATAGCGCAGGGCAATGTTCAGCTCGTCCAACAGGATGAGATCGTAGCTGTCGTCGCTCAACATTTTTGTGGCGATATCCCATGCAGCATTCGCTGCAGCAACATCCCGCTCCCGGTCCTGAGTGTCCCAGGTATATCCCTCGCCCATCACGTGATAATCCACATTGGGCAGGTCCCGGAAAAACGCTTCCTCACCAGTGCAGAATGCACCCTTGATAAACTGCACCACCCCCACTTTCATGCCATGGCCCAATGCACGGGCAACCATACCAAACCCGGAACTGCTCTTGCCTTTTCCCGGACCAGTGAGCACCAGCAGGATGCCCTGCTCCTTGTCCGCGTTGGCAATGCGCTCGCGCATGATTTGCTGTTTTTTCTCCATGCGCCAGGCATGGCGTTCCTGGCTCTTCGGATCTTGTCTCATCGTTATGCTCTCGTTACTCAGTGAGGGTTCCGCTGAAGATGCCGGCCACCATTTCCGGTGCCGAAGGAAAATAGCCATGAAAGAAACTGGCAACCAGATTGCCACTGCGATAAATCGGCTCACCTTCCGTACCCGACTGCTTCTGGCTTTTCCAGCTTGCCGTCAGTGGGGTCTCGACCACAGCATGGTGAAACGTGTGCCCGCGCAGCGTGTGGCCATGCAAAGGCCAGGCATGCATACCCAGCCCCTGCAGTTTTTTTGTCAACGTTGCCGTTCCCGGCATCAGACCGAACCCAGAGTGCACAGCACCGTCTCCGTCGACCAGCTGCGTCATGCAACTCATCAGCCCCCCACATTCAGCAAGGATCGGTTTATTCGCACGATGATGCGCCATGATCGCATCACGCATCCCGGTGTTATCACTCAGAATAGCGCCATGCAGCTCCGGATAACCGCCGGGCAACCACAGCGCATCCACCTTTGGTAGCGCTCGGTGCTGCAATGGCGAGAAGAATTCCAGCTCCGCCCCCATGGCCCGCAACAGATCCAGGTTGGCGGGATAGATAAAGGCAAAGGCCGCATCACGCGCCACACCAATACGACAACCCTGCAACAAGGCGGGTGGAGCCGCCGGAGGCTCGGCATCAAATGTCACCGGCGCCGGTAACCGATCCAGTCCCGCCTGCAGCAGGACCTCCGCTGCCCGATCCAACCGCGCATCCAGATCCGTCAACTCACCGGCTTGTACCAGTCCCAGGTGCCGCTCTGGCAAGTTCAGCGCCTCGTCCCGGGGCAGGCAGCCCAACAGGGACAGGGAATCAGGCAGCCCTTCCTTCAACAGTGCACCATGACGCTCACTGGCCACCCGGTTGGCAATCACTTCGGTGACACGCAGATCGTCACGATAGCTGGCCAGCCCTAACGCTACCGCCCCAAAGGTCTGGGCCATGCCCCAGGCATCAATCACCGGGATTGCCGGAATACCCGCCAGCACGGCAAGGTCCGCACTGGACGGTGTGCCGTCGAACAAGCCCATCGCGCCCTCAACCAGGATCAGATCGGCTTCCTGAGCCGCCTGGGCCAGCCGCCACCGGCACTCGTCCTCGCCGGTCATCCAGGGCTGCAACTGGTACACCGGAGCACCGCTGGCCACCTCCAGCACCATGGGATCCAGGTAGTCCGGGCCGAACTTGAATACCCTGACCCGGCGCCCGGCGTTGCGGTGCAAGCGGGCCAGAGCGGCGGTGACCAGTGACTTGCCCTGTCCGGAACCGGGGGCGCTGATCAGCGCCGCAGGTACGGTGGCAACAAGTGGATTGGACATGATGATCTCTTCGTTAAAATCAGGTTGGCACAAAGACCGGCTTGCCGTTCACCGTGGTCACCGAAAGGGATTGGTCGTAAAGCCGCTCCAGTACTTGCGGCACCAGCATGGTGTCTGCCGGCCCAAAGCACAGTTCGCCGTCGGGAAACAGCAACAGAATATGGTCACACCAGCGGGCCGCCAGATTCAGGTCGTGCAGGCACATGAACACGACCGCTCCCTGCTCCGCCTGTTCGTGCAACAAGGCCATGACAGCGACCTGATGATGCAGATCGAGATGGTTGGTCGGTTCATCCGCCAGCCAGATGGCGGGCTGCTGCGTGAGCGCCGTCGCGATGGAGACACGCTGGCGCTCGCCGCCTGACAAGGTACTGACCAACCGATTCTCCAGCGGCGACAGGGACAGCTTTTCCAGTGCCTGTTGGGCCAGATGAACATCGCCATCACTCTCCCGCTGCCACGGAGAGAGAAAGGGATGACGACCAATCAAGGCTGTCTCCAGCACGGTGGCGGGAAAGCTGTCCTGACGTTCCTGAAATACCACCGCCAACTTTTGTGCCAGTGCGCGGCGCTTCAGTCGGGTCAACGATTGTCCGTCGAGCAGCACCTCCCCGCTGCGCGGCGGACGTAACCCGGCCAGGGTATGCAAGAGACTGGTCTTGCCCGCGCCATTGGGTCCGAGCACCCCCCAGCGCTGGCCGGATTGGATACGGGCATTGAAGGGATTGCCTGCGCTGCGTCCCGGGATGTCTACCACCAGCTGGCGCGCTTCCAGTACCGCCATCAGCGACTCCGGTACAACAGGAAAAGGAAGGTCGGCACCCCCAGCAAGGCCGTGATGACCCCCACCGGCAATTGCTCCGGTGCCATCAGGGTCCGGGCCAGCGTATCGGCGACGGTGAGCAATGCCCCCCCTGCCAGCACACTGGCGGGCAGTATCAAGCGTTGATCATTGCCCAGTACCAGACGCAGCATATGAGGCACGATCAGGCCGACAAACCCGACGCTGCCTGCAGTCGTCACGGCAACCGCCGTGAGCAGACTCGCCAGGGCATAGACCCCCCACTCAAGGGGTTTGACGGCCACCCCCAGCGCAGCAGCCTGTAACTGCCCGCGGGCAAGCACATTCAGACTGCGCCCCAGAGGCAGCGTCAGCAACAGCACGGGGATCAGAACCACCCACGCAGCCAGGGGGGAATCCGCATAGCTGAGGTCGCCCATTAGCCAGTACAGCATGCCGGGCAATTTTTCCGTGGGGCTCAGCGTCAGCAGGAAGGTAACGACAGCCCCCCAGCCAGCCGCGATGACCACCCCGGTAAGCAGCAAGCGAGCCGGCGTCCAGCTGCCACGCCCCTGCGCCAAACCAAACACCAGTACTGTGGACAGCAAGGCACCGAGAAAAGCCGACCCGGACACCAGAGCCGTGCCCAAGCCGAGCAACATGGCGAGCAGGGCCCCCACCGCCGCCCCACCGGAAATACCCAGCACGTAGGGGTCTGCCAGCGGATTACGCAGCAGCACCTGCATCAGGGCTCCGGCCAGAGCCAGCAGCCCCCCGGTGGCAAACGCCGACAGGGCACGGGGTGCCCGCAGGGAAAACACCAGTTCGTGATGCAGGATTTGCCCTTCGCCAGACAGCACCGCCAGCAACTCATCCAGAGAAATGGAAACGCTGCCCACTGCCAACGCCATCAACAGGCTCAGCAGCCCACCAACCCCCAGTAACAGTAATGCCGGCAACGACCGACTAGCGACGGGCACGAGCGGTATCCAGGTGTTGGCAAAGGGTTCGAGTGCCCGCCAGCATTTGCGTCGTGGGGCGCTGCAGGGTTGAGGGAGGAACGAAGAACAGGTTGCCCTGCTTGACCGCCTGCAAGGACTGGAAGGCTTTCCAGGGCGCCAGCCAGCCCGGGCTGTCTTCCCCCATTCCGCCGGCCACGATCACCTGCGGGTCCTTTTCCAGCACCGCCTCGCGACTGATTCGCGGCGCCAGAGCGTCGAGCTCACCGAACACGTTCACTCCGCCGCAGGTGCGAATGGCCTCGCTGATCAGGTGCTGTTCATTCACCGTCATCAAAGGCTCATCCCAGACCTGATAAAACACCGTGACAGGCGCTGCACTGGCATGGCGCGCTTGCAGTGCCGCAATGCCGGCGCGGAACCCATTCGCCGCGCCGTCCGCCACCCCACTGGTGCCTGCCAACGTTCCCAGCCGCTCAATGGTGCTACTGACATCTTCGAAACGTCTCGGTTCGCTGACATAGACCACAAAGCCCATATCCATCAGGCGCTCAACGTCACCCATGGGGTTGCCACTTCGCCAGGCCACGATCAGGTCCGGCGCAGTGGCGACAATGGCTTCCAGATCAAGGCGTTTGTAACTGCCAACGCGGGGAAGCTTGCGGGCCGCCGGGGGATAATCGCTGAAACTGACCGCGCCAGCCATGTGCTGGCCCGCGCCGGCAGAAAACAGTAATTCCGTGGCGCCGGGAGAGAGCGCCACAATGCGCTTGGCGGGCTGCGGGACACACACCTGACGATCTGCATCATCCGTGACGCACAATTCCGCATTGGCTGACAGGGCCAGTCCCAGCAAGATTCCAACCATCACTTTGTGCATGTTCATTGGTGTCCCTTTGGCCGACGCAACCACGCCCTTCAGTGGACGGCACGATGGAACCCCACCGTGCCACTCAGCACTACAGGGTATCGTAGCTGACACTCACCATCACGGAACGCTCGGCGTTCAGATAATCCCAACCACTGAAGTTCCGCGCGGTGGTGTATTCCTTGTCCAGTACATTCTCGACCACAACCCGGCCGGTCCAGTTCTTGGCAAACTGCCAACCGGCCCGCAGATCCAACAATCCGAAGCCGGACAGTCGCTGGGTGTTGGCCGCATCATTGTAACGGTGTCCCTGGAAACTGGCGGTGCCACCCAGGGAAAATTCGCCGATCTGACGATCCACATCAAGCCGCCCCATACGCTGAGCGCGACGTGCGATGATGGTTTCGTTCTCCTCGTCTTCCGGCTTGAGGGCAGAAAACGCCAGCCTGGCACGCCACTGCTGCCACTCCAGCCCCATGGCCAACTCGGCACCTTCCACTGTGGCTTTTTCCACATTGCCGGGCGCCATCACAACCGGGTCGTAACTGATCAGGTCATCAATATTGCTACGGTAGAGGGCTGCATCCCAGTACCAGACGCTGTACTGACCGCGCATGCCAACCTCACCGGTTTCCGAGGATTCCGGCTTCAGCTCAGCGTTGCCAAAACCCGGGTAATAGAGATCGTTGAACGTCGGTGCCTTGAAGGCCGTGCCATAGCTAGCGCGAACACGGTGCTGACGATCCAGCTTGTAACCCACCGCCGCCGCCCCGGTCACCTTGCTGCCAAACGCATCATTGTCGTCATGGCGCAGGCTGCCTTGCAGATCAAGCGGCCCGAAGTTCAACAGGGCCTGACCAAAGGCGGCCTTGTTGTCGCGGCGGGTCTCGTCGTATTCATTGTCGCTGGTGATTTCATCACCCTGGTATTCACCTCCGACAATGAACTGGTGATCGCCCAACAGGAACGTGTTCTGCAGATTCGCGGTGCGAGTGCGGGTATCAAAGATGCCGTTGCTCAACCCTTCTGCAAAGTCCTCACTCTCGTCCTTGGCCTGGCTCAGCAGGGCTTTTACCTGCCAGTTCTCGGAAACCCAGACATCCCCTTTCAGCCCGGCCACCTCAAGCATGAAGTCGGTGTCACGCAGGTCTTCAGGGGCCCCGCCCTCATACTCGCTGTTGCCTTCAGCACGAAAACCGAACACGCCGACACTGCCAGCATCTCCAAATTGATGGCGGATTTTCACGATACCGGAAGTGTTGTCGTAACCGCGGTCTTCGCTGTCTTCGCGCAGCACCGTACCGTCGGTATCAAAATAATTTGCGCCTACGGTCGCCGTGGTTCCGCCATGGGTCAGCGAGCTACCCGCCCCAAGGTTCCAGGTGTTGAAGGTACCGCCTGCAGCATTCAGCCAGGTGCCCTCATCGCGGGTAAACACCTGCACCACACCACCTACCGCATCCGCACCGTAGAGGCTGCCACGGGGACCACGCACAATTTCGACCCGCTGCATCATTTGCGGCGGCAGATACTGCCACGCCGGGCTGCCCGCCGTGGCGGAACGCAGCCGCACGCCATCGACCAACAACAGCGTCGAATCGCTGGAGGTGCCACGGATAAACACGCTGGCATTCTTGCCGAAAGAGCCGTTGCCGGTGGTATCGATACCCGGCTGGCCGCGCAGCAGGTCCGCCATGTCCACAGGTTGCTGCTCGCGCAGGGTTACTTCGTCGACAACGGTAACAGAAGACAGGGTCGCTTCGGCGGTCTGACTGGTCAGGGTAGGCGTCACCACCACCGGATCCAGCATGGCGTACTGTTCGCCATCCGCGCTTGAGTCGGAAACCGCTGCCAGAGGCAACAGTGAAAAGGTTGCGGCCGCGCCGGCAGCCAGAAAACGGAATGTCATGGATGTGATCCCCTTTGCCGTGCCCACCCGCACAGCATGGATTTAGCTGCAGCGGACACAACTCGGGGGCAGCGCAGAACGCACCATCGCACCCCGCCATCGCCCGCCGCAACGCCTGGTTCCCATTCGGCCGGTCTCCGGGCTGATGAGCGAGGTACACCATCACCTCTCGACAGCCACCTTCCCATGCAAAAGCACAGTGGCACTTCGACTGTCGTTGACTCAATCACCGTTGCGGGGGCAGCGTCGGATTCTTCCAGAAAACATCAGGGATCACCGACTTCCCGTTTAACCTGCCCCGTGTTCAGGGCAGGCACCGAAAAGGTGGCGCGAAACTACCAATGGTGAGGGGGTTTGGCAAACACTATCGCCCATTATGAGCAGCGCTCAAGTTGTCATGAATCTGACGATGGCGCCTCAGAACAACGCATGGCTGAGCCGCTGCCAATCGTCTTCGCTTGCCGGTAAACCAATACGCAGCGCCGCAGGCTGCATGAATTCACGCACCAGGATCCCCTGGCGCGCCAGTATCGCCATACGACGGGATGCCTCTGGCAAGGGGCACCAGGCAAACAGATCGCACGCACCCAATGGCGGCATGCCGGCCTCAGCCAGCAACACGGTCAACCGCTGCCGGGCCTGTCGCAGCCGCGCCTTTTGCATTTGCTGCCAGTCCTTATCTGCCAGTGCCGCGCCCATCAGGTAACGGGCCGGGTGGCTGATTGCCCAAGGGCCCAGCAATTCGTGCATTTGCTCGCACAAGGCAGGCTGCCCGAGAAGCAGGCCTGCGCGCAGCCCGGCGAGACCATAGAACTTGCCCAGTGAACGAAGCACCAGCAACCCCGGCCGGTTGCAATGCGCCGCCACAGACGCCCCTTCACTGGCATCCAGAAAGGCTTCATCCACCACCAGCCAGCCTCCCCGACGGCTTAACTGGTCATGCCAGCGCAGCAGGGTCTCTGCGGCAATGAGCGTACCGGTGGGGTTGTTCGGGTTGATGCACACCAGCACATCCAGAGAATCCAGCGCAGCGTCCACTTCCGACTCGGCCAGTGCCACTACCTGATGGCCGTAGCGAGACCAGGCCAGAGCATGCTCAGCATAGCCCGGGGCGGGCACACCCACCCGGCTGGGCGAACGAAGTCGGGGCAGATTCTGCAACGCCATCTGACTGCCCGGCACCGGCAGACAACCGACCTCCTCCGGAAGGGAAAACACCGATCGGCATCTCGTCATCAGCCCATCGTCCTCTTCCGGCAACCGCTGCCACACCGCCTCCGGCACAGGGGGGACCGGCCAGCTCCAGGGACTGATACCCGTGGACAGGTCCAGCCAGTCATGACGGGGAATTCCCCAACGCCTGACGGCCACATTGAGACGACCACCATGCTGATTGTTCGCCTGCATACTCATGCTCCAGCCACCAGCAGCAGCATCATGATGGCTATCCACAGTAGCAGGCTGCGGTGAATCAGCCGGATGGCGGCACCAATGGCGTGTGCGCTGGCCTGCTGTCCTTCCCCCAGCTCCGGCTTCTCCTTCCACCGGCCGTGATAACGGGTCACACCGCCCAGCCGCACTTGCAGCGCACCCGCCCCTGCCGCCATCACCGGGCCTGCATTAGGGCTGTCACAGCCTGAGGCCTGCTGCCGCCAGCACCGCAAAGCGGCAGAAAAATGACCGCACAGGGCATAGCTCAGCGCGGTCAAACGGGCCGGTAGCCAGCCCAGCAGATCATCCAGCCGTGCCGCCACCTTGCCAAACCGCTCAAATCGCGCGGTGCGATAACCCCACATGGCATCCAGCGTATTGACCAACCGGTGCAGCACCGCCCCGGGCAAGCCTGCCACCAGAAACCAGAACAGGGAGGCGAAGATCGCATCGGCACCGTTTTCCAGTACCGATTCCGTGGCTGCTTTCGCGATCCCCTCGTCATCCAGTGCTTCGCAATCCCGACTCACGATCCACGCCACCCGCTGCCGGGCCGTTTCCACGTCGCCCGCCATGAGCGGCTGCTCCACTGCACGCCCGTGCTCAACCAGGCTGCGGGCCCCAATCACCAGCCACAAGCCAATGGCCTGCACGCCCCAGCCAGCCCACTCGGGCAACCCTGCCAACAGCCACACCAGCAGCGACAGGATCGGCAAGATCACCAGCAGCAATGCCACACCCCCCGCCAGCACACTGCCACCCTCGCGATTGCCCCGTTGCTCCAGCCATGCAGCAAGCCGCCCCACCAGCACCAGCGGATGCGCACGCCGTGGCTCACCCAGCAGGGCATCAAGCAGCAGGGCCGCCAGCGCGGCAGAGAGCAGGGATAAAGGCACAACGTTTCCTGACAGATTGGCGTTAAACGCCGGGCAGTGTACTTGACACTCCACCACCGTGGGCAGAGGATTTGCCGCTTTCCAGCCCAGCACCGATTTCGGGAGCCCGTCTTGAACACGCAATTTCCCTGGCAAAACCTTATTGCCCAGCCCAGCCTGTCTTTCCGCCAGGCAGCAATGGACCATCAGGCCCAGCTCACCAAACCAGCGGGCTCGCTCGGGCAACTGGAGCAACTGGCCATTACCCTGGCTGCACTCCAGCAAACCGCCACCCCCGCTGCTGACCGGATCAGTATTGCTGTCTTTGCTGCCGACCATGGCGTCTGCGAAGAAGGGGTCTCCCTGTTTCCCCAGGCGGTTACCGGGCAGATGATTGCCAACTTTGTTACCGGTGGCGCCGCCATCAGCGTCATGGCTCGTGAGCTGAATGCCGGACTGGAAGTCATCAACCTGGGAACCGCCACACCTCCGCCGCTCGCGGAAGGCGTCATCGATGCGCAGGTTGGCGCAGGCACAGCCAACCTTGCCAGGCAAGCGGCCATGTCGGAATCTCAGCTTCAGCTGGCGCTACAGGCCGGCGACGATGCCGCCCGGCGCGCCGCAGACCAGCACAGCCAGCTTTTTATCGCTGGCGAGATGGGCATTGGCAACACCACCAGCGCCAGCGCGCTGGCCTGTGCCCTCCTGGGGGCCGCGCCCGATGAACTGGCCGGGCCGGGGACCGGACTGGACAATCAGGGCGTTCAGCACAAGATGCATGTCATCGCGCAGGCACTGTCACGCCACGGCGACAACCCTGAGCCTCTGGCTTGCCTGGCCTCACTCGGGGGGTTCGAAATTGCCGCCATCGCCGGGGCGTTCATCGGCTGCGCCGTGCGCGGCATTCCAGTACTGGTGGATGGCTTTATTGTTTCCGTTGCGGCTCTCGCGGCAGTTCGATTGCGCCCGGAGTTGGCGGACTGGCTGCTGTTTGCGCACCGTTCGCAAGAACCCGGCCATCGACGGGTACTGGCCGCCCTGGATGCACAACCGTTACTGGATTTGGGCATGCGGCTGGGGGAAGGTAGCGGCGCCGCCGTAGCCGTGCCCCTGATCCGCAGTGCCTGCGCCCTGCACAACCAGATGGCCACGTTCGCCGATGCCGGCGTCAGTAACGCAGACAGGTAAGACCATGACGACCACCTTTTTCGATCTGATTCGCCACGGAGAGCCCGCTGGAGGGCACAAGTACCGCGGCCATCGTGATGACCCGCTCAGTGAACAGGGTTGGCAACAGATGCGCAGCGCCATCAGCAAGGGCGAGCAATGGGATCACATCCTCACCTCACCACTACTGAGGTGTCGGGAATTCGCCCACGAGCTGGCTGAACAGATGAACTTGCCCGTCACCATCGCGGAGGGCTTCAAGGAAATCTGTTTCGGTGACTGGGAAGGTAAAACCCGGGAACAGGTGGAACAGGAATACGGCGATCATCAGGCGAACTTCTGGCGCGATGCCGAAAATTTCCCGCCACCCAATGCGGAAACGGTGCAAGCTTTTCACCAGCGTATTGGTGACGCATGGCTGCACTGGAGCAAGCAAATGGCAGGAAAAAAAGTGCTGTTGGTGTGCCACGGTGGTGTGATCCGCATGGTGCTCGGCCATGTACTGGGCCTAACCCCCAGCAATGCCATGGCAGGCTTCCAGATTCCCTTCGCCTGCCGTTCACAGGTGCGGCTGGACCAAACCGAATTTGGCACACTGAGTTGCCTGGTGAAACACGGGTAGGATTTTTCGCAGGAGCGCCGTTTATTTGCTGCGCACCTACGCTTCGCCCAGTGAGGCGCGAAATGATCACCAGCGAGTAACGAGTTTCGAGTTGCGAAAGGCAAAAACCGAAAAACTTCAGGGGTTGATGTGTTGGTTTTCGAAACTCGCTTCTCGTAACTCGAGACTCGTTACTCGCCTATGCTCGAATCGCCTGCAGGCAGCCTCCTACAGCGGCTTACTGGCAGAAAGGAGCGCTACCCCTTCAGCGTCTGAGCAATACCGGCAATGGACAACACCACCTTGTCACAACGCTTGGCCAACGCCTGATTCAACCAACCCAACTCATCCGCAAAACGCCGGGTGAGCGGGTCCATGCCAATGATGCCCAGCCCCACCTCATTACTGACAATCACCACCTCACCAGGGTAACGAACCAGCGAGGTGAGGAAGCCATCCCTTTCACGATTAAAAACATCGTCTCCTGCGTGCAGCAGGTTGCTGACCCAAAGGCTCATGCAATCAATCAGCAAATTCGGCACAGGGTTCATGAGCGCTTTGCGGCGCAACACACTTCCCAGCGCCAAAGGTTCCTCTTCCAGCCACCACTGCGACGGCCTTTGCAGGCGGTGCAACCGCACCCGCTCCTGCATTTCGACATCCTCAATGGTCGCTGTTGCCACATACACAACCGGACCATCCTTCTCCTGCGCCAGCTTCTCAGCCAATGCACTTTTACCGGAACGAATGCCACCGAGCACCAGTGTCGCCGTCATCCGTTCTTCTTCACGTACTGGGTAAGGATAACGATACGTTGGCCCTCGACACGGCCTTCGATTTGCTCAGGGTTATCCTGAACCAGGGAAATGTTGCGCACCGGCGTGCCGCGCTTGGCAGTAAAGTTGGCGCCTTTCACGTTCAGATCCTTGATCAGAGTTACTGCATCACCCGCTTCCAGCACAGCGCCATTGCAGTCGCGATGCACCACGCCCTGCTCTTCCACCGCCCCTTCACCAGTGGCCTTGGCCCACTCAAGCACATCGTCTTCCAGATACAACATGTCGAGCAGGTCCTGGGGCCAGCCCTCTGCGCGCAGTCGCGTCAACATGCGCCAGGCCAGCACTTGTACAGCCGGCTGTTGACTCCACATGCTGTCATTCAGGCAGCGCCAGTGGTTAGCGTCTTCATTACCGGGGTGATCAATCTGATACTGGCACGTTTCGCACAGCAGGGCGGACTGAGCCTCAGACCCATCTGAGGCAGGCGGGACGGGGTAGACCGACAGGGCCTCACCCGCGCCACAGAGTTCGCAGCGGGAATCCGCGCGAGCCAATAAGGCAGATTCAATCGTCATAATCCGGTTCCTGAAAAAGTGGACGGCAATTATAACGGAATCACAGCAGCAACGGGTTGCCGGTAATCAGTCACCACTTCAAGGGGAACGCAGATCCTTCAAACGACATGCAGGGCAGCGATGCTGCCCGCATCGATAAGGCTAGCCAAACACAATTTCAACCTGTGTGTTATCCAGCTTTCTTGCTCTGAGGGGTTCATTGAACAACTTGCCGACACCGAGTACGAGCCCGCGGTAGATGTCAACCATGCCCCTGAAAGACTTATAGGTCACGATCAGGGTCCGCTCATCCTTCCATTGATAATCAAACCGAGGGGGGCGTGCGTTGCGGATGGTCGCAGTCATCTGCACATGGATTCTATCCATCCCCAGAATCATTTCTTTGGCAGAGTTAAACTTGGCGATAATGCTGGAGTAGATTTTGGGCGCGTACACACAACACCAATGCTCGCCAAAGGCATCTGCCACCTGCTCCGGGGTGAGCCCCAAAACAGTACCGGTGGAGCGAAGAATCTCCGTGGCCATGCTGTCGTCAATATCGGTCGTCGGATAAGCGAGCCGGTATCGAGTCTCCTCGTCTACCTGTGCATCCTCCAGAATCGCCTGCCATTGTTCGGGACCAAATTGAGACTCGACAAGCTCTTTAGCACAACGCGTAATCGTACCTTTCATCTTCAGTCACCTCATATTTTTTCCTTGTTATCAAACGAGGCCACTGCAAACGCTGCGCCATCAGGTCTCGCCAATCAGACTGCTATTTACAGTCTGAGGCTCGTCCCCGAGACGTCAAAAGTGCGTCAAATAGCGTTGTACTCAGATAAAACGGGGCCGCTGCCAGATGAAGCGTAAAAAATAGCGGTTGAATGGAATGGCAAAACAAGCCCGTGACGATCGGGCAGATCATTGGTCGCCCACCCGGTCAGTAAAACCCTGCGTCACCCATTCAGCAAATCGGCGAAGGAAAAATAATCAAGCTCATCGCCGGGAAAAACTTCCTCACCAACAGGCACCACCGCAAGACCATCTGCCCAGACAGCCGAACTGAGCATCCCGGAACTCTGATTGGGGTGTTTTTCCAGCACCAGCGACTGATGACCGGGAGTACAGCGGACGCGCAAATATTCTTGCCGCTTGCCTGCCTTGCCAATGGAAAATTTCACGGGCAAAGAGACAGGTTGCGGCAGCACATTTTCCTGACCACAACAACGCCGCAAGGTGGGCAGCACCAACATTAGATAGCACACAAGGACCGCCGACGGGTTACCCGGCAGGCCGAAGAACGGGAGGCCTTCCACCTCGCCAAAGGTGAAGGGCTTGCCCGGCTTGATCGCCAAACGCCAGAAGTCCAGCTTGCCATGGCTCTCCAGCACCGCCCGCAAGTGATCCTCTTCCCCCACAGAAACACCGCCGGTGGAAATGATGACATCCGGACGCTGCTGCGGATCAGTCAGATAGCGCGTCAGTGCATTGCGAATCAGCTCCGGGTCATCCGGCAGGTGCTCCCGCAGTACATTCGGGAAACCACTCTGGATTAGAAGCTGCTCCAGCTGGGGACCGTTGCTGTCGTAAATTTTTCCTGGCAGCGGCATTTCTTCCGGCGGCTGCAGCTCGTCCCCCGTCGTCAGCACCAGAATACGGGGCGCATTGATCGTCACACGGGCCTCGCCTACTGACGCAATCAACCCCACCGATTGCGGCGTCAATCGCTCCCCACGCTCCATCACCGTCTCATCCCGACGGGCATCCTGACCGGCGGGGCGAATATTATCGCCCGCATGGACGGTCTCTTGCCCGGGCAATCGCACGCGCCCGTCAGCGATCTCGCAGTCTTCCTGCATGATCACGGTATCCGCCCCCGCCGGCACTGGCGCACCAGTAAAGATGCGAGCCACCTGGCCCGGCATCAAGGTAGCGGGCGGATCGCCCGCCGCCACACGTAAATGCATGGGCAACGTCAACCCTGGCTCATCCAGATCGGCATAACGCAGGGCCACACCGTCCACCGCAGCATTATCAAAGGCCGGCACATCCACCCTCGCCCGGACCGCACTGGCCAGGTACTGGCCACGAGCGTCGATCAGCGCAATATCCTGTACCGCCTGAAACGGTTTGGCCGCCGCCAGCAGGCGCTCAAGCGCCTCGCTGACCGGCATCAACGTCACCGGCGCGCTCACCGTCGCACCTGCCCGACAAAATTACAGGGGCGATGACGGGCATCCAGCTGCTCGCGGATAATCCGGTCCCAGCCCGTCGCGCAGGCATTGTTGGAACCGGGCAGGCAAAAGATCACCGTGCGGTTGGCGAGGCCCGCCAGACAGCGGGACTGAACCGTAGAGGTACCAATATCCTCCACACTGACCTGACGAAACAGCTCGCCAAAGCCTTCTATCGTCTTGTCGAACAGCACGGACAGAGCTTCCGGTGTGGAATCACGACCGGAAAAACCTGTACCTCCAGTGGTCAGGATCACCTGGATGTCCTCATCCGCGATCCAGTCCGACACCACCTTGCGCAGCTGATAGATATCATCCTTGACGATCTGGCGCGCGGCCAGCGAATGCCCGGCCTCCTGCACCCGGGCCACCAGCAGGTCACCGGAGGTATCGGTTTCCGCAGTACGGGTATCACTGACGGTCAGCACCGCAACCGCCAGCGGCTCAAACACGGACTCGCTTTTCGACATCGCAAACTCTCCATGGCAATGCCCCAATAATAGCACGCCCCCCATACGGCATGGCCGCGCGCTGCGTCTCAAGGGCCCCATTTTAGCGTCAGCATTTGACCTGCGGCTCCTCAGAACAGCCCCGCTTGACCGTAGCCGACAACCCTCTATTCACTCCACACCGGCGGGCGTAAATTAAGGATATACAGATTGTTTATTTTCGGGAGACTCACATGAGCAGCATGGATACCGCCCAGCAAGAGGCCGCCAACCTGCCCCGCATGCCACAGCGCAACCTCAAGAATATCCCCGGTGACTACGGCTGGCCCTTGCTGGGCCACACCGTGCCGTTCCTGAAGGACTACCACAAAATGGTAACCGATCAGGCCAACAAGCACGGGCTTGTCTTCAAGGGCTCGGTGCTGTTTCAGCGGGGGGTCACTCTTCTCGGACCGGAAGCTAACGAATTTGTTCTCAAGGATCCCGAGCACGCCTTTTCCAGCCGGGCCGCCTGGAACCCGATTCTGGAAAAGCTGTTTACTGATGGCCTGATGTTGCGGGATTTTGCCGATCACAAATTTCATCGCCGCATCATGCAGCAGGCCTTCAAGAAGCCGGCCCTGGCCAGTTATCTGGATCGCATGAATACGCACATCGACCGTGAGATCCAACACTGGCCCACCGGTAAGGAAATCCAGTTTCTGGATTACATCAAAACGTTACTCTTGGATGTGGGCGCACAAATTTTCTTTGGTCTGGAGATGGGGCCGGAATCCGACAAGGTAAACCAGTCTTTTATCGATGCCACGGAAGCCTCACTGGCGGTACTTCGGGTGGAAATTCCCGGGACGCTCTGGCATCGCGGCATGAAGGGCCGTCGTTACCTGGAAGACTTTGTTACCCGACTGATTCCGGCAAAGCGCAACAGTGATCACAGTGATTTCTTCAGTGAACTGTGCAAGGCGGCGGATGAAGAAGGCGGGCTAAGTGATCGCGATGTAATGAACCACATGATCTTCCTGCTGTTTGCGGCCCACGACACCACCACCAGCACCCTTTGCTCGGTGCTTTACATGCTGGCCAAACACCCCGAGTGGCAAGATATTCTTGCATCTGAGATGCAATCGTTGAACAAGGATGCGCTGGAATATGATGACCTGGCCAAACTGGAAAAAACCGGATTGGTATTCAAGGAAACCCTGCGCATGCGCCCGCCGCTGACCACCTTCCCGCGGCGCACGGTCAAGGATGTCACTTTCAAGGGGTACACCCTACCGCGCAACACCCTTGTAAATGTATCAACGCTTTACACCCATTACATGGACGAATACTGGAGCCACCCGCATACCTTCGACCCGGAACGATTCAATGACGAGCGTGCCGAACACAAGCAGCACTTCTACCAGTGGCTGCCCTTCGGCGGCGGCCATCACAAATGTCTGGGGCTGAACTTCGCCGAGCTGCAGACCAAGACCTTCCTGTTCCACTTCCTGAAACAGTACAAGGTCAGCGTGAAACCCGGTTACGAAGTGCCCACCCAACTGGTGCCGTTGATCATGCCAAAGGATGGGTTGCCGGTGACGATTCAGAAACGTTAAAGACAGGCGCGAGTGACGAGAAGCGAGTTTCGAAAAACCAAACCGGTTTTGACTTTCGCTCCTCGTTACTCGCTTCCCGTTACTTATGATTGCTGAAACAAATGCACATCCCGCTGCGGGAAGGGGATGGTAATGCCCGCCTTGTCGAAGGCGTATTTCACTTGCTCGAACAAACCGAAGTACACCGGCCAGTAATCCTCGGAGTTCACCCAGACGCGGGTCAGCATGTTGATACTGCTGTCGGCGTGGGCAGAGACGAAAATATTAGGATCAAACTTGTCACCGCTCAGGATCCGGTCGTCACTATCGATAACGGACTGAATGGCAGCACGAGCGTCTTCAATGCTGTCGCCGTAGCTGATCCCGAACTCGATATCCACCCGCCGCTGGGGTTCGCAGAAAATGTTCTTGATGCAACCGTTGGACATCAGACCATTGGGAATCACGATACGCTGGTTGTCATAGGTGATCAGGATGGTGGTGAAGATCTGGATGTCGTGGACCCGGCCCATGTGCCCCTGGGCTTCGACGATGTCCCCCACCTTGTAGGGCTTGAAGAACAGAATCAGCACACCACCAGCCAGATTGCCCAGACTGCCCTGCAAGGCCAGCCCCACGGCAAGACCGATGGCACCCAGCATGGCGATGAAGGAGGTAGTTTCGATACCCACCATACCCGCCACTGCCACCAACAGCAGGATCTTCAACAGCACATCGACCAGGCTGGTAAGAAACTTCTGCAGAGACGCATCGATGGCCTGGTGGCCCAACACCACATTCATTCCCTTGACGATACGCTTGATGATCCAGAAACCCACGATCAGGGTTAGAATTGCCAGCACGAACTTGGGCAAATAGGTCATACCCAGTTCAATCGCCTTGTCCAGATAAGGCTGGAGCTGCTCCATGTCCATCGTTCCTTCCTTTGTTAGTAGTTATTGCGAGCCTTAAAATAGCACCAAGCGATATTCCGCCAACCCCCCACCGACTGAATTTGCAAATATTTTTGTTTGTCGGGACATGCAGGCCATTACCCCAAACCGCTATACTGCACACACTAATACCCCCACCGACAACACCGACAGACAGCTATGAAATACGCCATTCTCCCGGTCACCCAGTTCCAGCAGAACTGCTCCTTCCTGAAATGCGAAGCCACTGACAAGCTGGCCATCGTCGACCCCGGCGGGGACCTGGAGAATATTCTGGAAGCGCTGAAGCAGGTGGGAGGAACGCCGGAGAAGATTCTGGTGACCCATGCCCATCTGGATCATGTGGGTGCTGTGGCGGAGCTGGCTGACACCCTGAGCCTGCCCATTGAAGGCCCCCACAAGGACGATCAGTTCTGGATCGACATGCTGCCCCAACAGGCACAGATGATGGGCTTTGCGCCTTCCCGGCCGTTCACCCCGAATCGCTGGCTGGAAGACGGCGATCGCGTCACCGTGGGCGAAACCGAATTTGAAGTGCGCCACTGCCCCGGCCATACCCCCGGCCACGTGGTGTTCTATCAGCCGGAAAGCAAGCTGGTCGTCGTGGGTGATGTATTGTTCAACGGCTCCATCGGGCGCACCGATTTTCCCAAAGGGGATTTCGACACCCTGATCACTGCCATCAAGGAAAAGCTGCTGACGCTGGACGACGATGTGTCGTTCATTCCTGGCCATGGCCCCATGTCCACCATCGGTCACGAGCGGGTCAACAACCCCTTTGTCTCTGGTAAACACGGTTAAGCGCTAATGGAATCCATCGCCATGAAGTGGCTGCTCACCGCCGTCATTCTGATTCTCGGCTGGGCCATGTCCGCCGTGCTGCGCGGTGTCACCAAGCGGCTGGGCCGTCGCCGCGAGTTCAGCAGGGCGCGCATCTTCCAGACCTCCGTAGTGATCAATGCCGCCAGCCTGGTGATCAGCCTGATTGCGGTGGGGGTGTTATGGGGATTGAAAGGCGACGGCCTGATGGTCTTTGCCACCTCGCTGATGGCATTGCTGGGGGTGGCGCTGTTCGCCAGCTGGTCCATGCTCAGCAATGCCACTGCCGCGATCATTCTGTTCTTCAGCGCGCCTTATCGGGTAGGCGATCGCATCCGCCTGCTGGACGGCGACAACACCGTCACCGGGCAGATTCGTCACATGGGCCTGATCTTTATCACCGTGCAGGACCAGCTCGGACACCGCTACACTCTGCCCAACAACCTGCTGCTGCAGAAAACCGTAATCCGCCTGAAGAATGACACCCTGCCCAGGGATCAGAAACACGTGCGGGCGGATTAGAAGAGGGGCAAGCTGGAATCCTGGCGCGAGTTTCGAGTTTCGAGTTTCGAGTTTCGAGTTTCGAGTTTCGAAGATCAAAACCCGAAACCATCAGCCAGGCACATTGTGCGCCATTTTGTCTTTGCCTTTCGTAACTCGAAACTCGCGTCTCGAATCTTCCGCTACAGCCGATACCCCAGGCTCAACATGTACATGGTCCCCTCATAGGGAAAATCGGCGATGGAATCATTGAAATCCATCTTCACCGCCTGCTCGCGCACCACCACGCCCAACTCGGCATTGCGGGAGACAGAAAAGATCAGCCCCGCAGAGGCATAAGCACCGTAACCAACGCTGGTCTCCCGCTCGTCACCATTGATGACCACAGTGCTGCTCAGCGGCTGGGGATAGGTATCCGGTTTTTCCTGCTTCAGGGTAGCGACCAGCAGCATCGGGCCACCGGAAAGGTACAGGCGGGCACGGGAACCCAGCAAAACATCCCCATAGGCACCCAGCAGGGTGCCAAATACCAGCAGCTCATTGTCTATCTTGATGTTAATGGCGGTGCCACCATCGACCACTGCAGAGTAAGACACCGTGTCGTTCTGCCAGCTGATCAAGGCGCCGCCTTCATAGCCATAGCGAATGCGCTCGCCACCCAGCACTTTCTGCACACCTGCGGTAAAAAACGGCAGGTCGTCATACTCGCCATCCAGGACCACGTCTCCGGCATACAGGGTGGTATCACTGTCCTTGAGTTGTAACTGCCCGGCCTGGAGAAAACCGTACTGAATGTCCTCGGCGATCGCTCCTTCACTGCATAGCAATGCCGTCAATATCAGACCCTGCAATCTCCACATGATTGTTCCCGTGTTCAGCCCTGGCGGCCGGGCCTGTCCAGCCAACCACACAAGCCGGTTACCGCCATCGCCATAGTTCGGTAAAGTAGCCCCATTGGAACCGTTTGTGGAAGGATACATCATGCGCACTCTCCCCCTCTCGCTGCTGCTTGCGCTTGGCTTGCTGACCGGCTGCCAGAACAGTGACTCCGAAACACCGCTACCCGATGCCTGTTACCAGCCACCCGAGTCCGGGATGTGCAAGGCCTCCTTCCAGCGATACTACTATGATGCGGATACTGACAGCTGCCGCACCTTTATCTGGGGTGGCTGCAAAGGCAGCGTGCCCTTCGAAACACTAGATGCCTGTGTCAGCACCTGCGGTGCCAGCAACAGCGAAACCGCCACACCCGACTCCGGCAAGGGGGCCCCGCGATGAGCGATACGTCTCGCGCCAGCCTGGCCCGTGCGGTCTATGTGCTGCACCTGGTTGGCCTGATCACCGGCGGCCTGACCGCTATTGCCGGTGTGATCATTGCCCACATTAATGCCTCTGATGCACCGCCGCCCCTGCGTGAACATTTCCGTTTCCAGTACCGGACTTTCTGGATAGGGCTGCTGTATTCGTTCATCGCCGGCATCACCACCGTGGCCTTCATCGGATGGCTGTTGATGGTGGTCATCACTATCTGGTGGATCGTCCGGTGCGCCCGTGGCCTGAGCGCACTAAACCGAGACGTAGCCCCCAACAACGTCGACGGCTGGGGCTTTTAAGCCGCTGTCACCTTAATGTCATCCATGCCTGCCAGACTGGCGGGCTACCCGAACCCAGGAGAGACCATGCTGTTCCTGCGCCTGACCGCCATCGCCCTTTTTGCCCTGCTGCTTTCCGCCTGCGCCCAGAGCCCGGTTGTCCAACTTTATGACGGCCCAGCCCAATCCGATAACAAGGTCGTAACCGTTCGCGTGCCTAGCCAGCTCGAAGTGTTCACCATCAACGGCAAGGAAGTCGACGGCGTGAATACCTTCTTTGCTTCCGACTTCAAGGATCTGAAACTGACCCCGGGCCGCTACGAGATCCTGGCTTACTACAAGGAGCTCTGGCAGCTGGACGCAGATAACCACGAAATTGTTAAAACCAATCCGGCTAATTTCATCGTCGACGGCAAACCCGGTGACATGTGGGTATTGGGCTATAAGCAGCCCGCAGACGTGGAAGCCGCTCGCGCCATGGAAGACAGCTTCACTGGCTGGGCGGAAAATGCCGTCAGCGGTGAAAAGGTAGCGGCTGCGCAGTCTCAGCTGATTCTCAAGCGTGGTTTCCTGGCGCCGGTCACCGGCGAGGAAGTGGCCGCGCCGGCCAGCAACACGGTGGCACCACAGGCAACAGCCGCGAGCACCTCTGCCCCGGCGCCTGCGGCGGGTGGCGAAGCTGCTGCGGCCGCCAGCTATCTGGATACACTAAAAGCCCAGTGGAATCAGGCGACACCGGAAGAGCGCCGCGAATTCCTGCAGTGGATAGCGGAATAACACTGCACGCTGCATGGGCTTAAAGCACCCGAGAGGCCCTGCCCGCGATTAACAGGTGCCGGTTAACCCCGGGCCGACTTCGCTCAGGCAAGCTGAGCTCCTACGGATACACAAACGCTGTAGGAGCCCAGCTTGCCTGGGCGAAGGCTGAGAGGGGCAGTGCGGGCACTGCCTGTCCGTCCCTCCCCAGCTATCCCGCGTTGCAACTTTCAACTTTCAACTTTCAACTTTCAACTTGAAACTTGCAACTGTTCACTCCCCCTGAATCGTCGCCACCACTCTTCTCCCTCCACCATGATCGCGATGCTCGCAGAGGTAGATCCCCTGCCAGGTGCCCAGTGCCAGGCGACCATCCGAGATGGGCAGGCTCAGCGACGGGCCGATCAATACGCTTTTGATATGGGCAGGCATATCATCCGGACCTTCCAGGGTGTGCTCATAGTAGGGCGCATTTTCCGGCACCATCACATTCAAGTGACGCTCCAGATCGCCGCGCACATCCGGGTCCGCATTCTCATTAATGGTGAGTGACGCGGAGGTATGCTGGATAAAAAGATGCAGCAAGCCTACGCGTATGTCGGCCAACTCAGGCAACTGCTCCAACACTTCGCGAGTCACCAGATGACAGCCCCGGCGTTTGGCAGAGAGGCAGAGGGTTTTCTGTTTCCACATGGCAGTATCCCGGTATGGCAGGCTTCGTCCTGTTTTGACCTTGGCGCGCCGCCCATTCAACGGCAGACTCAATGTCATATAACAGGGAGCAAGCATGAAACTGAATGGCCAGACTATTGTACTCACCGGCGCCTCCAGTGGCATCGGCGCTGAAGCCGCTGTCCTGATGGCAAAGCGTGGCGCCAGGCTTTGCCTGGTGGCTAGACGCGAAGAACAGCTTCGTGAAGTGCAGCAACGGGTGGAAGCGGAAGGTGCCTCCGCCGCGATCTATCCCTGCGACCTGAGCGACAACAACGCCATCGAAGCCTGTGCTTCACAGATTCTGGCCGAACACCCGCAGATTGATGCACTGGTCAATAACGCCGCCCATTCCATTCGCCGCCCCATCGAGCAATCTCTGGATCGCCTGCATGATTATCAGCGCACCATGCAGCTTAACTACATGGGTGCCGTAGCCATGACCCTGAAACTGTTACCCCGCTTTCTTGAGCAGGGTCACGGTCATGTGGTGAATATTTCCAGCCTCTCCACCCAGATACCCATCCCCCTGTTCTCGGCCTACCTGGCCAGCAAGAGCGCACTGGAATCCTTCACCCGCTCCCTGCAGGCAGAAATGGGACATCAGGGCATCACCACCACCGTGGTGTACTTCCCCATGGTACGCACGCCCATGTCGTCAAAGACAAAAATCTATAAATACATGCCCATGATGCACGTGCAAAAGGCGGCAGGGTGGATCGTGGAAGCCTGTGAAAAACGTCCGGCGCGTATCTCGCGCCCTCTGGGTAACCTGGGCAGCATGCTGCTCGCTGCTGCACCCGGCCCGATCACGAAACTACCGCAGCCGTTATTTCGCGGGATGGATCAACTGCTGGCGAGCCGTTTGAAGAAGAAGGGATAAAGCAGGAGCGAGTGACGAGAAGCGAGTTTCGAAAAGCGAAAACATTTAGCCGCCCTACCAACAAGGACTGGCGGGTTTTGACTTTCGCAACTCGAAACTCGCCACTCGAAACTTCTGTTTTAATTCACCACATTGGTCGCTGCACCCGCCCGCCAATTCTGGATATTACTGACCACTCCATCCAGCAACCGTTGCCGGCACTCGCGGGTACCCCAGGCGTTGTGCGGGGTGATAATCAGGTTTGGAATATCTTTTGCCAGCAGCACATGGTCGCGGGGCGGTGGTTCGCTGCTGAGCACATCCAGGCCGGCACCACCCAGTTGGCCACTACGCAACGCCTCGGCCAGTGCAGGCTCATCCACCAGCCCGCCCCGGGCTGTATTGATCAGCAAGGCACCTGGCTTCATTTGCGAAAGGAAGGCAGCGTCCACCAGCTTGTCGGTCTGGGCGGTGAGAGGGCAATGCAAGCTGATCACATCGGCTTGCGGCAGTAACTCAGATAACGGCAAACGGCCCTCATGGCTGCGGCCACTGAAAGACTGCGCCGCGATCACCTTCATGCCAAAGGCCTCCGCAAGCCGACCCGTTTCTCGGCCCAGATCACCGTAGCCAATAATACCGAGGGTTTTGCCCGCCAGTTCCATGATCGGGTAATCGAGCAGACAAAACTGCCGTGCCTCACTCCAGTCGCCCCGTTTCACTGCCCGATCGTACTGCAAACAGTGGGTGGCCAGGGTGAGCATCAGCATCAGGCTGTGCTGCGCCACCGAAGCCCGCGCATAGCCGGACACATTGCACACCACAATGCCTTGATCCCGGGCGGCGTTCAGGTCCACATTATTGGTACCCGTGGCACAAATACAGATAAGCTTGAGCGCAGGGCAGGCAGCAAGGGTATCGGCATCCAGCACCACCTTGTTGGTGATAACCACCTGCGCCCCCTGCAAGCGCTCGACTCGCTGTGCCGGGGCCGTATAGGGGAAAAAGGTCCAGGGCATCAGCGCATCCAGTGCGCTGAAGTCCAGTTCATCGGGGTTCACGGTTTCCGAATCGAGAAAGACGCCCTGCATGATCAAAGTCCTTCAGCGGCAAGAATGAAAAGGGAGCACCCATGCTAACGGATCTACTGGAAGAAATGGGGTTTTCACTACCCCGCCAGGAGTGGCAAAAGCCGGTGATCGGAGTCAGCGCCTGCCTCACTGGCCAGAGAGTTCGTTACGACGGTGATCACAAGCATAATGGTATTGTCATGCACCAGCTGGCGCCGCTGATGCGTTTTCGTGAAACCTGCCCGGAAGTCAGCATCGGCTTGCCCATTCCCCGCCCCCCCATTCAGGTCGTGCAGTTTGACGATGCTCAACGAGTTAAAGCAGTAAACAACCCTTCCATGGACTACACCGAGTCTCTTGAGAACATTGCTGCAAACCTGGGGGAGCCCCTGTGCGGGTTCGTGCTCAAGGCTCGCTCTCCCAGTTGCGGCCACCTCACCACCCCGATTCATGACGAACATGGCAACGAGATTGCCACCGGCTCCGGCGCCTTCGCCCGCAAGCTTCACGAACTTTATCCACGCATTGCCCTGGCCAACGAGAGTGACCTGGAAAAACCGGCCTTCCTGAAACAATTCGTGATACAGGTTTTCTGTTATCAGCAGTGGCACCACAATGACCATCAGGGCAGCTGGCTGCAGGAGCGCCTTGAGAAAAGCGAATTACTGGAAGAACCGTTGAAGACCAACTTTCAGCATTATCTGTCGCGACTTGGGCAGGCCATGCACTAGAAAAGGCAATTAATAGTTAATAGCTAAAAGACGAATCCCGGATCAACTGCAGGAACGGAGCGAAGCGAGTTGCGAAAACCTTCAATCCTTACCGCTTTCCGGTTTTGTCTTTCGAAACTCGCCACTCGTAACTCGAACAGCCCTTCCTTTATCTGACAGGTCACCAGTCGAGAAACGATCAAAGAAGAAATCTGCCGTAGAAGCCAGCCTGCTGGCGACATTTTTCTTGTTAAAGAATCAACGTCAAACCGCCGGTCAAAATGGCGAACAGGATCGACAGGCCAATCAATGTTCCCCAGGGGAAAGGTTTCGGCGGTGGTTCGATTTCCAGCTGTTCTTCCAGGTAGCGGCGAAGCAGCGCGGTATTGCGGGTGTTGGCCTTGTAGATAGCATCGAACGCATCGCCCACCACCGGCAACAACCCGCCGGCGAAATCGATGAGCATGTTGCGCACCATACGCAGCTTCACCTTGTTGCTTGCCCCCGCCCGCTGCGCCTCGATCAGCACATAGCTCGAAAGCGCAAGACCTGCCACGTCACCGATGCCGGGAATCAAACCGATAAGGGCTTCCGCACCAAACCGGAATTTTGTGAAAGGAATACCGATACTGCTGTCGGTAAAGCGGCTGAACTTGTCCAGCCGCGCCAGCGCTGCGCGCTGCTTTTCTTCACTGACCGCCATCAGATCTCCACGAACAACTGGCCGTTCTCTTCACTGACTGGCCAGGTATCCAGTTTTTTCTCACCGCGGACCACGTTCAGCAGCTGTACACCGGGAGGGAAATTGGCCCACTCGCTCACATCGCCCGTACGAATATCGAAACGAGCGCGGTGCAGCGGGCACTGGACGCACTTGTCATCCACAATTTTGCCTTTGCCGAGAGAGGCAAACATGTGACTGCAACGAGCCTGTGTAGCATAGAACCCATCGCTCAGGTGATACACCACCAACTTGGTCTCACCGGCCTGCATGGCCTTGCTCTTTCCTTCCGGGATTTCACTACTGGCACACAATTCGTAACGCATCTTGCACTCCTTGCTGGCGGGGAAAAAGCTTCGAGCGGCTAGAAACACCCCCGAAGAACTAACTTGTTGGCAGAATGGGAGGCTGGCCATTCTACAGAGACCATGCCGACGGAAAGCCCTTCGTTCAACAAGTTGAATCTCCTAAGGGGCATCAGATCCTGCCTGTCGCCGAACTCGACGATTTGGAAGGCGTTTCCGTTCTTCGAAAAACCCGGGCACTATTTTGGGTTTAACTTTCCAATCGAGCGTAGCTCGTAGCTCGAAATCATTCCAGATAGGTATACCCTGCCAGCCCTTCCCTTACCAGTTCAATGAAGCCATCTTGCTCATCTGAGCTCAAATGGGCCTGGCGGCAGTTCTTTTCCAGGGTTTCCAGCAGACGATCCGGGTCGTAGTTCACATAGCGCAGCACAGAGCTCACCGTATCGCCCTGAATGGCATGATCAAGGACGATCTGGCCATCGTCAGTTACATCCACATCCACCGAGTCGGTATCACCGAACAGGTTATGCATGTCACCGAGGATTTCCTGATAAGCCCCTACCATGAAGATGCCTAGATGGCCGTTGATATCATCCGGCAACGGCAGCGAAGACTCCACCCCTTCGCCATCCACAAACTGGTCGATGCGGCCATCAGAGTCACAGGTAATATCCTGCAAAACCGCGCGCCGGGTCACAGGCTGGTTGAGGCCCGACAGTGGCAACACCGGGAAGACCTGATTGATCCCCCACACATCTGGCACCGACTGAAACACAGAGAAATTCACGAACAGCTTGTCGGCCAGCGTTTCGTTCAGCTTGTCGAGCAAATCACGCTGCTGTTTGCGTAGCGGGTTAAGGCGAGCACGCAGGGCCAGCAAGCAATTGATATACAACTGCTCGCCACGGGCGCGGGCATCCAGACCAAGATCCCCTGCCAGATAGCGCTGATGAATATCTTGCCATGCGCCCACCACCTCGGAGAAACGCTCCAGCAAATTGCCCGCCTTGCCCTGGAGCTGTTGTTGAAGCTCCCAGAGCTGATGCAGTTCTGTTGCGTCGTCATTGCCAGGTGCCGCCACCGTGACCGGCGACAGGGACTCCTGATCGGTGATATTGACCAGCAACACCGCATGATGCGCCGTCAGGGCTCGGCCAGACTCGGAAATGATGTTGGGCTCGGGCAGCCCGCGCTGATGACACTGCTGCTGCAGGGTCTGCACGATGTGGCGGGCATAGTCCGCCACCCCGTAGTTCATGGAGCAATAGGAGCGTGAGTGGGTACCCTCGTAATCGACGCCCAGACCGCCGCCCACGTCCACGGTTTCCACCGCCGCGCCCAGTGCTCGCATCTCGGCGTAGTAACGGGCCGCTTCGCGCATACCCGCCTTGATATCCTGGATATTGGCCACCTGGGAGCCCAGATGAAAATGCAGCAACCTGACGCAATCCAGCCGGCCCGCCTGACGACAGTGTTCGATGGCGCTCATCAGCTGCGGCGCGCTCAAGCCGAACTTGGATTTCTCTCCACCGGTGTTCTGCCAGTTGCCCTTGCTGATGCTCATCAGCCGCACCCGCAAGCCGATGCGGGGTGACACACCCAGCTCATCGGCAATACGCAGCAGGGCAGGCAGCTCGGACATTTTCTCCACCACAATATGCACGTGGAAGCCCAGTCGCTCGCCCATCAGCGCCAGACGCAGGTACTCCGCATCCTTGTAGCCGTTACAGACGATCGTGTCGCCGGGGTTGGACAATGCCAGTACGGCCAGCAGCTCCGGCTTGGAGCCGGCTTCCAGACCGATGCGCTCACCGTCTTCACGGGCACGGATGATCTCATGCACTACCCGGCGCTGCTGGTTCACCTTGATGGGGTACACCGGGGTGTACTGGCCCTGATAGCCATGACCGTCAATGGCCTCGCGGAAAGCACCTGCCAGCTGCTTGACCCGCTGGCGCAGGATTCCGGAAAACCTTGCCAACACCGGCGCACGCAGCCCGGCGGCTCGACAGGCCTCCAGCACGGCTTCCAGGGTGGCTTCGCCGCCCTGTTCACCATTGGGTCGCACACACAACTCGCCGCCCTGATCGATGCGGAAGTAGCTGTCACCCCAGCGGTCCACATTGTAGATCTCGCTGGCCGGTACGGAGCTTGAATCGGTCATTACCTGTCCTGTTAAACGCTGACATGCAACACGCACCACACTGGCACGCTCTTTGGCGCCATTATGCCTGCCTGCTGCCGCTCGTCGCATCCCTTTTTAGCCCTTTGACAGGGGGGGCTGAGGTCTTACAATCGCGACTATTAACCATCACAGGAGCCACAGCGCTCCCACCCACCGGAAAGGCCCATGAGCAGCACCCAAGACAACTGGTTTTACGAGCACTTTGACAGCGCTGGCACCGCCTTCGGCCTGCGTCTGAAGCAGAAGCTGGAAGAGGTACAGACCGAGTATCAACACATCGAGATGTGGGAGACCGACAGTTTCGGTTACCTGATGACCATCGATGGCGCCACCATGCTCACTACTCGTGACAATTTCCTCTATCACGAAATGATGTCGCACCCGGTGCTGTTCAGTCATGCCAACCCGAAACGCGTGGTCATCATTGGCGGCGGCGACTGCGGCACCCTGCGTGAAGTACTGCGTCATCCGGGTGTAGAGAAAGCCACCCAGATTGATATCGACGAGATGGTGACCCGCTACTCCGAGAAGTACTTCCCGGAGCTGTGCGAATCCAACGACGATCCCCGTGCCGAGCTGTTGTTTGAAGACGGCGTGCAGTACATGCGTGATTGTGCCGATGGCAGTGTGGACGTGATCATCGTGGATTCCACCGACCCGGTCGGCCCGGCGGAAGGCCTGTTCAAGGCCGACTTCTTCCGCGATTGCCACCGCGTGCTGGCCGAAGGTGGCATCATTGTGCAGCAATCGGAATCACCGCTGCTGCACAGCGACACCATCATCAAGGATTTGCACGCCAACATGCGTGAAGCCGGCTTTACCAGCACCCAGACCCTGCCGTTCCCGCAGCCGGTGTATCCGAGCGGCTGGTGGAGCTGCACCATGGCGGGCAAGAACACCAATGTGGGCGAGTTCCGCGAAGCGGATGCCACCGGGAAAGGTTTCGACACCCAGTACTACTCCGCCGCCATTCATAAAGGTGCACTGGTATTGCCGCCCTTCATGACCAAGGCCATCAAGGGCTAAAGATACGCCCCCCTTCCAGGATGCAGAAGGGGGTTCTTTGCCCGGCTGGCGATCTCAACCCAGCCCTCTATACGTCAACCGCCAGCCATCTCAGCAAGCGCTGCGAGAGCCTGATCCCAAAGCTCGGAATACATGCCGAGAATCTTATCCCGATCATTGGGATCGAACATGCCCTCACAGGAAGCCCCATCTCCAGCCTCCCGGTAACCTTCCACCGTGACAGCCATTGAACGCTTGATAGAAGAGTGCAGCTCATTCACAGGAACGAAGAAAATTTCGGACATCGCCTCCAGGCTATCGACTTCCTGTTGGTTTTCCGCACTACCCTGAATCATCATCGAAGCTTCGAACAATTTTTCTTCCCGTATCGCTTCAGCACTTGCTAAAAAATCAGAAGAAAAAGCTTTAGCCTGATCATAGCAACTTCCGGTAGCACTCCCTTCTCCTTCTCTCCCCGCCGAGCAAGCCACGACTGCCAGGAGAAGAACAAGGCAAAACATTGTCTTCACACACTGCATATCACCACCCCCAAAGGCCAGACCCAGATTGCGCAAGCGACGTATTAAGTATCAGGGCCAATTCGATATCATTTAAGCTTTTTCAGTTGAACAGAAAGGCTGCTCATATAATCCCCCAGACGGTACGGCCCCGCCCAATTTTCCTTTACGTTGGCAAACTGGGTCGCCACATAATGAGACAGTACCTCAATGCTCTCCGGGTCAGTCTGCAACTCGATTCTCGCAACGCCCTCGGAATGAGGAAAATCCTTGAGCGCGGCTTTTAACGATTTTTCAAGCAGTGCTTCGTTATCGGCAACACCCACCAGATAACTGATTGCATAGTTGGGCTCGTGCAGTTTTTTCCAGCCATGAAGGTCAACCTCCCGCAGCGCCTCCTGATTGCCGGTGGAAACGTAAAGATGCGCGAGAACGTCATAGTAGGGCTTCGCCTCGGCATCCGACTTGGCAAGCGCCAGCAAGCGTCGCTCCCACCTTGCCATCACCTCTTCAGCTGACATCTCTTGCTCCGAGAGCAAATGCCTGACCAAATCATAGACAAACCGTGGGGATCCAGGCAGCTGCTGCTCGCCATCAATCAGCCCCAACCCCTTCACACGCGCAAGATACTCTCCCGGAGTAACCGTATCCGCATCACGACACAGGGAATAGATCACCGCCAGCGGAGCGTCTGGATCCAGCACCTCCCCGGCTAGGGCATCATCAAAGGCGAGGTAGCTCTCTCTGGGAGCATAATTCCACCAATCACTTTCCCATTCACTATCCAGAGCCGCCAGATCGCAAAGCAACGCTTTCTCTCCCCGTCGAATCCGGCTGATCAGCCTGGTCCGTTCCGCCTCCTGATTACGGTCAGAAAAAATCGGGTACATCGCTTTTTCAATACTCGTGTGATGCTGCCGAAAATTCACTTTGGACCAAACAGCCAGAGCGTCCTCAGGCTGATTCAGCATCAGGTACACGTGCGCGAGATAGGCCGGCAAAACCGGGGATTCTGCCTGTACACCAGAATCAATAACTGCCAGATAGTAGTCCTGCGCAGATCGATAATTTCCCTTTCGATGCTCATGCATCCCTCTCTCGAACCAGACAAAGGGGTTCTCGGTATCAAGACGCTCGGCTTTCATCATTAACTTGCCACTACGCTCGGGATCGATCTGATAAAGCATATTGCCGAGAAAGAAGTAATCCGATGCTGTTTTATCCTTGTTGGGAACCAGGGAAATCAGCAGGTTATTTGCTTCTTCAATCCGGCCCTGCTGCATCAAGCTGTGAATTTCCTTGCTGTCCGCCATTTCCTGATAAATCGCGCTTTTTTCCCGCACGGAAGCCATAAAACGGGCACTGTCATAGGCTTGCGTCAGCCCAGGGGCCAGCAATCCCGAGAGAAGGAAAAACACGATTGATAATTTCACAATACCTCCTTGATTATCGTCAGGACAGGCAGAGTGCACCGGAGGCATACAACGAGGTATCTACGGACATCCTTTCCATCATTTTCTGACTAGCTCATCATCCTGATGAAAGCTGATTGTTGTTTTATTCTGTTATCGACGCAAACCGTTGAGGCTGTCAAATGGTCCAATCTGTCTGATCGTCGAAAATGGTCCCCTTTATACTCCCTCGAAATTCACAATGTTGAGAGGTGATCTAATACAAAAGCAGCCAAGCCCTTCGCACTACCAAAGTACTCCAGCTGCTCCACCTGCAGCTCCGGGAACCGTTCTCTGGCCTCGTCGATCTGGAACGGAATATCTTTGCCTACATGCTTCCCCTTATTGAAAAACAAGGGATACAACTGAACCGTATCCACCGGCTGATGTTCCAGTTGCTGGATCGCCTCGATGAGCGATGGCTTGGCCAGCTCCAGAAAACAGGGAAGCACGGCGGCATATTCCTGACCGTTAGCGCGAGCGAATTCCGCCACCTTTTCGACCAGGGCACGAAATTCGTCGTTAGCGGTTTCGCTGCGGCTACCATGGGCCATGATCAACAGGGCCTTGCTCATGTGGACTCCTCCCGTGATGGATTCTCTGAAAAGGCCGCTATTCTAGCCGCTTCCTCAATCACCAGCGCGTGACGGCGAGCCAATGCCCGCCTGTCATCATCGTAGCCGCCGCCAATGACCGTGGCGACCGGTATACCTTTGTCCCGACAACGCCGAATCACACCATGATCCCGATCGGCTATCCCCTGCAAGGAGATGGCCAGACGGCCAAGAGGGTCATGATGATAGACATCCACGCCGGCATCATAGAACACCAGATCCGGCTTCACTTGCTCAAGCAAAGATTCCAGTGTTTCAAACACCGTATCCAGATAATCCTGATCCGTCATCCCCAGCGGCAACCCTACATCCAGATCACTGGTCATCTTTCTTACCGGAAAATTCTTCTCGCAGTGAATAGAGCAGGTAAAAGCTCGCGGCTCCTCCATCAGCATGGCCGCTGTGCCATCGCCCTGATGGACATCGCAATCAAAGATCAGGATTTTCTGCACCGAGCCGCTGGCCAGCACCTGTTTAGCCGCGAAAGCCAGATCATTAAAGAGGCAGAAACCGGAGCCGAAATCATAATGGGCGTGATGAGTACCGCCCGCCAAATGGCACGCCAGCCCGTGCTGCAAGGCCAGCTGCGCGGTGAGCAAGGTACCCATGGGAGCAATGCAGGTCCGGCGGATCAGGCCAGCGCTCCAGGGCAACCCCATCCGCCGCAGGGCCTTCTGATCCAGGTTGCCGTTCACGATGGCGTCAACATACTGCGGGCAATGCACCTGTGACAGCAGGCTCTGCCGGGCCCGCCCCGGCCGATACTCGTTATCCCGATGGGCAATACCACTACTGCGCAGATAATCGTGCAGCAACGCGAACTTCTCCATCGGGAAGCGGTGTTCGCCGGGGAAGGGAAAACTGTAATCGGGGTGATAAACGAGGGGAAGCATAGCGACCCGAGGCTGGACTCTTGAAAGCATTGTGACCAGACGAGCGAGAGGAGGCAATGGGCTTCCAGCTCTCCGCTTCAATGGTTTCCTGCCTGCCGGGTGGTAGCGCCTGAGGAGGCGTGATAACAGCACTCGCCCAGCTTGCCAGGGCGAATGCTACGCCTGAAGCGATCTCACCCTTTCCGGAATAATAAAGCAGACTCGCTGTTCAACCAGGCGCATCCTGTTTTTCATCACGACAACAGCCAGCGCAGCCCCACATACATCTGGTTGCGTGCATTGCCAACTATCACATCACCATGGGCCAGGCTGAGATTTTCGATGGGCCATTCGAGAATACGGGTCACACTCACCCGTGCCTTGCGACGACTCAGGTAAACCAGGCGCAGGAGCGGGTGCCAGCCGGGCTTCTTCCACAGGCCACCGATTTTCAGGTACCAGCGGGTAAAACCATGGTCACATTCGTTGAAGTTCTCGATCAGGTCTGCAGCGATCAGCGTCCTGCTGGCGGGATGAAAGAAAACGGTTTCATTCAGCAAAGAGCCTTCAATGAAGACCAGCTCGAAGTCATTACCCCAGTCTGGATGCGGAGTTTCCGTCAACACCGCATCGAAGCTGAGATCCTTGCGTTTTTTGGCCAGCTTGGCAGGGCCATGCAACAGCGCCTCGGGATAACGAGCCTTCACTTCCCCAGCAAAAACATGATGGAAGAGATTTGGGCAAACGATGTGAGTCACGTCACCCAGTGACGCCAGCTCCGTAGCCAGCGCGTCGTCCACCGGAATGGGCGAGTGTAGCAACAAACCACCGGAAGACAGTTTTACCACTGTCATACGACTGCCCACATGCAGCCCAACAAAGGTATGGGGTACAGATACGTGCCATAGGCCATCGGCTAGCGGTTGCAAGCGTGACATCGGTGTCTCCTCATTTGTCCTTTACGCCCTGAGCGGGTCCAGCAGGTTTTCAGTGCCATCCATTTTCAGCATCAGGGCCAGGGCCATCAGGCGCCCCAGCTCCCCTTTCGGAAAGCCCTTGTCCGCAAACCACAACAAATACTCTTCAGGCAGATCAATCAGCACCCGCCCCTGATACTTGCCAAAAGGCATGGTGCGCTCCACCAGTGCCTTGAGGTCTTCCTGTTTAAATTCCATATCATCAGCCATAACGACGGCACAAACGACGATGACGATGCCGAAACAGCAGCGACACCAGCGCCCGCGCCACGCCGGGAAAACACCGCGGCTCGAATTCCAGAGTGTCCAGCAGCGTACAGCCCCCGGGGGCCGGGGCCAAGTGTCTTTCATGGCGCCACTGCCGCATGCCCGTCATCGGCGACCGCTCAATAAAGCCCGTCATGGGACTCAGGGACAGCAGGGTCAGGTGCGACACGCCCACAGGCACTATCCCGAACAACCGCAGCTGGCTTCGAAACAACGGCACACCGGGTTGAAACGCCAGGGCATCCAGACGGCAGGCAGGATCAGGCATGCTCATGGTTATCAGCGGACGCATCTCATCATTGATTCCGGCGCCACTCATGACCCCCTCCCATACCCGCTCTACCGGTGAACGCAACGCCGACTGAAACTGCAGATACATCATGGCGCCAATCCTTCCTCCCCGTGACGGCAGGACTCCTCGGGCCATTCAAACTCGATGGTGGAGTGGGCAAAGCCATAGTCCATTACCAATTGTCTGAAATGCTGCTTGAGGGCCAAAACCTCTTCCACCGGGGGCGCTCCCTGAAGCTCCACATGGGCACTGAAGACATGGTGCTCACCATCCAGGCTCCACACATGCACGTGGTGTACCCCCCCAACCTGTCGCGGTTCGCACAGCTGCGCAACCAGCGCCTGCACATCCACATCCGCAGGCACCGCTTGCAGAAACACCTTCAGCGAGGCCCACAGATTGCGGGCAACGTTAAACAGAATGAACAGGGTAAAGCCAATAGACAGGATCGGGTCCAGAATCGGCACGTCCCAGACCATCAGTACCAGCGAAACCACCAACACAGCCAGCCAGCCGAGCACATCCTCCAGCAGATGCCAGCGGATCATGCTGGCATTCATGGACGACTGCCTCAGCAAACGCCATGCCCCCAGGCCATTGACGACCACACCCAGCACCGCCAGCCACAACATGCCGGTGGCGTCCGGCATTTCCGGTGCCCACAAGCGCGGTACGGCCTCGCTGATGATGAATATGGAACCGACAATCAACACCAGCGCATTGATCACCGCCGCCAGTACCGACAGCCGCTGATAGCCATAGCTGTACTTGCTATCCGCCTTGCGCTGGCTGGTCTTGCCCAGCGCCCAGCCCATGCCGATGGCCAGGGTATCGCCCAGGTCATGCACTGCATCGGAAAGAATGGCGACGGAGTTCACCATCAGTCCGCCGACAAATTCGATAATGGTGAAGATAAAGTTCAGCCAGAAGGCAACCGCAATGGCCCTGCCCTCCTCCTCGGCATGGTGGTGGTGTCCGTGGGAATGCGGATGTCCATGCATCAGCGCGTCTCCATATGCATTTTCAGTGACGCCGGAATCGGCATGGGCTTGAGTGGGCTCACATTGGCTCCGCCGGTATTCCCCTCCGGCACCCACAGGCGCGACATCAACAGTGCCGCTGGCAAACGCAGCCACTGGCCACGAATCTCATGCCAATCCCGCTGACGCCAGGCCACCTTGAACATCCACCAGTGACTGAGTGTGTGCGCCCGGGTGCTGCGCTGGCCGAGAATATGCGCCTGCTCGAGCAAGGCAAACGCCTCGCTCCACTGCTCTGCCTGATAAGCATTGCGCGCCTGGTTCATGGTGTACTGAAACGCCCGCCGCTGTCTTGGGTGCATGAGCTCCTCCTGATTATCTGGTCCCATGTCCCCATTAAAAAAGCTATAGTGACTACAGGTTCAAGTCCTGCGGAACAAAATGATGAACAACCTGTTTTCCATAGGCTCGCTCAGCAAGGCCACCGGCTGCAAAGTGGAGACCATTCGATACTACGAGAAGATTGGCCTGATGCCGGAACCAGCACGCAGTGAAGGCGGGCAACGACGCTACCATCGCCATCATCTCGACCGACTGCGATTTATTCGTCATGGCAGGGCGCTGGGTTTCACCCTGGACGATATCCGAGAACTGCTGGATTTGAGCGCATCCCACCAACATGCTGACAGCATTGCCCGTCGTCATCGGGATGCGGTTCAGGAACGCATTCGCTCACTCACCGCCCTGCGAAATGAACTGGATCGAATGATTGAAGATTGTGCCCACGGACACAGCGGCGAATGCCGGGTTATTGAAACACTGAGTGATCATGGCCGCTGCCTTGGCGACCATGATCATTAACGGGGCAGGTCAGGGCTGCTGCAGTTTGTCGAGCGTCTTGTTGTCAAAGTCACTGGCATCGTGACGTTCCCAGAGCTGACTGGACGGCTCACCCCAGGCCCGGTTCACCTTGCGACCACGCTGCACTGCCGGACGCTGGGCAATCAGGTCATTCCAGCGCAGTACATGCTTGTAGGTATGCGCTTCGATGAATTCTGCTGCTTCATAGACCTTGTTGGTCACCAGCGCCCCGTACCAGGGCCAGATGGCCATGTCGGCAATGCTGTATTCGCTTCCGGCAATGTACTCATTTTCCGCCAGCTGCCGATCCAGCACATCCAGCTGCCGCTTGATTTCCATGGTGTAGCGGTTGATCGGGTACTCGTATTTTTCCGGCGCGTAGGCATAGAAGTGACCAAAGCCACCCCCAAGCATGGGCGCACTGCCCATCTGCCAGAACAACCAGTTCATCACTTCGGTACGGGCACCCGGTTCCGAAGGCAGAAACTCACCAAATCTCTCCGCCAGATACAACAGGATACTGCCTGACTCGAACACCCGTCGTGGCGGGTTAACGCTGTGATCCATCAACGCCGGAATCTTGGAGTTGGGGTTCACCTCAACAAAACCGCTGCCGAACTGGTCTCCATTCTGGATATTGATCAACCAGGCATCGTACTCCGCCTCCTTGTGCCCCTTCTCCAGCAGTTCCTCCAGCATCACCGTGACCTTGACGCCATTGGGCGTGGCAAGGGAATACAGCTGGAGCGGGTGCTTACCCACCTGCAATGCCTTGTCATGGGTGGCACCGGCAATCGGGCGGTTGATATTGGCAAACTTGCCGCCGCTTTCCTTGTCCCATTTCCAGACTTTCGGCGGGGTATAGGTAGGGTCAGACATACTGGCTCCTGGTCGTAGGACGACTGAATGGTATGCCAATCATGGCCAGCAGCAGAGGCCGGAACAAGGGCAAAAAAACGATCAGACTCTTCAACTCAATCAATCTTTCGGGTTTGTTGCGCCGCTTTCATGCTGCTGCACATCCCACAGATGAGCGTACAGTCCACCCAGGGCCAGCAGTTCCGCATGACTGCCCTGCTCTGCCACCCGCCCCTTGTCGAGCACGATGATGCGGTCTGCATCCATGATGGTAGACAGACGGTGGGCGATCACCAGGGTCGTCTGCTGATGGGAAATATCCTGAATCGCCTTGAGAATGATCTTCTCGGAATGGCTGTCCAGTGAGGAGGTAGCTTCATCGAATACCATGATCGGAGGTTGCTTGAGCAACGCTCGGGCAATGGATACTCGCTGCTTTTCGCCGCCGGACAATTTCAGCCCACGCTCCCCCACCATGGTGGCCTCGCCCTTCGGCAGCGACGCGATGAAATCAGACAGATACGCCAAACGAATGGCCTCGCGCACTTCTTCATCCGTGGCATCGATCCGGCCGTAACGCACATTTTCGAAAATGCTGGTGTTGAACAGCACCGTATCCTGCGGCACGACACCAATCTGGCTGCGCAAGGAGTCCTGGCTCACTGTGCGGATTGACTGCCCGTCGATGCGAATCTCGCCCTCACTCGCGTCATAAAAACGGAACAGCAACTTGAACAGGGTCGACTTTCCAGCCCCACTGCTGCCGACGATGGCCACCTTCTGTCTGGAGGGCACTGTAAAACTCGCACCGCGAATAATTTCCCGGCTGTCCCCGTAACCAAAGTGCACATTGTCAAAATGAATCTCGCCGCCGCGCACCTGCAACGCAGCAGCATTCTCCTGATCCACCACCTTCGGTGAAATGTCCAGGATGGCAAACATATTTTCGATGTTGGTCATCGCGCCTTTCATTTCCCGGTACACAAAACCAAGAAAATTCAGCGGCATGAAGACCTGCATCATGAACGCATTGATGAGCACAAAATCACCCAGCGTCATCACCTTGTCAGTGACCTGCACCGCAGCCAGTACCATGGCAGCCGTCATCGCCGCCGCAATAATGAGCGACTGGCCACCATTGAGCGCAAACAGGGAAAGGCGATTCTTGCGCCGTGCGTCTTCCCAGCGCGCCAGGTTCTCGTCGTAGTTGTCCGCTTCAAAGTTTTCGTTGATGAAATACTTCACCGTTTCGTAATTGAGCAGGCTGTCGATAGCACGGGTACTGCTGGAGGATTCCGCCTGATTGGCCTCACGAATAAACGCAAGCCGCCACTCGGTGGCATACACGGAAAAGCCCACATAGGCCGCCACCGACACCGTCACGATCGCCGCAAACCAGGCATCGTAGTTCCACAGCAACAGGCCGATCACCATGCCGATTTCCAGCAGAGTGGGAAGAATATTGAAGACCATGAAACGGAGCAGAAAACTGATGCCATTGGTGCCCCTTTCAATATCCCGGGACAGGCCACCGGTACGCCGGTTGAGATGAAAATCCAGATCCAGCGCGTGAAGGTGGCGAAACACTTTCAGCCCCACCCTGCGCATGGCGCGCTCGGTAACGCGGCCAAACAGGGTGTCTCGCAACTCGCCGAACAGCACATTGGAAAAGCGCACGACCCCGTAGGCCAACAATAATCCCAATGGCAGGGTAATCAGCTGACTGGCGCCCTCCGCATCCAGATCATCAACAATGTGCTTGAGAATAAAAGGCAGGCCAACACTGGCCAGTTTGGCCAGCACCAGGCAAACCACCGCCAGGGCGATACGTGCCCGGAATTCCAGCAGGTAGGGAAACAGGGTTTTCAGCACGGACCAGTCCATGGGCTTGGGGGTAATGTCATGGCTCATGCCGCGCATAAAAAACCTGCTCTGGAAAGAATGGGGACCACAGTATAGCAACGCCCGCCGACCACAGAGGCGCACAAAAAAGCCCGCCGGAGCGGGCTTTACAAGCAATGATGTGTAGCGCACACCGATGGCCTGTGCACCTGTTATACCTCATATTTGGCCATGCTGTCCTGCAATGGCCGGATCAGTTCGCGGTTATCCTGATCCCAGGGGTGAAATCCCGGGCGGAAATAATCCAGGTACTCCGGCAACAGCTTGCGCAGCGGTCCCGGTTGGGCCAGCAGCCACCAGTAGCCTCGCATCATGCGCCCGAACGAAGCGTTGCCTTCGCTTTTCAGGTTGCGCCAGGTGATCCGGGTGATGGCAAGCCAGAACAGCAGGGTCACCTGCAACATAATCATCACCCGGTTCCAGTAACCTCCATCCACGGTCTGGTAGACATCGAATGCCACAGCCTTGTGCTCGGTTTCTTCCACGGCATGCCAGATGAACAGTTCACGAATCTCCGGATGCATCTGCTCTGACAGTTCCGGCATGGTCAGGAACTGGTTGGCCATGATGGCAGTGAAGTGCTCCAGCGCCAGCGTCATGGCCAGCTGCTGGCGTGCCGACAGGCGCTGGCGTGCCGCGGTCAGACCCTCAGCCAGACGACGCAGCGTCTCACCGACCGGGTAGCCCTTGTCCGTCAGCCACTGATTGAACGCTTCATGCTCCTGCCCATGGTGGGCCTCCTGGCCGATGAAGCGGCGTACCTGTAACACCAGTTCCGGATCGTTCAGCTGCTTCTGGTAATGACGCACAGAGTCGATGAAGAAACGCTCGCCGTCCGGGAACACACTGCTCATGGCGGCAAAGAACGCACTCAGGAACGGGTCGCCGCTGTGAAAATGGCGGTCAATGTGAATGCTGGGCCGCAAGGATAGCTTGCGCACCGTAATATCGATGGCCTTGTGCAGGCGGGCTTGTGCGGTCATGGAGCCTCCTCGCTGTTGTTGTGCGGGCCGGAATAAATACTGTCTTCAGGCAATATGCCCTGCCTGCACGGCCCACTCGAGGTCATGTCGCGTCATTCGCCGATCATTTTGGGCCGGAGCCCAAAGGGGACACAGCATCCAGTCTCTCAGGTGTGTTGTTGCTCAATCCAGACCATCAGTCCCTGACTGTTAAGGTTGATATCAAACCCCAGCGCCTCCTGCAGCGCCTCCTCCGACAAGGTAACACCATGGTCGCGAGCCTTGGCAAACAGGTATGCCTGCAGGGCGGATTCCAGCCGTAGCAGCAAATCGGCCGGCCCTTCCTGTGCGGCCTTTTCAGCCAGAGCCACATAGTCGTCCACCATGGCCAGCAGCCGCTCGCCCGGTTTCTCAGGGTTCTCGAGCATTCCGTAATGGGTCAGGAACATGCGCTCAGGATTCAATGCCAGCAATCTTCGGATGGAGCGCTTCAGCGCCTCCGGGTCGAACTGCACCGGGGTGGTGGTGGGCAAAATGAAGGGGCCTTTTTCGGTCACCAGTGAAGGGTAGGACAGGCCGAAGGTATCGCCAGTGAAAATACCCTTCGACAGAGGATCAAAGACACAGAAATGATGACGGGCATGACCCGGGGTGTCGTAGAACACCAGCTCGCGATCCGCCAGCCTCACGCTGTCACCGTCGTGCATGATGCGCACCCGACGCTCGTCCACCGGAATCACGTCACCATAGATCCGGGCAAACGTGTCTTCTCCATACACCGCAGTGGCGCCTGCTTTCAGTTTCGATGGATCAATCATATGCCGTGCGCCACGGGGATGAATCAGCAGGCTGGCCTGGGGCAACGCCTGCATCAGCCCACCCACGCCCCCGGCATGATCGAGATGCACATGGGTGGGAATGACATATTTCACCGCATCCCGGCTAATCCCCTTCTCGTCCAGCAGAGCGAGAATGATGGGCACGGTATTGTGGGTACCGGCTTCAATGATGGCGCACTCATCGCCTGCCTCCATCAGATAGCAGGCGGCCAGCTCCTCATGCACCATGGCCGTATCGATGCGGGTAATGCCGAACGGTAATGCGTGATACTTCTGAAAAGGCATGCGTGATTCCTGAAAAAAGGGCGGTGTCTTTTCACTATAACCCCAGGGAACTCTGCCCCCACAGCAGACCAAAGTGGCAAGCCTTCAACCGGCACGGGTACTCTCGGCAAACCACTGGAAAATCGCATCCCGTTGTTGCTGGCTGTGCGGGTGCACCAACAACCCTTCAACAACAAAAGTGCCCACGGTAGCCAGCATTGACGCTCGTTCCCTGCTCACCCCATCCATTTGCAGAGCCTCTGACACCGCCACCTCAACAAAAGCATGAAACTGCTCGTGCCACTGATGAATAACCGCCGACTGCTCCAGCCTGGCATGGACGGTGCCGACCAACTCCCGACTTTCCTCGAACTCGTTCAACGCCCACTCCAACTTGTCGGCAAGCGACGTGTCCGCTATGTCAGGCAACCGGGCAAGCGACGCGGACATTTGGCGATTGAGCACACCCACCAACAATTCGTCCTTGCTAGCGTAGTACCAGTACAACGTATTGGGGGCGACCCCCAACTCACGGGCAATCATGTTCATAGAGGTGCCTTCATACCCCAATGACAGAAACAATCGACTGGCCACTACCTCCAACTCGTCCCGCTTCACCTTCAAATCAATATCCCGCTTGTTCTTGGCCAAGGGGCGCCCTCCCTGAGTCTGCACAGTCATCTTGTATTCTATTCAAGAATGATAGCCTTTTCTCTTGAATGACATACAAGAATGATTGAGGACGCTATGGATACCCTGAGATACAGCCCCAAAGAGCTAACCTGTTTGAGTCGTCGAACCGGCTTCTACTCGGCCGGCACCTGGTGTGCCGCCACGCTTCACCGACCGGCAAAAGCGTGCGATGAATCATTGCCAGCTATTCTCATGCTGCACGGCTGGGGAGGCATTCAGGATGCAATGACGGCTTCGTACGTCGAGGAGTTCACTCGTGCGGGCTATGCCGTGATGTCGTTCGATTACCGCGGCTGGGGAGACAGCGCAGGGATGCCCCGTCAGGTCATTTCCGCCCACCAGCGGGTAGTTGATGGCGATGCCGCACTGGCCTTCCTGAAAAGCCAGGAAGGCATCGATCCCAGACGTATCGTGCTGTGGGGCACCTCATTTGGCGGCGGCCATGCAGTGCAGCTGGCAGCGGAACACCCGGAGCTGGCTGGCGCCATCGCCCAGGTCCCCATGCTCGATGGCCTTGCTGCAGTAAAAGCCGTGCCCTTGACGCGGCTGTTGCGCTTTGGGGTTTACGCCCTGGCCGATCTTCTCAAACCAGGCCACCCTCTGTATCTCCCCGTAGTCAGCGAACGAGGCGGGTTTTCTTCCATGGATCGTGATGATGCCAACAAGGCGCTCACGCTGGCGGAAATCAGTATGGGGTGGCGCTACGATAACCGCGTCGCAGCAAGGTCACTGCTGACCATGGGGCCCTACCGCCCGGTGAGACATCTCAAGAACATTCGCATTCCCACCCTGCTGCTGGGCGCGAGTAACGATTCCGTTGCCCCTTTCGTGGAAAGCGCCATTCATGCTGTCGGCAACCCCAACCTGACCCTGGCAAGTATCGACGCCAACCACTTCGAGCCTTACTTCGAACCCGTCTTCACCGATGTGATCTCTCAACAGCTGGACTTTCTGAACCGGATCTTCTCTCCCGGATGCACACCTTCAAACCTCGCTTCCGCGATTTGAACGACGAACAAGGCCAATGGCGAAAGGCAGCTGATGCCATCAACGCCTGCGGCATGATGGCATGGGAGCGACTCAGGCACCCACGGCCCAATGCTCAAGAAATATGCCGAAACGCTCGCTTGCCTGGATCCTCGGGCAAGTTCTTGCGTAATGCCCTGCGAAGCATGCGGATGTTCATGGCTTCGCTTGCCCTTGCCGCCCCAGGCACATGGTAATGGGAGAACGCCGCCAGCTTGTTCATCCCCTTGTAGGCCATCACCGCACGCCACCAGAACGCGCTGCGTGGTAACTCATACACATCAGCCAGTTCATCCCCAAGACAGATACGACTCAGCTCGAACAACAATTCCTCAGAGAGATGGAAGGGCGGCTGCCGTGCCAGTGCGGTGATCACTGCCTGGGCCAGCATGCGTCCCTCTTCATTGGGACTGTACTGGCGCTCGCGGATGCGCTGGTACTGATAGATTTCCTCATCCAGCGAGTCGGTGAGCATCTCTTCACAGACACCATTGAGATGGGCCATGAAACGCCACAGATGATGGCTCGCAGCCTTGTCGTCGGCATTGAGTGCAGCGCCCATGCGCTCCATCCCTCGTTGGGCAAGATAATCAAATTCGATCACGGTGAAGGCCATGTCTTCCTGGTTGATTGGCTCATCGTAGAGACTCGTATCCCAGCCCTGCGCCCGCAGGTACTTGCGCACCATGGCATGCAGCAAACGCACCTCCATGACGGTGCGATGCCCCTCGGCACCAGGGCGCAGCCCGCCCGGTACATTCATGTTGTGGGTCATCTGCGAGGTCTCGTAGACACGGCGCAGTACGTCCTGATGCAGGCGCCCGGTGGCCACCAGCACATGGGTGGCCTTGCTCAGTGAATAACCTTCCACCAGGCTGCTGACCAACAGGGCAATGGAACGCACATTGGCAAAGCCAAGATTGACGCGCGCAGCATGCTCAACCTGCTGCCAGTCCACCCAGGACGGAATCGTGTGGCAGTGATCCACATAATCCGAGAACACCCCGCCTTCACTCTTCGCCCGGGCATACACCTCATCCAGCATCTGCGCCGGACGGCCACGCTTTATACGGGTCGCCACCGCATCGGCCAGCGGATCACAGGTATAGCGCATGCGATCCATCACCCTGTCTGAATATTGGGCTTCCCAGCCCGGTTGGTCTTGTGGGGACACGATGGCTGCAGGTGCGTTCATGATGGGGATCTCTTGCAGTTTGCTGTTAACCGACCATAATCCAAGCAATCACTTGGTTAATACTTGGTTTTATGACCGAACTCCCCCTCCAATTAAGCTCACTCAAGAAACAGCCCAGCCAGCCCCGCGCCCGGCGGACGGTGGAGCGAATCATCGCTGCCACCGGCGAGCTGATACTGGCCCACGGACTGGATGCGCTGACCACCAACCGGGTGGCAGAGCAGGCCAACGTGAACATTGCCACCCTGTACCAGTATTTTCCTCACAAGCAGGCGCTGCTCAGCGCCCTGCTGCAAACCCACATGCACGACCTTACCCGCCACCTGAATGCCTTGTTGGAAGGGCTCGGAGAAGCGTCGGTGGCAGACTCCACCCGACTGTGGGCCACGCTGGGCATTCAGTACTTCCGACAGAATGACAGCCTGCTCGGCATGCTTATCCAGAGCCAGCATGCCCTCAGCGCCCTGCCAGAAGGCAAGGAATTTGAGCGCCGTCTACTGGAGGCCATGCATCGCTTTTTATCCCGCCAGCGTGACCGCCTGCAGGTAGAAGATCTGGACCGGGCCATCTATGTGGCACTTCACGCCTGTACCGCGATTCTGTCGCGGCACTTACTGGAACCGGTGCCGTATTACCGGGATGAGGAAATTGTCGAAGAGGTGGTTACCCTGATGACCCGCTACTTTTACCGGCAGCCTGCCACGGTCAGCGGGTAAAGGTGTCCACGTAAAGCGCCTCCACCTTTTCCCTGGCCCAGGGAGTCTTGCGCAGAAACTTCAGGCTCGACTTCACGGAAGGGTCCTTGAGAAAACAATTGATACGAATCTCGTCACCCAGTACTTCCCAGCCATAATGCTCGACCAGTTCGGTGACAACACGTTCCAGGGTAATCCCGTGCAACGGGTTGTTAGCTTGTGATCCCGCCATGCCTAACCTCCTCTTCGCTCAGCGGACAGGTCTGTCGCCGACGCTGACAGGCTGTATGATACGCGCTTCTTTTCAGAACGACTGCATGGACCGCTTTGGACATCACCATGAAAAAAGGCATTTTCAGTTTACTGGTTGTGATCTTTGTTTTGCTGGGAATCGGCAAAGTTGCCAGTCAAATCAGAACCAGCTGGCAACACCAGCAAAATATGCAGGTCAGTCTGCAGGAAAATATCGCCAACCAGAAAGCCAAACTGCAGGCCATGGATGAAGATATCGCACGCACGCAAGCCAAGCCCAGACTATCCGACCATGATCGCTGGCTGATCGGACACCTGAGCAAGAGCCGGGAAAAGCTGGCGACCGTCATTACCGGTCTTGAGAAAACCGGGCAGCACATTCACCGGCCGCTGATACGTCAGTGGGTGGGCCATGGCTTTATGCTGGCGGTTTTTGTGGTGATGGCTGGCCTGGCACTCTCGGGGCGCAGCAACCATCTGACAAAGGAAGAACAACGTTGGCGGAATAGCGAGCTGAACGAGATCCCGCAATTACAGTTGAGTCCAGGCCAGGTTCGTCACACCACGGCCCCGCTCAGCAATGCCAGTAATTTTGTTACCGGCCGCATCAAGCCCCGCAACCGCCACCAACTGGGCGTTACCCGCAGCAGCACCCTTACGGCCATGGGGCTGGCCTTCCTGCTTGCCCCGCAGGGCACACTGGCGGTAGACGTCTACTATCTGGTCGATACGCTGCTCAGCACCTCCACCCCACTCGCCGAACTGCCCTGGAACACGCTCTCCAACAGCCTGATGGTCTCCATCCCGTTCGCACTGGCCGGACTGTATGTGCTGATGTTCACCACCGGGTCTGCTCGCATTGATCGCCAACGTCAGCAGATCCAGCTGGATGCAAACGGGCAACCCATTGAATTTCGGGAGGTGGAGTCGCTGCAACTCAACCAGTTGCTGACGACAGGGCAGAGAAGTTTTGTGAACAGTCAGATCCAGCTCAATCTGCGCGATGGCAGCAGCGTGTCACTGCTCAGTCATGCGGGCAAGGACCAGATGTATGTGGACCTGATCCGTGTCGCCCTGTTCATGGACAAGCCAATCGCCGTGCCACAGGCAAATTGACTGGCGGTGCGGCCTGCCTGACCGCTTTACGCAGACAGGTCGCTATTGAGTGTCGTCTCTATTGGGGGCAACTCGCCGATCAGCTTGGCATAGGCCAGTGATACACCGCCTTCCTCGATATCGGATACTTTCCAGTCACCGCCGTCCATGGTAAACGACCACACGGTTTCCACTTCCTTGTAGCGCTTGCTGCCCTCGACCACCTGGCCGCCGACACGTTTGGCCAGGTAATCCTGCATGTGAGCGGTCATGGAAATCACCAGCAGCGAGCCTTCATGCTCATGGCCGAGGTTGCGATGCACAAACAACAGTGGACGAATCTTGCCCATCCGCTTCACATTGCACACATTAACCAGCCCCTCGCGCTTCCATTTATCCAGAAACACCTGCTGCTGGTTCTGCCAATACCAGGTGGTCATCCAGTCTGATACCAGAGTCAGGTCTTCCTTCTCCCAACCGGAATGCACCCGGTGAAAGCAGTCCTTGGCTCGCTGCTGGATGGTCAGCCAGTCGAACCGGGGATCCCGCTCGGTCATGAATCGCAGGTCCTTGCGTGTGCGACGTTCGGCCAGCTTTTCCCGCACCAGCACCATCAGGATCAGCGGCAGAAAAATGATCGTCAGGGCGCCCAGCGCCACCCGACCCCAGAAGGTTTCAAACGCTGCCTTGGCAATGGTGCCGCCCGGCCCTGCCAGCGCAGGCTCACAGGCCAGCCACAGTATCGTGGCCAGCATCAGTCCGCGTTGATTCCAGCCTGTCATCATCCAATCCTCCCCATATTCCCGCTGAGACCCGCCCGTCGACCGGGCAATGCACCTCAGGCAACCGCCTTTCATCGAATTTAGCTTAGTTTGCCAAGCGGAGGTAAGCTTGAAGCAGACAGACGGAGCAAACAGTGGCCCAAGGCAAGGAGCGCCTCATGGCAGGGAAACCGTGGCGGTACAGCATTCGTATTGGCGTTGTGGCCATCTTCGTCATCGCTACCGCACTCACGGCCAGCATTGCTATCGGCCTGCAGTATTATTTCAGCTACCAGCAATCCCTGGCGGCCACCAAGACGCTGTACCGTCACACCGCCGAGCAGACCGCCGACTTCCTGGAAGGTCAGGACCGCAAGGCCCGCAATGTGGCCCTGTCCCTGGCCCGCTATCCCCGGCTGGCGTCCAGCAATGGCCAGGTGCCCGCCTCGACCCTGCGCCTGTTCGCCCAGACCCTGTCACTGAATCCGGGGCTCTACGCGATTTATCTTGGCTTCGATAACGGACGTTTCTACGAACTGATCAATCTGGATGCCCATGCGCAGGTGCGCAATCGGCTTGGCGCCAGTCCTGAGGCCAGCTGGCTGATCGCTATCCGTGACAGCGATACTGATCACAAGACGCTCTATTATCTTGATGCCCAGCTGAACATCCTCAGGGAAGCCCGTGAACCAAGCAGCTATGACCCTCGCACCCGCCCCTGGTATCAGCACGCCAGCAGCGAGACCGTGTACCAGACTGCCCCGTATATCTTCGACAGCCTCGATGCGCCAGGGCGTACTTATTCGCTAAGGCTGCAGCAGGACGCTGCGGTGCTGGGCATGGACGTCACCCTGGATGCCATTACCGCACACCTGCAGAGCCTGCCTGTGGCTGACCGCACGGAGCTGTACCTGCATGATCAGCACGGCCGCATCATTGCCAGCAACGCCCCACCCCTGAGTAGCAACCTTCCCGACGTGACGCCTCTGGTGTTGAGCGAACAGGAGCAAGCGCTGGTCAAGGCGCTTTCACCGTTGCGAGTGTCCAACGAACTGGACTGGGCGCCGGTGGATTTTGCTATCAGCGGTGAACCCAATGGCTATGCCATCGATGTCCTGACCCTGATCAGCCGCATGACCGGACTCAGCTTCCAGTACGTGAATGGCCATACCTGGCCGGCACTGGTGGGGCTTTACCAGGAAGGCAACATCGACATTCTTCAGCCAATACTGCGTAACGATAATAACGCCAGCCTGGGCTTGTTCTCTCAACCGTTTCTTAACCTGCCCTTTGCGTTCGCCAGCCGCGATGATCAGATCGCGTTCACCCACCTTTCCCAGCTCAAAGGCAAGACCCTCGCGGTCGGCGAAGACTGGTCAATCATCCCCGTCATCGAACGGCAGTATCCGCAGGTGTTACTCAAGCAATACCCCGGCACTCTGGATGCGCTGCGGGCCGTGCAGAACAGGGAAGTGGATGCGGCCATCGACAACGCCGCCATCCTGCGCTTTATCAAGCGTCAATTCTTTCTCAACGGGATCCGTATCAAGGACAGTCCCGACACCGGCCTGCCCGGCAACATGGGTGAGTTGTACCTGCTGGTGCATCCTGACCAGCAACCCCTGCAGGCACTCCTGAACAGGGCGCTGTCAGCAATCCCCGCGCAAGCCCATGCCCGGTTACACAGCAAATGGCTGAGCGACAACCAGGCTTTCAGTCAGTTCAGCGGCACCGTGCCTTATCCGGCCCTCATCAAGGAAACAGGCGATAGTGGCGTAGCTCTGCAGGAATTCCAGGATGACCATCGCCGCTACTACTCCTTCTCCCGCCGCTTCGCTGATGGCACGGATCTTTCCTTCTCGGCGGTGGCACCCGCCTCACTGATTACCGGGCCAGCACGCGACAACGCACTCTGGGCGGCCGGCATTACGGCCATGTGCATCCTGGTTCTGTTACCCCTGGCAGGCTTGTTCGCCGCGCCCATCGTCAATCCCATCAAGCGTCTGGAAGCAGAAACCCTGAAAGTAAAGAATCGCGACTACAAACAGGTCAAACGGATTCGCACCCGCATTATTGAAACGGAACGTCTGGCGGCGTCGTTGTACGCCATGGCCCAATCCATCCGTCAGCATGAAAAAAATCAGGAAGCGCTGATGGAATCCTTCATCGAGCTGATCGCCCAGGCCATTGATGAAAAGTCAGCCTACACCGGCGCCCACTGTGCCCGTGTACCCGAGCTGGGCATGATGCTGGCCGAGGCAGCCTCGTGCAGTGACGACAAGGCCTTTCAGGACTTCAGTCTGGACGATGAAAGAAAACGGAGGGAATTTCGCATTGCGGCCTGGCTGCACGACTGCGGCAAAATCACCACACCGGAGCACATCGTCGACAAGGGCGCCAAACTGGAGGCCAATTACAACCGCATCCATGAAATCCGCACCCGCTTTGAAGTCTTGCTACGCGATGCCGACATTGACTACCTGAAGGCGACACTGGCACACCCGGAGCAACAGCCGGAGCACGACAAGGCCTGGCAGGCCCGGCGGGAAGAGCTGCAGGAACAGTTTGGATTGATTGCCAACGCCAACGTGGGCTCGGAATATCTCGCCGAGGAAGACAAACAAAAAATTCGCCGCATCGGCGCCCAGACCTGGCAACGTCATTTTGACGACCGCCAGGGGCTCTCGCCGCTGGACGCCCGCCGCCTTGGTCCGGGCGACGGCCATCTGCCCGTGACCGAAACCCTGTTGGCGGACAAGCCGGAGCACCTGATTCCCCACGAGCATCCGCCCCACTACCCGGAACATCTCGGCATCACCCTGTCGCCACCGCACTTTCAGGCCAATCTTGGCGAGCTGTACAACCTGCTGATCGATTACGGCACCCTCACCGCCGAAGACCGCTTCAAGATCAACGAGCACATCATCAACACCATCCGCATGCTCGATAAGCTGCCGTTCCCGGAAGAGCTGGCCAGGGTGCCCAAGTATGCATCCACCCACCACGAGCGACTGGATGGCAAGGGGTACCCTCGCAGCCTCGGCGCGGATGATCTGGACATTCCTGACCGAATTCTGGCCGTGGCGGATGTGTTTGAAGCGCTCACCGCGTCGGATCGCCCCTACAAGCATGCCAAGACCGTGAGCGAGTCCCTGGTCATCATGAATAATATGGTGGCCGAGGGGCATCTTGATGGGGAGGTGCTGCGGTTGATGTTGCTCAGTGGCGTGGTGGAGGAATACGCCCGCCTGCACCTCAGCGCCGACCAGCAGGACGTGCATGACTTCAGCCTGTTTCTGCCCGCCAGCCCTTGAGCGCCAGGAAAGGTTGCATACACAAAAACAACCATAATTATCGCCGGTCGCGTTGATCCCCCGGCCGGCACTGGGCTAGTTTTAGGTATTCCGACATAACGAAAACAGACTATGGCCCTGACTGCTGCGGATGTACGCAACGCCACTGCCCTTGCCAAGCCCTACAAGCTGAACGACAGCAAAGGGCTTTTTCTGCTGGTAGAAACCGATGGCCAACGTACCTGGAAGTTTTCCTACCGCTTCAACGATCGCGACAAGGTGATCACCCTGGGCCCCTACCCCGAGGTTTCCCTGCAGTCCGCCCGGGAATTGCGCAATGAAGCCCGTGAGCTGATTGCCGACGGCACTGACCCGCTCAGTCGTTGCGAAAAACGGGAAATTTTTCGTCCTTCCGTCTCCACCTTTGAAGCCGTGGCCAACGACTGGCTGGAACGGGTCTATCGCCTGGAAGTCTCTGAAGAACAATTCCGGCGCACCAAGCGGCAGCTGGAAAACTACCTGATTGCCAGTGTTGGCAAGCGGGTCGTCAGTGAAGTGACGCCGGAAGACCTCAAGTCATTGGCGAACGCGCTGGGCGCCGAGGGCCATGTGGAGAAAGGTAAACGGGTACTGGGCATTGCCAAGCGGGTCTACCAGCATGCTCGCGACACCGGTGTGGCCGGCTATCAGCACACCGCAGCCCTGCACCGACGCCTCACCGGCTCCGGCACCGAGCCGGAATTCCTCGTCAGCACCCGGGAAAAGCTCACCCAACTGGCCACCGGGGTACTTGGGCAATGGGGACGAACCGGCAGTACCGCAGCCCTCAAACTGATGGTGTGGCTGCTGGCCAAGCCCAGCGAGATCGTTAATGCACGCTGGTCAGACATGGATCTGGATGCGGGTGAATGGCGCATCCGCCGCACTCAGCCTGAAACCGGAGAGGAGCGTATTATCACCGTTCCCCTGCCACGTCAGGCCGTGGAACTGTTGCGCGAACTGGAGCCTCTGACCGGGCGCCATGAATATGTTTTCCCCGGCAGCGGCGGCAAAAAAAATCACCTCGGTGCCAGCACCATCTCCGGCGCGCTGCGCAAGGTCACCCGCAGCAATCCGGTGACACCAGACACATTGCGCACCCTGGCCGCGACGGCCCTCGGCGAGCTGGGGTATCAGGCAGAACAGATTCAGGCACAGCTGCTGGATCAGAACGATGACGCGATCCTGGATCGGGATCACTACCCCGAAAAGCGTCGGGAAATGCTGCAGGCCTGGGCCGACTACCTGGAGGGTTCGCTACTGGGCAAAGTCGCCCGGCGCTGAATTCCCGTACTAGTCAGCCTGATGCTGGCGCCGCCATTCCCGTGGGGTCATCCCGGTCCAGCTCTTGAACGCACGAGTGAAATTGGCCGGATTCAGGTAGCCCAGCATCTCGCCGACGCGCCTCACTTCCAGATCTTCGCGCAGTAGCCGCCGGCTGTCTCGCAGCCGCGCCTCTTCCAGTAGCTGCTGATAGCTGGAGCCCCTTTCCTGCAGGCGGCGGCGCAAGGTACGCGGCGTCTGGTGAAGCATGTCGGCAAGCTGCTCCGGCGTGGGGTACCCGTCGGTTCCCGGCAGCAGGATAGCCCTCACCCTGTGGACGATGTCATCGTCGCGCTCGATGAGCAGGCTCTCACGTTCACATTGCTCCAGCGCCGCGCGTAATGCTTCCGTGTTGGCAGTGGGGAGCGGCTGGTCAAGCAACCCCAGATCCCCGTATAGATAAAGGCCGATCCGGTGGCGACCGAAGCGGGCCTGGGGCAAGCGTTCCTGCCATTGCTCAAACCCCTCAGGCCGCTCGCCTGGCAACCACAGCTCCATCCCCTGCGGCAGAACCGGCACAAGGAACTCGATCCCGCGCAGCATGCTCGTCAGAATCGAGCTCAGCATCAGCCACGTGAGCGTGGGCGAGAACGAGACTTCCGTGGTCAGCTCCATGAACAGCGAGTCCTCCTCGCTATGGATCTGCAGCTTTACCCCACGGCCACGCAGGTGCCAGTACTGCTCCAGAATGCCCATGGCCTCACGCACAGTAGGGGCACACATCAAGGCATAACCCAGGTTGCCGTGAGCGGTCAGGAGCATGCTGTCACCGGTGGCAAAGCCGAGACAATGATCCTCGCTCAGCAAATACGCGGCCGCGACAATCTGGGCGACTTCGAAAAGGGACACTTTAGCGGAAGGGTCTGCAAGGCGGAGCTCCGGGACCTCAGCCAGGGCAAACAGGGCTGCGCGGTCCACGCCACGCCCCTGTGCGGCAGCAATAAAGGCAAGCGGATAGGTGGCAGCCTGGCTGGGCTGATGCACCCAGTCAGGCAGAGCGTCGCGCTTTTCCGCCAGTTGCGTGAGAATGGTCTCCACGGATGTTTGGCCACCAATGATAATTATTATGTCCTCGCAGCGTCTCACGCTCCGCCGTGCGGTGCCAGTACATTAGGTCCCATGGAATGCATATTGGCCTGATGGGCCCAAGCAGGAGAAAAACAATGAATGCCATTGTCCCGATCAAACCAGCCAGTGCCCGCAAGCGCGTCAGCAAGGCGCTGAAAACCCTGAGCAAAACGCCCAAGGGTATGATTCCCAAAGTTCGTCGACCCAACTTCACCTTCAATGAAGGTAACGTGTCCCGTTACTGGTGGGATAACAACCCGGTCAAGACGCTGTTGCTGGCCGCCATGTCGTCCGGCTTCCCGCCGGGGGAACGTTTTTTCATCGATTCCGTACGGCACTTTGAAAACCAGATCACTGATCCGGAGCTGAAGAAGGCCATCAAGGGATTCATCGGCCAGGAGGCTCACCACTCCCGCGAGCATGACATGCTGAATGGCTACCTCCAGGAGCAAGGTGTGGACCTGGCACGGCTCGAGCGCGAGATCCTCGGTTTCATGAACTGGATGCGCAAGAATCTGAGCCCGGAACGTCAGCTGGCTCACACGGTGGCCGTGGAACACTTTACTGCTCTGATGGCGGAAGAGTTCCTGCTCAAATACGACGCTCTGGACGAAATGGATCCGAAAATGGCTCCGGTATGGGCCTGGCATGCGGTGGAAGAATCCGAACATAAGGCCGTGGCCTTTGATGTCTACAAAGCCATCGGTGGCAGTGAGTTCACTCGTATCACCGAGATGATGCTGGTGAGTGTGATGTTCCCGCTCTTCACCGGCGTTCACCTGTACCAGCTGGTACGCGATGAGGGGCAGCTGGGCAACTGGAAAGCCTGGCGCGAAACCGTGAATTACATGTGGGGCAAGCCCGGCGTGTTCCGCAAACTACTGCCCGGTTACTTCAGCTTCTACAAGCCCAGCTTCCACCCCTGGGATCACGACGCTCGTGATCTGGTGGAAAAGGCCAAGCAACGTTGGCTGGGCGATATCGCCTGATCCCCTTTGCGGTTACGGACTCTCCGTAACCGCACCTTTCCTGCCTTCAGCACCCAGCCCTGTTCCCCGGGCCCAGGCCCCCTTATCCCAAAACCATACCCAGGCCCAGACCAAAGGGTCATGCAGCACGCTTGGGGTTGCCCTAAAATGCCCTCTACAATGGCTTCAGCGTGGCCCGAACAGGTGCGCAAAATAACCCTCAAAGGCAACGAGAGCTCCATCTTGAACCGGATCAGCACTGCAATTGTTGCCCTCTGCTTCAGCGGGCCCACCCTGGCTGACGATGTCAGCCCCGAGCTGGTTGCCTTCGCCCGCACACAGGCTGCCCATATTGCCGCTCGCACGGATGTGATCGAACACATCATTGCTCAGAACACCAACCATGCCCACCTGACGCTGGAAGAGATTTCCCGGCTGGACGTGCACTGGCGGCAACAGTACGGCAGCCAGGACTCCCCTTTGATCCACCGCCTCATGAACACCCCGCTGTCCGACGCTTTACGTTCCCTGCAACTGCGTAGCAGTGAGTTGATCACCGAAATCATCATCATGGATAACCGTGGCCTGAACGTGGCGCAGAGCAGCGTCACAAGTGACTACTGGCAAGGAGATGAAGCCAAATGGCAGCAGACCTTCCTGTTAGGGCCTGGCGCCGAGCATGTGGGCGAGCTGGGCAGGGATGAATCCACGGGCAGCATCCAGATCCAGGTCAGCCGCACCGTTACCGACCATAACGGCCACCCCATCGGGGCCGTCACCGTGGGCGTGGCCCCGCTGCAGTTCTGATTAGTCGCCGTCCCGTCGCATAGCGGATAGCCCCTAGCCCTTCACCTGCTGTAGACCTGCACTCAGCCACAGTTGCCTAATGCCATCCATCACCGCGCCGTCCCTCGATACAGACATCGCCACATTGCCTGCCGGGCCAGGTATTTATCGCTTCTGGGGTGAGGGCCAGTCGTTGCTGTACATTGGCAAAAGCATCAACATTCGCCAGCGCGTGCGCAGTCACTTCCAGAATCGCAGCCCAAGGGCACGGCGCATGTGCCGCCAAACGCTAAACATTGATTACACCGAAACCGCCGGGGAACTGGGTGCCCTGCTGCTGGAAAATCGCGAAATCAAGCAGCGGCAACCGATCTTCAACCGCCGCCAGCGACGTTACAGACAGCTGCAAACCTGGATATTGGTGAAAGATGAGTGCGGATTCCTGGTTCCGCACCGCTATCAACCCGATCCGCTTAACCCACTATGGCAGCAGGACTGCTACGGCCTGTTTCGCAGCCCGAGGCATGCCCATCAGGCCCTGGAGAACTGGGTTAAGGCACATCAGCTATGCCCGAAAATCTGCGGACTGGAACAGGGAAAAGGTCCCTGTTTTTCCTTCCAGCTGGGCCGTTGCCAAGGTGCCTGCTGTGAGCAGGAGGCGGCCGACGCTCACAACCAGCGCCTCATGGAGGCGCTCCAGGAGCACCAGATCCAGGCCTGGCCCTGGCACGGCACCCTGGTGATTCGTGAGCAGGGCCAAGACCGGGAAGATTTTCACCTGATTCGCCAATGGTGCCACCTGGACACCCTGCCGCATCCGCCCTGTGATGACGACCTGGTTGCCACTGGCGATGCCTTTTTCGACCTGGACAGCTATCGCATGCTGCTGCATTTCATCCATCGCGGTATCGATTGTTTTGTCATGAAATAACACGACAGCAGTGACCTTCACGGCCACTTGCCCCGTTCAGCTCATACTGTCGGCATGACACACCACACTGACTCGACGATCACCCGACTCATCACTGGCGCCAGCTCCGGTATCGGGCTGGCACTGGTGCAACACTGGCTTGAGGATGATGCTCCCGTAGTGGCCGTTTCGCGTCGCGCCACCGACTCTGAAGCACTACAAAGGCTGCAACAACAGGGGTTACCGCTACGCTGTGTGAATACGGATCTGCGCAGTGAAGCGTCTCTGCTAAACCTTGTCAGGGAACTGAAGGACAGTGGGACCGAGCTGCGCCAGATCATCAACTGCGCTGGCGTACTTCATGACAAGGAGTCCGGTCTGGCTCCGGAAAAACGACTCGAAGACGTGAGTGTCCAAGCGCTACAGCAAAGCTTTGCCCTGAATGCGTTTGCGCCCATCCTCCTTGCACGGCATCTGCTCCCGTTAGTGTCAAAGCAGCAGCAGGCCTGTTTCGCCAGCATCAGCGCGCGAGTGGGCAGCATTGAAGATAATCATTTGGGGGGCTGGTACAGTTACCGGGCCAGCAAGGCAGCACAGAACCAGTTGTTGCGGACCCTGGCCGTAGAAACGCGACGTCGCCACCCGAACCTGTGCGTCCTGGCACTGCATCCCGGCACCACCGATACACCACTCTCGGCACCGTTTCAACGTAACGTTCCCGAGCACAAGTTGTTTTCCCCACCGCGAGCAGCTAAGCAACTGGCTGCCATCATTGATGGCGCCGGGGAAAACCAGCACGGTCGATTTATCGCATGGGATGGCGAGCCCATCCCATGGTGATCAAGCTTCGGTCAATTTGAGCAATCCTGCTGCGTAGGCATTCAGGTCGAATGCCTCATTCTTCTCCGCGCTGACAGCCACATGCTCAGCCAGCACGTCGGCCATCTTCTCCAGCACGGCATCATGTTCTTCGCCCCTGGCGGTCAAGGCCATCATCACCAGTCCCGCTTCCCGGGGGTGGCCATCGGCAATCTGGTTTTCAATCGCTTCCACTAACCGTGCAAAGGCGAAATCATCCTCTGCCTGTTCCAGTTCTTTCATGACAGTTTCCGTTTCTAAAAAGGTCTCGCTTCAGGGATTGACCACCCGGCTGTTAAAAGATTCCACGGTCTGGTTCCATTGCTGAACTACGGCATTCTCGGTATCCGCGGCATCGGCAATACAACCTTCTAGACACTGCTTGTAGCTCTGCATTTTCTCCTGGTAGCCCACCAGCTTGTTGCGGGCAAACTGGATCTGCTCGTTGCTGGCCGTCTGGCCATCCGGAATGCTCGGGCTCTCGGGAAGATAACAATTACACAAAGCCGAGGCCTGCCCGGCCATGCCCAGCAGCAGCACGGCCATCAATCCTGTCAAACGCTCTCGCCACATTTTCTTCTCCTTGATTATCGCGGCTGATGAATGTCTCCATGATAGGCCATTGGCCTCCTAATTCCCGGCAGCACTTCACTTTCCGGCGCATCCCTGCATTTCATCCACCAATCCCGCCGTTCTTGACTCGCGCCCTTGTCATGCGCCCTGTCGCCCTTATCCTGTGAACCACCACTCTGTCCGATTCAACGACAGCACAATAATCGACATGAAGACACCGCCATCATGAATCCTCCCTTTGTTCGCTCTCTGCAATGCCTCACCCTCGCCGGCCTGTTCAGCCTGCTGGCAGGCTGCTTTGGCCCGGAAAAACCCGAAGACGCGGCAGCGGATTTCTGGACCGCCGTCATCACCAATGATGCTGACGCGGTGGTCGCGCATTCCACCCTGCAAGACCCTGAGGCCTTTGATGGGTTCGGCAAGAACTGGAACGGCTATCAGCCCACATGGGGCAAGATTGTCCTCGACGGAGACACCGCCAGTATCGAGACCCGGCTTACCGCCAAAGACCGTGAAAATCGCGAAGTCACCACCTGGCTGGTTCAACAGGACGAAACATGGCGGGTTGACTACAACCGCACAGGCAAGAGTGCTCGCGGCGGCCTGCTGGGCAGTCTGATCAACAAGTTCAGTGGGCTGGGCAAGGAACTGGGCGATAAATTCAACCAGTCTGCCGAGGAAGCCAACCAGAAAATGGAACAGCTTTTACAGGAACTGGAAGACAACGAAGAAGCCTTCAGCAATCAGGCAAACCAGGCCCTGGAAGCCTACAGTGCGCAGCTGCAGCAATCCTTGCACACCATGGATCAGTCTATTCAGCAAACACTGGAAGAGCAGGCTGGTCGACTCAGTGAAACGGACACAGAAACACTGGAAGAAGCCTCAAAAGAACTGGAGCAACGCCTCCGGTCCATCGATCCGGACTCCATCCAATCCGCCCTGGAGAACAGCAAGGCCCTGGCGGAGATTCGGGGGCGCCTGGAACGCATCGACACACAAGCACTGGAGAAGCAGCAACAGCAGTGGCAGGAGCTGTCAGACTCCCTGATGAAGGAAGTCGAAACCTTGCTTGAAGAAATGGAAAAATAGCCTCAGCGCTTTAGCGTCTCTACGTAGCCGAGGAGAGGGAATCCGCTGCCACTAACCCTGCTCCAGCCAGTCCGCCATCTTCCTGGCGAGGTCATCCAGCACCGCCTTGCTATCCACGCCGGGAGGGGCCATCAAGACCAGATGCAGCAAACTCCCCGCCGTGGACGTGGCCATCAGATACAGGGTGCTGGACGGGACAGTAAGCTGATAATGCTCGCGGGATTTCTGCAGGCCATTGACCACCACCTGCAACAACTCCCGCTGCAACTGTTGCGCAGATGGCAGCTGTTGAACAAAGGGCACCTGAAAAATCAGCACTTTCAACAAGCGGCGATGCTGGTAGACCAGCCCATGCAAGGCGCCAATCAAATGCCGCATGGCGCGGTGCAGGTCTTCACGGCGGTCCGTCAGTTCAATCCTGGCATTGAGAGTGCGTGAAACATCCTCCAACAGCGTGTCAGCCAGTCTTGCCACTATCGCCTCTTTCCCGGGAAAGAACTCATACACTGAGCCAATACTCACGCCAGCCACATCCGCCACCGCATTGGTGGTCAGCCCCGCATAGCCCCGCTCCACCAGAATCCGAGCACCTGCCTCTACGATGGCCTTTACCGTGGCCCGAGACCGAGCCTGACGGGGTTCTTTTTTCATCTTGAAATCAGCAGCTTGAAGCATTTGCCTGGCCATAAACGGCATCCTGTGATGGATCCTCAAATCCGAGTATTTCCGAGCATATACTCAGATTAGACTTAATGCATTCGATCAACCGTTAACGGCTGGAGCATCCCGTGTCCAACGATCTCAAATTCCGCATTCCGAAAGTGCTGCCCTACCTGAACCGATTCGGTCAGCACTGGCGCTGGAACGTACAGAGTGTCATCGCCCCCAAAGACGCACTCCAACAAAGAGTGAACGGCAAAGTGGTCATACTCACCGGCGCCAGCTCCGGCATTGGTGCCCAGGTGGCCAACGAGCTGGCTCGAGCTGGCGCCACCCTGGCGCTGATTGCCCGCAACCAGGAAAAGCTGGACGCCCTTGCCCGCGAGATCCACGATCAGGGCGGCAAGGCATACGTCTATGCTGGCGACCTGACCGACTTTGAGGAATGTGATCGCCTCTGCAAGGCTATCGAGCACGATCATGGCCGGGTGGATATCTTGATCAACAATGCGGGCCGATCCATTCGCCGGTCGATCAAATTTACCTACCATCGCTTCCACGATTATGAGCGCACCATGCAGCTCAATTATCTGGCGTCCATTCGTATGGCCATGAACGTACTGCCCGGCATGGAAGCTCGCAACGAAGGACACATCATCAATGTATCCACGGTGGGCGTGCAGGCTAACCCTGCACGCTTCTCTGCCTACCTGGGGTCAAAGTGGGCCCTGGAAGGCTGGACCTGGGTTGCTGCCAATGAATTTGCCCACACCAGGATTCGCTTTTCCTCACTGAACTACCCTTTGGTGCGCACCCCGATGATCGCGCCGACAAAGATTTACCGTTACATGCCGGTGATGTCGGTGGACACCGCCGTCAAGTGGATGCTCGATGTCATCATTACCCAGAACAAACGCAAGCTGGGCATTTTTGGTAAAGGCGCACTGGCCATGTACTACCTGCTGCCAAAGACATCCGAATCCATCGTGAACTTCAGTTATCAGGCCGTTTATGAGCAACCACCCGAAAATTATATCTCGTCAAAAGTACGCAATCAGACGTCCGCCAACGAAGAAAAAAGTGAGCATCGCGTGAAGGCGCCCGGCAAAAAAAGTCAGTGATAGCGTCGGCTATGCGCACCCCGAGACAATGGGGTGCGCAACTCAATTGCACATGACGAAATCGTCATTTTCCATGCCTGATCCCCTTCCATTTCGCCCATTCAAATAACCTATTCCTTCCATAGAAAAGAAAAGGCTTATTTATCGATTCGGCACCTAGCCGGGGCCGGTTATTAGCTTTAGATTGAGTGCATAACATTCATGACTTGATCCAAGGGAGAGTGACTATGGGTAATGCAAACGCAGGGAAATGTCCGGTCATGCACGGCGCCAACACTTCGGCAGGAAGTGAGGCGACCAAGTGGTGGCCGCAGGCGCTGAACCTCAGCATCCTTCACCAACACGACAGCAAAACCGATCCCATGTCGGCCGGTTTCAATTATCGTGAAGCACTGAAAAAGCTCGACACCGCCGCGCTCAAGCGTGACCTCACTGCCCTGATGACCGACAGCCAGGATTGGTGGCCCGCCGACTGGGGTCACTACGGTGGTTTGATGATCCGTCTGGCTTGGCACGCAGCAGGCTCCTACCGGATGGCCGATGGCCGCGGTGGTGCCGGCACCGGCAACCAGCGCTTCGCGCCGCTGAACTCGTGGCCGGATAACGGCAACCTGGACAAGGCACGTCGCCTGCTTTGGCCGATCAAGAAAAAGTACGGCAACAAGATCAGCTGGGCCGACCTGATGATTCTGGCCGGTAACGTGGCCTATGAATCCATGGGTTTCAAGACCTTCGGCTTCGCCTTTGGCCGCGAAGATATCTGGGCACCGGAAGAGGATATCTACTGGGGCGCAGAAGACGAGTGGCTGGCGCCAACCGACAACCCCAACAGCCGCTACTCCGATGATCGCGATCTGGAAAACCCGCTGGCCGCAGTGATGATGGGCTTGATCTATGTGAACCCGGAAGGCGTGGATGGCAACCCGGATCCGCTCAAGACCGCTCATGACGTGCGCGAAACCTTCAAACGCATGGCCATGAATGATGAAGAAACCGTGGCCCTGACGGCCGGTGGTCATACCGTGGGTAAAGCCCACGGTAATGGCAATGCTGGCAACGTGGGCCCGGAACCGGAAGCGGCGGATGTGCACGAACAGGGTTTGGGCTGGAACATAACTGCCACTCGTGGCGTGGGCAATCAGGCCGTCACCAGTGGCCTTGAAGGTGCCTGGACTACCAACCCAACCCAGTGGGATCACGGCTACTTTGATCTGCTGCTCAACTATGAGTGGGAGCTGAAGAAGAGTCCGGCCGGTGCCTGGCAGTGGGAACCCGTGGGCATGCCGGAGGAGCACAAGCCGGTGGATGCGGAAGATCCGTCCGTGCGTCACAACCCGATCATGACCGACGCCGACATGGCCATGAAGGTGGACCCGGAATACCGCAAGATTTCCGAAAAATTCCATAAGGACCCTGCCTACTTCGATGACGTGTTTGCCCGCGCCTGGTTCAAACTGACTCACCGCGACATGGGCCCGAAAGTCCGCTATGTCGGCCCGGAAGTGCCCAGTGAGGATCTGATCTGGCAGGACCCGATTCCGGCCGGCAGCAGCGGCTACGACGTGGATGCGGCCAAGGCCAAAATTGCCGCCAGCGGCCTGAGCATCAGCGAAATGGTCAGCACCGCCTGGGACAGCGCCCGGACTTACCGCGGTTCTGACATGCGTGGTGGCGCCAACGGAGCCCGTATTCGTCTGGCGCCCCAGAAAGACTGGGAGGGCAACGAGCCAGCCCGTCTCGGCAAGGTGCTGGGTGTGCTGGAAGGCATTGCCAGTGAGGTGGGTGCCAGTGTGGCCGACATGATCGTGCTGGCCGGTAACGTGGGTGTGGAGCAGGCGGCCAAGGCCGCTGGCCACAACATCAGCGTACCGTTCACCCCCGGTCGTGGTGATGCCACTGACGAACAGACCGATGCAGAATCCTTCGAGCCACTGGAGCCGATCCATGATGCGTTCCGTAACTGGCTGAAGAAAGACTACTCGGTGCCGGCGGAAAAGTTGATGGTGGATCGCGCCCAGCTAATGGGTCTGACCGCACCGGAAATGACCGCGCTGATTGGTGGTATGCGCGTGCTGGGCACCAACCACGGTGGCAGCAAGGACGGTGTCTTCACTGACCGCGAAGGCCAACTGACCAACGATTTCTTCGTCAACCTGACCGACATGAGCAACAGCTGGAAACCGGCAGGCAACAAGTATGAAATTGTGGATCGCAGCAGCGGCAAGGTTAAGTGGACCGCCACCCGGGTAGATCTGGTGTTCGGCTCCAACTCCATCCTGCGCGCCTACGCCGAGGTGTACGCCCAGGACGACAACCAGGAGAAGTTCGCCAACGACTTCGTGGCCGCCTGGACCAAGGTCATGAACGCCGACCGCTTCGACGTGTAAGGACCGCACTGAACGCCCCCGCACTTTTGTGCGGGGGCGTTTTTTATGTCTGTCACTTTCAGCCTTGTTGCTCGCACACTATTCGACGCGCATTTTTGAATGCGCTTTTGCAGGAGCGATGCTTGCATGGCGATCTGCGGAATTTGATATGCCGGATATGTTTGGTTTAACCCGAGCTTTTCATCCGGCTCACGTCAGAGCTTTCCATTTTCTGTGCTCCATTTCGTGTGGGTGCTCTGATCGCCATGCAAGCATAGCTCCTACAGGAAACACCCTCCTTCAGTATCCGCCCCCTTAAACAGTAGAGACACCCGTTCTCATTTTTCCCATGCGTTCTTCGCCTGTCAGGAAACGAAAAAAACGGCCCATAAAGGGCCGGGGGAAAGACGGTGGTTGCTGGGGTTGCAGGCCACCGTGATCGTGATGCCTTTCGGCAAATGCCTTACTGCGCCGTTTCTCCAAGCTTGAATTCCACTCGACGATTGGCTTCGCGCCCTTCTGCGGTAGAGTTATCCGCTACCGGATCCGCTTCGCCTTTGCCGACGGCGGTCAGTCGTATGGGATCTACACCTAACGTCACCAGCTCTTCCACTACCGTCGCGGCGCGTTTTTCGGACAGGGCCAGGTTAGCTGAAGCGGCACCGACGCTGTCGGTATAAGCCAGCACCTGGATTGCCACAGGGCTATCACCCAATGCTTTTGCCAGTTTGACCACCGCCTGCTTGCCTTGATCGGTCAAGGCAGCGGAACCACTGGCAAAGAGAATATTACGGGTGTCGAAGGCAAAACTTTTGCTGCAGCCCAATGCATCCACCACTTCTCCGGGCGAACTCCCGGGGCAGGCATCCTTGTCGTCACTGACGCCGTCACCATCACTGTCCGTCGCTACGCGCTCTGCTTTCAGTTCACAGCCAGCAGCATCCACAGCGGTCTCCGCTGCGGAATCAGGACACTGATCATCGGCATCCACGACACCATCGTCATCGCCATCCAGCGGCGCGGTGACTCCCGCTGCCGCAACGTCTTCCACCACTTCAACAGGCGTCTCTTCTGACGATGGCGGTGCGGCTTTGCCAAAGCGCTTGATCACCGCCAGTGACACCAGGCTGGCATCGCTGTCAAAACTTTGCGCCTCGGCACGCAGCGCCCAACCATTACTCCAACGCTGCTCGGCACCGGCACCGAAGTAGATCTGGCTGCTGTGCTCCGCATCCTCCCTGGTGCTACCGGCATTACCTTCCAGCGCACCGCCACCCAAACGAGCAAAGAAATCCCATCCTTGCTCGCCGGGTTCCAGACCTTTCAGGTAGTACATGGCCGACACACCGGCAAAACGGTAGGCCACATCGAGAGTGGCCGGCATGACACCCTGCCGTGCTTCCAGTCCCGCATCGCCCAGATCCACATACAGGGCCTCTGCTGCCCAGTGGGGATGCCACTGGTAACCGCCCAGCACCAGCAAGCTGAGGTCATTCTTGTCGTCCAGGTGATAACCCGCGTCATCCGCATCCGGCTGCAACCAGGACAGGCCGGCGCCGGCGCCCAGGTAAGCTTCTCCGGCCAGGGTAATCCCTGGCAGCAGCGACAGCAGCGTCAACATCACTTTGCTGCCGTTCTTGCGAGCCCGTACCAGACCCGCCAGCAACAGCATCAGCACGGATACCAGCGGGGTGCTGCCGGCACCGTTCAGGCCGGTGCCAATGGCGCCACGGCTTGCAGACGGAGAGGCTGTCTTGCTGGCCAGCGGGTCCAGATAATCCGGAATACCGTCACCATCGCTGTCCGGGCAACCTGCGCCGGCAAAGTCAGGACACTCTTCATTGTCGGTCAGACCGTCGTTGTCACTGTCATTGCCATCGCTATCGTCGCTGTCCGGATCCAGATAGTTGGGGATGCCATCACCGTCATCATCACCGGTTCCCTCATCCTTGCTCGGTACGCCATCGTTATCATCGTCGGTATCCAGGTAGTCCGGCGTGCCATCACCATCCGTATCGTCGTCACGGGCATCGCCGTTACCGTTGATGTCTTCGTCAGCAGTATTGATGCCATCGTTGTCATCATCCGGGTCGATGAAATCGCTGAAACCATCGCCATCGCTGTCCGGGCACGGCACACCGTTGGGACACTCGATACCATCGCCAAGGCCGTCGCCATCACTGTCACCGGTATCCGGATCCAGGTAGTCAGGAATACCATCTTCATCGGTGTCGGTTTCCGGGCCGCCTTCATTGCGGGTTTCTACACCGTCGTCATCGTCATCGCTGTCGAGGTAGTCCGGGGTGCCATCGTTGTCGCTGTCGTCATCGGTGGGATCACCGTTGCCGTTCAGGTCTTCATCACGGGTGCTGATGCCGTCGCCGTCATCATCCTCGTCCATGTAGTCCGGGGTGCCATCGTTGTCGCTGTCCTGACAGGGAACACCGGTGGGGCATTCCTCGGCATCGCTCAGGCCATCGCCGTCGGAATCACCAGTGTTGTCGGCGGTACCACCGCTGTTGTTGCTGTCCTTGTCGAGATGATTGGGAATGTTGTCGCCGTCATCATCGTTGCCGCCGTTCTCTGCACTGGTCTCAATGCCATCACCATCATCATCGGTATCGAGATAGTCCGGCGTGCCATCTCCGTCGGTATCGTCATCACGGGGATCGCCGTTACCGTTCACATCTTCATCCGCAGTATTGATGCCATCGTTGTCATCATCTGCATCCATGTAATCCGGCACGCCGTCATCGTCGCTGTCCTGACAGGGCAGTGATCCACACTCCTGGTCATCGGTAAGACCATCGCCATCCGCGTCGCCCACGCCGGCAATGCCGTCATTGGGATCCAGGTAGGCAGGAATGCCATCGTTGTCCGCATCCGGGCCAGGATTGGTGGAGGCGTCATCATCCATGTCGGTGTTGGCGTCTTCGTTGCGGGTCAGCAGGCCATCACCGTCATCGTCTGCATCCAGATAATCGGGTGTGCCGTTGCCATCGGTGTCACGGCTGGCTCCTTCTGTGGCCGTGGGGATGCCGTCGTTGTCGTCGTCATCGTCCAGGTAGTTCGGCAGACCATCGTCGTCGGTATCCGGACAGCCGGCGGAGTAATCCGGGCATTCTTCACCATCCGGGATGCCGTCATTGTCGCTGTCGTTGCCGTTACCATCGTCGGGCACATCATCCGGATCCACATAATCGGGGATGCCATCGCCATCGGAATCTTTCGGGTTGCTGGTATCACCGCCGACTTCGTCACCGTCGTTCTTGCCATCGCCATCGGTGTCCTGCTCGTTACCGTTGGAACCGAGATCTTCTTCCTGCTGGTTGGTCAGGCCATCGCCATCCGGATCACCATTGGGGCCATCGCTGTCATCTGCATCGATGTAATTGGCAATGCCGTCGCCATCCACGTCACCGGTGCCTTCGTCCTCATCCGGCTTGCCATCGTCATCGCTGTCCGTGTCGCGATAGTTGGGCGCACTGTCTTCATCGGTGTCGACCACGCCTTCCACGCTGTCGGGAATACCATCGTTATCGCTGTCGGTATCCAGATAATCCGGGATGGTGTCATTGTCGGTATCCACCGTACCTTCCACCGAATCGGGAATACCGTCATTGTCGGAATCCAGGGTGCTGTCGATAGCGATGGAGCCATTGCTCTCGGAAGTATTGCCAGCCAGATCCGTACTGGTGACCAGCACGGCATAGCTGCTGTCTGCCAGGGCGTGAGTGACAGTGACAGACCAGTTGCCAGCACCGTCGGCGGTGGTGCTGTACTGCTGACCATCAATGCTCACCACTACCGCCACATTGGGTTCAGCGGTGCCGGTCAGGGTGGGCGTATTGTCACTCAGGGTGTCGCCATCCTCGGCAAAGGTCGCTGCCTGCGGATCGGTGGTGTCCACCAGCAGATTGAAGAAGGGTGCCGCCACGGTACCGGTGTTACCCGCCGCGTCAGAGGCCTGAGCCTTGAGCGTGTAGGCTCCTTCCGACAGGACCGTGCCGGTGTAATCCAGGGTCCACTCACCACTGCCATTGGCAATGGCGCTGCCGATCAGGGTGCCGTTGAGCAACACCTCGACAGTGGCGTTCGGGTCGGCGCTACCGGAAATCATCAGGGTGGTATCACTGGTCACCCCATCGGTCGCGCTGGCACCGGTATCGGCACTGATCGCGGTCACCAGGGCATCGCCGGGGGCGATGTTATCCAGGGTATAGCTTTCATTGGCACCACTGGGGGAGGTGTTGCCCAACGGGTTGGCGCTGGTATCGGCAATGTCCTGCCCGCCAGCGAAACCCAGCGCGAGGTTGCCGTTGGCATCGCTGATACCGGCAACGGTCACATCGAAGGTATTGAGCGACTGGGCGAATACGGCACTAATGATGGCGCCGGTAGAGGCGGTTCCGGAGGCGAAAAAGTCGTTCGCAGTAACGTTGTCCACCTGTTCACTGAAAGTGACACGGAAAGTCACGCTGTCCGTGTTGGTCAGTTCTGTCAGCGGGTTCAATCGCGCCACGCTGAGTACGGTGGGCGCCAGGGTATCGTTGGTGCTGTTCAGCACGGCGGCACCGCTCAGATTGGCCACCGGATTAGCCGCCGCATCCTGGACCGGTACGCCCGCCGCCGTGTAGCTGACGGTCACGGTGTCGGTATCGGCCACTGTGGCGGCCAACGTCAACACGACCGTATTGCCATTCACCGCAACGGAGGAAACCGTCGCACTGCCTCCGCCATTCAGTTGCACATCGAAGTCCGAGAGGGACGGCAGGCTGCCACCATCAAGGGTTTCGTCATAAGTCAGCGTCAAGGTGTTGCCGATCACTTCTGCGCTGGACAACGTCGGCGCCTGATTATCCAGGGCGTAAGTTTCGCTGGTACCGGTGGGCGCTGTATTGCTGAGGGCATTGCCACTGGTGTCAGTAATGTTCTGGGTCGGGGCAAAGGCCAGGCCCAGAGTACCGTTGGCGGCGGCGATACCGGCCACCGTCACGCTGTAACTGCCGCCACCCAGGTCCACCACCCCGGACACGCTGGCACCCGCCACCGTGCCACTGACAACAAAGTCATCCCCGCTGACATTCAGGACGGGTTCATCAAAGGTCACCGTGAACGTGACGCTATCGGCATTGGTCAGTTCACTGCTCGGGCTACCGCGCACGATGCTGGAAACGGTGGGGGCGATCACATCCCCGCTCACCTCATCAACGATCACCGTCAGGGCCTGACTGTCGGCGCCCCCACGCTGATCGTCCGCCGTCACGATCACCAGGTATTCATTGTCTGCCCCAAAGACCGGCGCGCTGATAAAAGACAGCTGATCGCCATTGATGGAAAACAGCCCCGCATCCGCTCCACCGGTAATTGTGTAAATCACGGTATCGCCGTTGGCATCGGACGCCGCCACGGTGGTGACTGCGGTGGTACCTTCATAGATATGAATGGTGGCAGTATCACCACCACCATCACTGTTGATCACCGGAAAGATGTTGGAGACACTCAGTGGCGGTGAAAACGCACCTTGCTCTTCAAAGCTGACGGACATGTCATCGTTCTTGTTGTCGTAGCCTCCCACGTCCGCATTCACATTGTTACTGTTGGTAGAGGTGGACAACGTGTAGGCGATGGACGTGTCCTTGGTGATACCCACCCCACCGTTGAGACTGCCGATCAGGTTACCGCTGGGGTCGGTCAGCGGCTTGGCATTCAGCGCTGCCTTCAGGGCATCCCAATTGACCTTGAAGCTGATAAAACGGTCCGTCTTGGCATCCAGGTTGATATCATCAGTGCTGCGCAATGGGTCGGTAATGTTATCTACGGTATCGAACGAATAGTTGGTGCCATTATCAAGCAGGTCTGCGACCCACACCGGGTTGATCGCAGAGCTGGTACTCGGCGAGTTATTCAGATCGTTACCGGCCTCATAGACCGACACCTGGCCATCAAAAGAAGCGCCAGTCTTGCCATCCCCGTCCATGCCGATGAACACATCCAGATCACCATCCAGATCCACGTCCATACCGATCCACAGGTTGCCGCCAAAGCCGCCCTGGGAATTGGCGCCACCCACGCGTACCCGAAACGCCAGCTCGTCATCACTGGTATCGCCAAGCGTCCCCTTGTCGTCATAGATGGTGAGCATGGTGGCATCGAGATCGGTGCCAACAATATCCACACCGGGGTTAGAGCTGGCCTGTTGATCGTTGCCGGGATCAAAGGCGGTCCCCTGCATGATGATGTCCCAGCTGGACACCGGCCCGGTCAGGTCGATGGGGGTAACCGCCGCATGGACAGCATCTGCGGCCACCAACAGCCCCGTTGCCATCAACAAGCGTCGATAACGCACGGCATGCCGTGAACAGGTCATCTGGCGTGAAGTCAGGGCGGGTTTATGGGTATTCATGTGTCGTTCCCCCGGAACACGGTCCGTGTCTTTATGCGTGCCGACAGCGTTGTCAGTCCTTTTTTGCGGCAAAAAACCGCTTTTTAATCAGTGCCTTGCCATTTTGTGTGACTTATATCACACGAATAATGTGAAACCTTACAAAGCCTTACAGAAGGCGAGTATCTGACGTTGACCGCCGACAGGCGGCACAAAAACAGGGAGGAATGGTTTTGGGGGCTTGCGGTAACTTCGGAGTGAAGGTGAAGACCGGAGACGCAGAGGAGGAAAAATGTATTGGCGTCGGAATCAGCTGATGGTCACGCTGACACAGAGCTGATAGCCCACATTACGCAGTGACTTGATGGCCGGAGATTCGGCACCGCAATCGCGGAGCTTCTTGCGCAACCGGGTCATGCGTACCTCAATGGCCGACTTGCTCAGACCATCCTCATCCGTCCCCAGAATCTCGCCAATCTGCCAGGTTTCCAGACGCTGCCCCGGAGCACGAATCATGGCCACCAGCAGATTCGCTTCTACCGCCTGAAGTGATACGTTGACGTCATTACTGCGCAGGCACAGCTCTGACTCCAGCAAGGTCAACCCGTTGGGTGCAGGAGCGGGCTGCAGCCGACGGGCCATGGACGCCACCGCAGCCAGCAAGGTATCAGAGGCCAGCGGCTTGACCAGATAGATATCAGCACCGCTGGCATACCCTTCGGTCTGCTCCTGCGGCAAGCTACGGGCAGTGGTCATGATGATGCCCACACTCGGATGCCCCTGACGCAGACGCCGGGCCAGGCTGATGCCATCCTCCCCCGGCAGGTTCAGATCGAGGATGAACAGGTTCACCGCGCCCAGGCTGGCCAGCTGGTCCAGGTCTTCAGCACACTCAAGCGCGGTCACATGGTGGCCAGACTGTCGCAACACATCCGTGGTGACTTCCCGCAGAGCGTCGTGATCTTCCACCAGTACAATATTCAACGCAGTGGTATCCATAACCTGAACCTGACCCTGTTTTCTTTTGGCGCGTACTCGACGCGGCCCTCCATCAGGCGCGCCAACCCTTCCACCAAAAACAGGCCGAGGCCAGATCCGGTTTCCTTTCGCGCTTTCGGATCACGATAGTACTTCTGAAAAAGTTGCTCCGCATCCGGCATTCCCGATTTGCCAGCCAGATTGGAGACTTCCACCCTGAGGCCCTTTTGACCCTCCCACTCCTGCGCTTTTGCCAACACATGCACTGGTGACGATGCATCCCCGTACTTGAGTGCGTTATCCAGCAGGTTGGCCACAATCATGCGAAACAGTGACACGTCCAGACGTGTTGTCAGGGGCTCCAGCGGCCCCACGCTGATGCGATCAGTCCGTCCGGTATTCTCAACCAGCTCCCGTAACTCCTGATCAATACGACAATCGCTGAGGTCTGTCTCTATGCGGTTATCCTCCAGCCGGTCCACCTGCAGGCAGCGCTCAATCACCGCGCCCATACTGCTGATGGCGTACTCCGCCCGGGATAACATGGTCTCCGTTTTTTCCGGGGCGCTGAGCACCATTCGAATCACGGCCAGAGGCGTTTTCAGTTCATGGGTGAGCATGGCCAAAAACTGCGCCTGCTCAAGTCGGCGAGCTTCTTCCAGTTCGGCCCGCTGCTCAGCAGTGCGCAGGGCTCCCGCTAATGTCAGGCGCTGCCTGCGCATGTAATTAGCGCGAATCTGCAGCATGACCAACACCATGGCGCCGGTAAAAAGGCTGTACATCAGGTAGCCGCTGAAGGTCCACTCCACCCCTTTGACCAGGCCTGCAGCGGGCAACGAGGACATGGATACACTGATCAACACCAATACATACAAGGTCACCACATAGCGCTTGGGCAGCAGAGACTCCTCCGCCGCCCCCTGTCGCTCGGCGGGGATAGATAACGCGGTCACCACGCTCAACACCGGGAACGAAATCACCAGCAGGTTATTGATCAGTAACGCCTCACGAATCTGACCGGAAAACAGCAGCAGCAACAGTACCGGATAGACGCCAAGCAGCAGCTGCATGATCTTCAACAACCCGCGATGAGCACGAAATTCTTTCAGGAAGTGATAGTCAAAAAAGATGGCCGCCGTGACCATGCTCAGCACCAGAAAACTCGTAAACTTGTCTGGCGTCAGTGTTGTCCAAAGGGTATCCGGCCACACCATGCGGAAATAGCCGAGGTAGGCCAGTGAATAAAGCAGCGCAATCAACTGCTTGATCACAAAGGCGCCCATCACTTTTTCCCGATGCGACAACCAGCTCACCAACCCCCAGCCAAAAAACAGCAGCAATGCCGCGAGATACACCATAAACATCAATTCATGGGTACGATCGAGTGCAAGGGCATCTTTGCTGGCCAGGACATCCACATGAATCTGCGCAGTACTGGCGGTATGTAGGCGCAGCCAGATATCGCGGGAACGATCACCGGCCGGCACGGAAAAGTTGAAGTACAGCGAAGGATAACTGTCATTGGCAATAGGGTAGCGGTCGCCGCTGACTTTACTGCCATCGACCCCATAAAGAGGATCGAACAGGCGAATTTCATCCAGATAGGACGGCCGCATCCTGACAATCAGATCATCATCTGCACGTTCTGAACCGGGATCCAGGGTCAGTCGAACCCAGATAACGGACGGTGTATAGCCTCGACTCAGCAATCCGCTGAACGGAGTCAGCTCGCGGCCACGCACCTCATCCAGCGTCAGGTTTCCCGCAGGGTCCTCAAGCCAGGCCAAGGCCGCCACATGGCTGGGCTGCGATGCGGCATAAAGCGGCGTCAGGCAGCATGTCAGCAGCACCGCCAGCAGCCATCGAAACAATCCTGGACGGGACAGCACGCCCAGCATCAGGCGGGCACCGCTAACGGAGTCGGGTAATGGGGTGGCGATGTCACGTCACTGATCACCGGCGACCCAGTCCGCTGCGGCGGCCATATCACCGCACGCAAAGTGGCGAATTTCAGCAGCGACAAAATGCCGGGCGATGGTTTCGGCAAGCGTGCCCAGCACCGAGTCGGTGACCAGCGCCACACGCCGCACCGCCCTGTGGTGATCATGGACGAATCGAAGATGATGAATGAGGGCTGCGAAAGATTCCCAGCCGGGAAAGGATTCGGAGGCAATAATCAGTCCATTGAGCTGACCATGCCGCTCAATGACCGGATCGATCTGTGCGGCGACCGCATCAAAGTCCGCCTTGCCAAGCGGACCATCAGGAAAAACACTGGCCACATTAGCTTGCGCACTGTACTCCACTCTCATCAGGCTCTCTCCTGAAACAATGCGGCAAGCCCGGGAATCAGCGCTTACTCATCATTCTTGTTGGCTTCATCCATCGGCGTCAGCTCAAGCTTGAGACCGTCGGAGGTAACGAATGCGGCAGGTTTTGTCGCTTCACCCGGCACAACCGGTTTCTTGTCGTCAACGTCATCGGGCAAATAAGGACCCATGATTCCCTTCGCTTCCTTGAGCCAGTCGGGAAGGTCATCGCGACGTTTTTCTTCCTCGGTGGGCGTCAGCTTGAGGTTATCCAGATCAAGAGAGAACGCCTTGGCCTTTTCCAGATAATTGGTCACGGTCTTTGGCTTCTCTTCACCATCCGGTAGATACGCCAGGAAGAAACCTCGCATCTCCACCAGCTCATCCTCCAACAGTAACGGCACCAGTGTGGAGTACATATCTACCAGGGTGATGGCGTTCTTGGTGGAATCCGACGTGGTAGCTGACTGCAGGCGACGGGCCACTGCGGTATTCAAGGTATGAAGTTCAGTATAAATATCGGTGAGGCCGTCAAACTCGATGCGCCCCTTGCCAGAAGCGGTACGGCTGAGAAAGTACTGCGCCAGCAGGTACATTCCGGTAACCCGGAAGATGGTTTCCTCTTCCGAGCACAGAGGTAAATGGAAGCGCGCCAGCGGCTTCATGAAAGCGGTCTTGGGACAACCACAGATGGGGTAGATCAGATCCAGCATGGATGCTACTACCCGCTGAAGCCCCGTCTTCTGGCGAACACGGCGCTCCTCGGTGACCACTTCAACGACCACCTCGTCAATGGAACGGGTGTCATGAAAACGATCCACGATGCTGTGCATCTGCAAGGCCAACGGGCAGTGACTGTGCTCCTCCTTCGACAGAGGACAATGCGCGCACTGGCTGTATTCCAGCTCGGTCCACTGGGGAGGGTTGGGAACGTCGTCGCCGATCAGGTCAAAGGTTTCTTCATCCAGCCGGAAATTGAAGGTTTCCAGCCTGTCAGGCCCCAACTTGATGCGATAGATAATGTCGACAGAATTCATCTTGCTTGCCGATGCCCGCTATTGCTGTTCTTTTATGGCTTCGCGTGGAAGACCAGTATTTGCAGGCGCGCCAGGCCCAATATGCGGGAAGCGCCCCTGCTGCAGAGGACATCATACTAAAATCTTAGACGTTAGTGCCACAGCACTTCTTCATCGTCAGGCAGGCTCCGCCAGCGCTTCGCACTTTTGCTCCTCGCGACGCAAGAAAATTTCCACGCCGACAAATGCAAAAGGAACAACCGCCGCGAGGAAGATCAGCAACCATACCACCACCGACCAGTCGCGGCTGTTGCTCACCCACAGCGAAAGCACCATATAGATCAGAAACAACACACCGTGTGTCATGCCAAGCATAAACACATAATCGCGACTGATCAGACCAAGCGACACACTCAAGATAACGAGAAAAGACAGGCCTTCAGCAACGCTGGCTGCCCGGAAAATATTCAACATTTCATACCCCAAAGTGGAGGCATCCTTCGGTCCGGCATCCCTACGGCGAGGATTAGTCATGACGATGGCCCTACCTGGCCAACCTTATGGATTAACAGTGCCATAGTGTTGATGGCAAAAAAAGTAGAGACAAGAGCGGCAGTCGCTACTTTGGCTACGCCCGTCTTCTCACTCCAGCCCCCATAACATATTCGTGTTTCCAAACTGGCATATACTGCACGTCATCCGGCCCTCATCTGGCCCAGCAAGCGTTTTATCAGCGGTGCGCCCATGGAAGAAAAAACACGACTGTTTCCCGTTATTGCCCGGAACAACCGGCCACTCAAGCAGCTGAGCGACAACCTCTACAAATTGCTCCAGAGCCATTTGTGGCTAAAGGTGCTGGTGGCCATGGCCGCCGGCATCCTCACCGGCATCGCACTGGGACCATCGGCAGGCTGGGTCAGTCCGGACACCGGGGCGGTGATTGGCAGCTGGCTGGCCTTCCCTGGGCATCTGTTCCTGGCCGTGATCCAGATGATTGTCATCCCGCTGGTGTTCGCCTCCATCATTCGAGGGCTCGCCGCTGGGGAAAACCTGGAACAGCTTCGACGGATGGGACTGCTGGTGGTGGGCTACTTTGTTGTCACCACCCTGTTTGCCGCCGGTATCGGCCTGTGGATTGCCAACCTGATCAAGCCTGGCCGGTTTCTCGATCCCAGCCAGATCACCACCGGTGACAACCTCCCTGAAGCCGTCACCACACTGGAAAAACCGACCCTGTCTTCTATCCCGGACCATCTTCTCGGCATCCTGCCGGGGAACCCTCTGGAATCCATGGTCGAAGGACAGATGTTGCAAGTTGTGATCTTTGCAGTGATGGTGGGCGTGGCGCTGATCTCCATGACACAGCAACAAGCAAGGCCGATGCTCGAGCTCCTGGGGTCGCTGCAACAGGTCTGCATGACCGTGGTGCGCTGGGCCATGCGACTGGCTCCTCTGGCCGTGTTTGGCCTGATGGCCAAACTCACCAGCCAGACCGGACTCGACGCTCTCGTGGGGATGGCCATCTATGTGGCCACGGTACTGGCGGGACTGATGCTGCTACTGATCAGTTATCTGGTGTTGGTGGCTGTACTCGGCAAAATCAGCATCGGTCATTTCATGGCCTCAGTTCGCGAAGTGATGCTACTGGCCTTCTCCACCTCAAGTTCAGCCGCGGTGATGCCGCTCTCCATCAAGACAGCCGAAGACAAATTGAAGGTCCGCCCGGCCATTTCCCAATTTGTCATTCCGCTGGGCGCCACCATCAACATGAATGGCACAGCTCTCTATCAGGCCATCGCCGCCTTGTTTCTGGCCCAGGTGTTCAACATTGATATCGGCATGGGCGGTATGGCCCTGGTGGTCATCATGGCGGTTGGCGCCTCCATCGGCTCGCCCGGCACTCCCGGCGTCGGCATCGTCATTCTGGCCACCACCCTAACCACCATTGGTGTACCTGCCACCGGCATCGCACTGATCATGGGCGTGGACCGGATACTCGACATGAGTCGTACCGCCATCAACGTCACAGGCGATCTGGTGGCTGCAAAATTGATGGACGGGTGGATCAAGGAAGGGCCGACTCAGGATTCCGGACACCGGGGCCCGGATGCCTGAGACAGGTTACACGCTTTTCCAGAAAACAAGACGCAGAGTTTTACGTCAGCCTTCGGGTTTCCCGCCTTTAGCGTCTCGCATATTTTTCAGGAGCGCCTGATACAGTCGCAGAGCCCGAATTGGCTTGCTGACAAAGTCATCCACACCGGCCGAAAACGCGGCCTGCTTGTCTTCCCTGCCGGCATTGGCGGTCATGGCGATAACCACATTGTGGCGCAGCTCTGGGTTATCACGTATCTGCCGTGTCGCTTCATAACCATCCATGATCGGCATTTGCACATCCATCAACACCGCATCGAATCGCTGCTCCGCCAATAGCTTGAGGGCCTGCTTGCCGTTACTCGCCACAGCCACGTCCACACCCACCCGTGACAGCAACTCCTTCGCGACCATCTGATTAACTTCGTTGTCTTCTACCAACAGCACATGGCGCCCCTGGAGCCGGGCAACTTCGTCATCATCCAGCTGATCTTTCTGCACCGGGGTTTTGCCATCGGTGATCCCCATGCGGGTGGTAAACCAGAACTCGCTACCTTTACCGGGCTCACTCTCCACTCCAACCTGGCCACCGGTCTCTTCAACAATTTTTCGACAGATCGCCAGCCCCAGGCCAGTACCCCCATACTCACGGGTGGTAGAGCTGTCTGCCTGCTCGAATGGCTGGAACAGTTGTTTCTGCACGTCCTGAGAAATCCCGATGCCATGGTCTCGGACCAGGAAACGCAACTTGCAGGTACGCCCATCACGGCTAACCAGTTTGGTCGTCACACGAATCTCACCTTGGTGGCTGAACTTGATCGCATTACCGATGTAATTGATCAGCACCTGCCCCAAGCGCAGCGGATCACCGAACAAATTATCCGGCACCTCCTCCGCCACCTGGAACACCAGGCTGAGCCCCTTGCTGGTTGCACTGTTTGCCAGCTGGCTTTCCACATTATTCAGCACCGAACGAAGGGAGTAATGCTGCCGATCGAGTTGAAACTTTCCTGTTTCTATACGAGAAAAATCCAGCACGCTGTTGATGATCCCGAGCAGATGATGCACAGCCAGATCAATCTTGCCGAGATAGTCCTTCTGTTGATCATCCAGTCGTGTACTTCCCACCAGCTCCAGCAACCCCTGGATGCTGTGCATGGGCGTGCGGATTTCATGACTGATGTTGGATACAAACTCACTCTTGGCACGACTGGCCGCCTCCGCTCTTTCCTTCTCCCGATTCAGCTCCAATGTGCGCAAACGGACCTTTTTTTCCAGATCCACATTCAGTTCGAGCACACTTTTCTGGTCGCGGTTTCGCTCCAGTGCGATTGCCGCCAGGCTGGCAGACGCCGAAATGGTTTCAATATCGTCATCATCAGGCCGATGCGCATCACGGTGATAAATGGCGAAGGTTCCCAGCACCTTGCCATGACTATCCCGAATAGGCTCAGACCAACAGGCTCCCAACCCGGCTTGAATCGCCAGAGGCCGATAGTCATCCCACAAGGGGTCGGTGCGAATGTTTTCTACAATGACACGCTTTCCCGTATAGGCCGCAGTACCGCAAGATCCGGCCCGTGGTCCAATCGGCGCACCGTCAATAGCATTGTTATAAAAGGAAGGCAGGTGCGGCGCGGAGCCAAGAAGCACATGGTCACCGCTCTCATCCAGCAACAGAATGCTGCAGATCGACTCCGGATGCTGGGCTTCCACGCCCAGCACAATCGCATCCAGAATCGCATAGATATCGGCGCCCGTGGCAATCAGGTATAAGGCACGAGAACGGGAGGCCTCCCGCACTTCAATCTGGGCACGGCGGGTCATGTCCGTCAGGACCCCCAGCGACCCGGTGTAGTTACCGCCCTTGTCAAAAAGCGGTGTGCTTCCCACTTTAACCAATAACTGCCTGCCATCCTTGCGACTCAGGCGAAGTTCCTGGTGTTCGTCGTTCTCTCGCTTGCGGTTGGTCAGCTTGATATGGGCCAGCGCGCGGGATTCACGCGGATCGAGAAAATCCAGGGCAGAATGCCCGCACAGCTCCTCCTGGGAATAACCGAGCATGGTTGCCAGACGAGGGTTCACAAACTGGATCCTGGCCATGTGATCCAGTGCCCATATGCCCTCATCGGCCATCTCTACCATGCGCTCATAGCTGACGCCCAGAGAATGCGTGACAGAGTCCAGCGATAGCGTGTTCATAACCTCCCCTTCCTTGGGAGAAATTGGGTCATGCCTATGAAAGGCCCACTTGTAATGTGCGCTATATCACGGCGCAGGCCAAGGGCGACGGCGTGAGCAAGCGGCTCCACCACGAAACCTTCACGCCAATTAACTGCATGATTTGCTGAGGCTATTTTTTCTTTATGAAAAAAAGAGACAAAAAACCGTGGCTTAGAATCATTTTCTATAGCCCCATGATCCTCACCCCACAACTACGCCTTGTCCGGCATAGTAATTGGGCACTCTTGCCACGGTTTCAATACGCCAAACAGTTCCATGTTGTCGCGCATCAATCATGCCATACTGACATCATCCATCATTACCTCACCGCCAGCGGAACACCATGACCACCCTTCTTCTCAATCTACGACAGGTACCCGACGACGAAGCCGAAGAGGTGCGTGCCCTGCTGGAAGAACACCGCATTCCCTTTTATGAGACAGAACCCAGCCTCTGGGGGATTTCGTTCGGCGGTATCTGGCTGAGTCATCCCGATGACAAGGACAGGGCCAAGGCCTTGCTCGAGCGTTATCAGCAGGAGCGCAGCCGCCAGCAAAGAGAGCGCTATGCCCAGGCCCGGCGCGAGGGGACCGCTACCACACTGGCACAACGACTGCGCGAGCAGCCCCTACGGGCTTTGGGCGTGCTCATTGCCGTCACCGGATTACTGCTGGTTACCCTGGTTCCCTTTCTCACCCTGGGCTAACGCAGCGCAAACCCTTTCGACAAAGCGAGCTCCCGTAAGGGCTCATTCCTGACGCACATACGGCGCCAGGTAGCACATGAAATCAGCCTTGCCGAGAGGCGCCCCTTTCATGCGCAGGATCGCGTAGGTGGTGGTAATGTGGAAATAGAGGTTGGGGATCAGGTAGTCCCGTACATACTGATGCCCTGTCAATTCGCAGTAGCGTCCTGGCCCCAAACCAATACGCTTGGTTTCTTCCAGCTGACCCTCACCGGCTTCAATGGCGGCTACCCGCGCTTTGGTATCGGCAATATGTTCCCGGGCCTGGGCAAGGGAGCTTACCTCGCCGGTGAGATTATCTACCGGCTCCCCCGCGCACCACTGGGAAAACCCGCGAGGCTGGTTGCAGGCAAAGGCGATCTGGGTGCCCAACGGCAACATGTCCTCAGCCAGCCGCATCCCCAGAAGAGAATCCATATCAGGGAAGTGCTGCTCCCCCACTGACAGAATGTGCTCCAGCACTGTCAACCTGACGGTAAACAGCTCCTTGATGTCTGCCATGCTTTCCATGCTCATAATGCTCTCCCGTTAGCAAATCGAGCCCCAGCATAGCGCCATCGTGCACAAGGCCACAGCAGCTTCTTGTATCAGCTTTAGCGACGACGCTTCTCAACCCGAACGCGTGACGAGGCCACCTGCATCCGGCGGCGGAACGTCGGACATTCCAGATGACTGGGCGCAGCGCAATGGGCCACGTGCCGCAGCTCGTCACGCATGGCCGTCAGCTTGCGAATCCGGTCATCCAGCGCATCCGCCTTGGCAAGCAACGCACCACGATCAATGTGCAGTTTCCCGTCCGCCGCGAACATCTGACCGATTTCTTCCAGGCGAAAGCCCCCCGCCTGCCCCAGCGCGATCAGCGCCAACTGGTCCAGCACCTGTGGTGCAAATACGCGTTTAAGCCCACGCCGGCCCGTGGACGCAATCAATCCCTTTTCTTCGTAATAGCGCAAGGTAGACGCAGGCACGCCGGTTCGCTGCACCACTTCTGAAATATCCAGCATCGGGCTTGACCTCAAGCTGACTTGAGGTTGCAGCATAGCATGGGTTCACCAATGGAGTTCGACATGCACCCACTCAGTTTCTTTGTATTCGATGCACTTCTGATTGGCATCGTCGCCACGGCAGTCATGGATATCTGGGGATGGCTTCGTCCTGCGGTATTCGGTACGAGCCCCAATTACGACATGGTCGGCCGGTGGCTGTTACACATGCGTCACGGGCAGTTCCGACATATCGCCATCAGCAGCTCACCTGCACAGAAAGGAGAGCGGATCACGGGGTGGCTGGCACACTATCTGACCGGCATTGCATACGCGATGCTGTTACTGGCATTTGCGGGTACCGCATGGGCATCCCAACCAACCCTCGGCCCAGCACTGACCATCGGCCTGGTCACCGTGGCTGCGCCTTTCCTGTTGATGCAGCCCGGCATGGGGATGGGCGTGGCTGCGGCGAACGCCCCTCACCCCAACCGCGCCAGGATGCAGAGTGTCACAACCCATCTTGTGTTTGGACTTGGCTTGTACCTTGGCGGCCTGCTCCTCAACGTCACAGTCCAGTGGTAAAGGATGCGAGCCTCGCCACTGGCGGGCTTGCGGTGTCAGCGACTCACCACGGAGTGAGCAGCTGACACCACTGCAGGGAGACTACTCGTGGGGATGCTCACTGAACTGCTTGGCATCATCCCCAATCACATACCAGCATGGCTTCTCGGCGACAAATTCATGAAAAGCCATGGTCATCTCGATATCGCCATCCAGACAATGGGCATTGATCGGAAATGACGCCATGTCCGACAGCACTTCACCTAGAGACGTGCCACACACCGAACAGAAGTTACGATCATATTTATAGGGCGGTACCGCCTTGAAGGTAGTGATCTTTTCATTGCCTTCCAGAAGCCGGAAATGTTCCTTCTTCACAAAAGCCAGTGCACTGGCTCCCACCTTGCGACAGCGGCTGCAATGACACATCCCCAACATGCCCGGCGCTTCCGACAGCTCAAACTGCACCGCCCCACAACAACAACTTCCCTGAATCATGTCACACCTTTTTTGGATAAGAGAGTCAGGAAAGCCTATCACGAATACTGCACATATGGACAGTACAGCAAAGACGCCAAACGCCGAGGCGCGCCTGTGATCAAGCCTTGCTCGGGTCGATCAGGATCTTGGCATGCTGCTCAGGGTTTCCCAGGGCGGTAAAGGCCTCGTCCACACCCGACAGCCCCACCGTGCCGGTAATCAGCGGATCCACATTGACCTTGCCTTCAGCAATCATGTGTAGCGCATCGCGGAATTCGATGGGCATGTAGCCCAGCGCAAAGCGCAGATCGATTTCCTTGTTGATGGCATTCACCGGGAAGAAATGATCCTGCTTCATGCAGACCCCAGCCACCACAATGCAGGAGCGGAGTGGTGCCGCTTCAATGATGCTGTCGATCACCCCGGGCACGCCCACACATTCAAAAATGACCGGCCGCTTCGGATTGGTCACACCGGCCACCTCTGCTGCACGCCACAGCGGTTCCCAGGGCAGAGGCGTCATCCGCAGCATCGCCATGCCATCCAGCGCCATATCAAACAGCTGGGGGGCATTCACCACAAAGCCGCGTTTCTCCAGGCCATCGTATGGACTGCCCTGGGAAGGATCCACCACTACATGGGCCCCCATGGCCTTGGCCAACTTGCGCCGGGTCGGGGAATAGTCGCTGGCAACAATGTGCTTCACGCCCTTGGCCTTGAGCATGGCAATCACGCCCAGGCCAATCGGGCCGCACCCAATCACAATGGCAGTATCACGACGGCTCACGCCGGAGCGATTCACCGCATGCAGCGATACCGCCATGGGCTCGGTCAGTGCGGCATGATCATCGGAAATCCCGTTGGTCACCGGGAACGCCAGCGACTCTTCCACCAACACCCGCTCGGCATAAGCACCCGGTGCCTGGGTGGACAGCCCGGTCAGATGCGCCACCCCGTTGTTGCGTCGCATGGGCATGGCCACGATGCGTCGGCCAGCCTTCCAGCGACGATGCGTCCTCGGGCCATAGTCGGCAATCTCGCCCACAAACTCATGGCCCAGCACCACATGCTCATGGCTGCGCATCATGTGCGGGTAGCCGACACGCTCGGTGGCTTCAGCCAGCTCATCCGCATGATGACGTGCATGCAGGTCTGAGCCGCAAATCCCGCAACGCAACACATTCAGCAGAATCTGCCCCTTGCCGGGTTCCGGCTCGGCCACATCCTGAACCTCAAACTCACCGTGATGACAGACCACTGCTTTCATGTTCTTTCCTCTGCAAACGCTACCGGGGTTCAGACACTAGTCTCACCATCCACTTGCGCAATAACAGGTCGTGAGGAGCCAATTATCGAACCCGAAAATCACGTTGAGTCTCTCAGGTCCCTGTTTCATTGGCACATAAAGCAAGAAACCGCCATTGCGGCGGTTTCCTGATCAGGCTATGTAACGCTTATTGCGCCAGAGGCTGGGCATTCAGGAAGCCCCAGATAAAGTCCGTCTGCAGCACCTGCAGATCGAAAGACGGGTTGTCCTGGTAGTACCAGGCATGCACTGGCACACCATGATGAGACTGCTGGTAACCGAACTCACTCAGCTCGGCCTCAAAGACGCCCAGCGGTATAGTATTCACCGTCGCCTTGTCACCCTCTCCCATGACTGCCGCGCCCGCACGTGCATGGCACCCCACACAGCTGGAGCGAGTCATGAAGCCGGCTTCGGTAATAGAGTTCCCCAGATGCGTCGGGCGCCCCTGGTGATCCGTGAAATCCACCTGGGAGCCTTTCAGACGATAGTTGGCCCAAGCCACATCGCCGGAATTGGCAAACACCCCGGACAGCTGCCCGGTGGCCACCCCCTGAGCGCGCAACAAGGTTTTCAGGCCCTTGCTGACCGCGCCGGGGGCATATTGCAGGTCGTTCTCAAGCACCGTGCTGGATTGGGCCAACTGGTCTGAACGCTGGTGCGGCGCAATAAAATTGGTCGCGGTGCCGTCCGGCTGCTGGGCCAGAAAACCAAAGCTGTCGTTACAGCCGGTGTAGTCACAACGGCCCGGGTTGTTCTTGTGCTCGAAAGTAGCCCACACCCACTGCGGGATATCCTTGGACGACACATGGAAGGACATCAGATAGTGACTGTCCTGCAGTTTGCATTTATCGCCATTTGCAGTGGTGATCTGGGTCATGAACGGGTGCCGGATATAATCCTCCGCCGTACCGAACTGCACCGTCTCTTTCGGGTAACGACGCTGGATCGCCTCTACCAGGGTGGCGCTCACCCAGTTGCTCTTGATCATGATGGCGTCCGGCGGCAGGTCCACCCGGTACAGGTTCCCGGTACCACCCTGGAACGCGGATTGATTACCCTGATGGAACGGCGCATTGGCGCTCTGATTACCCGCATTATTGTTATAGGTGTTCTTGAGCCCTTCCGTATTGTAAAGGTCGTTCTGGAACAGATAGTCGTGGAACGGGGCATTACGGATGGTGATCTCACTGTTGGTCTGGCGCAACACACGGCCAATGCTTTGCGGATCCTCCGGCAGGATCGACTTGATCTGCGAGGCAGAGCACTGCGGCAAGGCGTCCACGCTGCTCTTCACGACAGCAGGCGCCACGCCTTTTCCTCGTGGTGCACCGGCACGGACCAGCTCCGCATTTTCCTCAAAAAACCGGGAAACCATCTTGCGTTGATTGCGGGCACTTTTTTCATTGCCGTCGCTACCCAACAGCGGTGCCGCATTTTTCAGGGCATCCGCCATCCCTGTAGCCGGGAAATAGGGGCAGTGATCACGATCGTTGGTCGTCGACGCCGGGTCACAGCAATTGCCACCCGCGCTGGTACACAGCGGCCACGGTTCCTTAGGCCAGTTCTGCACCTCATCAGCCCAGCGAATCCAGAACTCATCTTTCACCACCTCGGTGAAAAGATACCAGGAGAACGCATCCGGACAGGTCATTGATGGGTTGGTCACGTTTTTGCCGAAATCCACCCGCCCGGTTGAATCAATGCTCAACTCACAGAACTCGGCATCACGAATATCGGCATCAAAGTACAGAGCACGGTCGATGCCACTCGGGCCTTCCCCCGCCATGGCGGGCGCCGCCGCCAGACTGGCCAGCCCCCCCCCAATACTCCCCATCGCAATCCGTGTAATACAGTCTTCGTTATTTTCATCTCTATTCTCCACACATCCCAATCGGAACAATCGTTCCATTTTTACCCGAACGCCGGGGAGGAAAGAAAACCGTGACACACTGATATCACGCCAACAACACGCCCCTGCCCCCGCATCACATGACACTCTATCGCGATATGACCATTGTTCCTGTAAGCCATCTCTTACAAAGGCAGCAGCATCACCGGTTTTTCAACAAAAAAGAACAATCGTTCCCAAAATGAAAATGGTTCGGAATCACCTCACATATCCATCGTTACGCGCATGTACCGCTAGAGACGATCCACTACCAGATTGAACGCAATGGAAATCCGGGGGCGCTCACCCTTGTAGGGAGCCACCATATGCGTCAGGAACGAGGGGAACAGTAACAGGGTGCCTGTCACTGGCTGGTACGACACATTGGGAGGTCGTTTCCATTCCTTCCCCATGGGCATTGGATCAAAAAACAGGATCTGCCCACCCAGGTCACGCTTGTTATCCCTCTTACCATCCCCCGCATCCACATAAAACACGCCAGACCAGGTGCAAGGCAGGTGTTCATGGGGGGCATTCCAATCCCCTTTCTCATTCATGTTGGCCCACGCAGCCACCATGCGGATATCCTTGAACTCTCGCGCCCCTTCAAAATCCTTGATACAGGCACTGGCCACCTGCAACAGGCTGACCATAACGCCATTGAGCAACGGTTCTTCCTTGAGATGCAGATCATCGCGGGAATGCCAGCCACCCTGATTACTCCTGACACTGCCCTGATCCGCCTCACGGAGACGATGCAGATACGCGATCAGCGCAGCCTGATGATCGGAAAATGCCGGCAGATGCTTGTCGTAAATCGGTATACCGAAATGCCACCGCCCCCGAATTGACGATGGATCACCGGAAGTACTTCCCATGCTTTTCTCCAGTCAGATAACACGGCTGGTCAAAACCGCTTCAGGGGATTAAAACATCTGGTCATGCCTCTCCCCTCCCTCATTAGTATGAATTTCGCGTGGATTCATGGAGCAGGCAAAGCAACTTTGCTAGCGTCGACGAAGGTCGCTGCCATGCCAGCGACTCAAGCGCTCTTGTGGGGGATGACCGCAGGAATCCGTATAACCATAAAGGGGATCACATTGTGAACGCACTCCTGCCACCGTCATTTTCACGCACAGCGCTGGCCGCTGCGATCAGCTTCACGGTCAGCGCAGCCCACGCCGACGAGTTTATCGTTACCAACCTTGATGCCAGCGCGATGAGCGAAGGAAGCCTGTCTGCCCAGATTATTGCAGCCAATAACAACCCCGGCGCTGACACCATCACCTTTTCGGTAACCGGCACCATCCACATGAACAGCGGATATCTTCCCAGAACCAAGGAGGATCTCAGCATCATCGGACCAGGCCAGGACAGCTTGATCATTGACGCCGGCGAAGGTGCTGCAGAGGGAACTCTGTTCGGCACCAACCTTGCCAACAGCTTGTCGCTCTCCGCGCTCACCATCACCAATGCCGACAATGGGATCCTGTACGCCGACGCCGGTACGAATGTGACGCTTGATAACGTCACCATCAGGGACAGCAGCACGTCCTTTCCCGATCTTATCTATCTCACTGAAGGTGCAGACCTGACTATTGAAAACAGCAAGCTGCATAACATCACCATACTCAGCGACAGCGCTATCATCTATCAAAACCAGGGCACCAATGGCCTGACAGTGCGTAACACCCAGTTCACGGACAACAGCACGGACAGTCAATCCATCCTGGTGAGCGGCACTGACCTGGTGGTGGAAAACAGCCACTTTGATAACAATTCCGGCTACAGTGCTGGCGCGATCAAGCTGAGTAATGTCAGCGAGGCGTCCATTACCGGCTCCACCTTCAGCAACAATACCGTCACCGGTCAGAATGGCGGTGCCATCAGTGCCAACCTCAGCAACTTGACTATCATCAATAGTACGCTGAACAAGAACTCCGCCAGCATGGGCAGCGGTGGCGCCATCAGCCTTGAAAATGACAGCACCATGGAGCTTAGCGGTTCTACCGTGAGCCAGAACACCTCCGCCAGCCGAGGCGGGGGCATTCAATCAAGCCAAAGCAGTTTTGCCATCATTGACAGTCAAATCACCAACAATGCCGCCGACCCGGACAATCTGGGCGAGTACGAAGGGGGCGGCATTGAGGCCACCGGCGGCAGCGCTTTCTTTGCTGATTCACTCATCTCGGGTAACACCGCATCCGGTTATGGTGGCGGCGCCAGTTTGTCGGCAGCGGCAATTACTTTTTTTGGCACCGAAATAAGTGAAAACAGTGCGAAAGAGTCTGCCGGCGCCTTCCTGAATGCATCTGGAGGCAACCTGGGCTTTTACCGCTCTCGCGTTCTCAACAACAGCGGAGAGGGCAGCCAATATACGTCGGGAGCGTTCGAAATTTTTGATGCGGGTAACGGCGCCTTCATTGAAATCGAGGACAGCAAGTTCTCCGGCAACAGTGGCAGCGCCGGTGCTGCCATTCGTTTTGCCCCCACAAAAGTGGATACCGAGCTAAACGTCACCGGTAGCACCTTTGACAATAATCAGGGGGGCAGCATGGCAGCCATTATTTTTGACCGCTACAGCCCTTATTCAACCTCGATCGACAACGTGGTTAACATAGAAAACTCCACCTTTTCGAACAATACCGCCACCAACGCGCGGGCAGGCATCATCATTGGCCCCTTTGTTAACAGCAACGTCAGTCACTCCACCTTCGTGAATAATCACGGCGAGGGAGCCAATGCCGTTCAGATACACGCGCCAGCCAGTTATGAGAGCGGCACCGAAGGCATGAGCCTGAGCTTCTCGGCACTGGCATCCAGCAACAGTGACGACATTCTCGTTGGCGGCAGTGCCTATTTTTCTGACAGCCTGGATACACTGAATCTGGAAGGCAGCAACAACATTATCCAGAACGGTGTTGCTCTGACATCCACGTCGTTGGACAACACCACCAACACATCAGAGGTTGACCCCGGACTCGCAGCACTGGCCGACAACGGCGGCTATACCCTCACCCATGCGCCCCTGGACAATAGCAGCAACACGGTGGTGCTTGCTGCCACCGGGGAAAGACCGGATAACGACCGAGACCAGCGCGGCGCAGCCAACACCGATGCCGAATCCGACATCGGTGCAGTGGAATACAACACCAACACGCCTCCGCAGTTGGCCATCGATATCGGCGATGAAATCTCCGGCGTGGTCAATGTTCCCATCCCCGATATCGCGCTCTATGACCTGATCAGCGACGCAGACGGTGACAACCTGAGGCTCTCCATGGTGGAAGGACTGCCGCCGGGCCTGACCGCCGATCTTGAAACCGGCATCATCAGCGGCACCCCCATCGCCACAGGCACCTTCTTGATCACGGTTGTTGTGTCCGACAGTGGTACCCCGGTCATGAACGGTGTCTTTACCGGCAAAGCTGTGATTACGGAAACCGCCAAAACCCCAGGCAACAGCAGCGGGAGCCGTGGTGGAAGCAGCGGCGGCGGTTCCGCTGCCTGGCTGTGGCTATCACTGCTAGGCGTGCTTGGTTTGCGTCGCAAAAGGTCCTGACATAGCAAGCCAGCCCATTAGTACGAACATAAAAAAACCGCCATGATGGCGGTTTTTTTATGCTTCAAGTGACTCGCATCAGCGGCGTTCTGCTGACAGTGTGAACACACCGCGATTCGGATACGCTTCAGGGTGGCGAGAAGCTCTCACCTGATAAACGCCCGGGTTCAGGGTTTCCACAATGCGGGAGTTGTAATGCTGGCCGCCATCATCATCTTCGGCATAAAAACCATCCGGGCCTTCAATCACCAGAAACGAGTCCAGAGTGGTTGAACGCATCTCAACCTGATACTCCCCCTCTTCCTCAATGGTCAGTGAATAACTCTCCGGCTCTTCTCCCATCCAGCCCTCAATTTCAGAACCCGGGGTCAATACATCGGTATCCGTGATATCCACCTCAAAGGTAGCGATCTCAATATCAAAAAGCCCCTGCCGCCCTTCATAGGACCCAATCGTCAGCGTGTATTCCCCAGGCGCAAACATGTCGCTAATGCTGGCGTTACCACTCTCACTTCCATCGTCATTCTCGTTGTAATAACCATCCGGGCCATCAATGGCCATGACAGAATCGAAGTCCGAGGACAGCACATCAATCTGGTAAGCCGCCTGTTTTTCGACGGTTAGCGTATAAACACGCAGTTCCGAGTGCAGCCAGCCTCGTGTCGTCCCTGGCACCTGCAATACCCCGGTGTCATTCAAATCAATACTGCTTGCCGTAATGCTGAAAGGCCCATAGCTGTCACTCGTCTCTCCACTGACAACAACGGCGTACTCTCCGCCTTCCTCCGCGCGAATACGCAACGGGGAGTCGACCATCAGCAGGGTATTCTCCGCATCATACAACGAGAGCATTCCCTCAAAACTGCCTTGCAGGTCAACCGCCACCAGATCGCCCGGCTCAAGGGTCAAGCGATACAGCTGATAACGGCTACCGTCCTTGACGTTGATGGCGCTCCCGGTCGTCAACTCTCCCTTCATCCGCTCATCCAATACGAGCGGATCCGCACCTGAATAAATAGCGGAAGCGGAGGAACCCGCAGAACCGGTTGCCATCATCTGGCACCCGGTCAACACCAGCGCTGTCGCGCAACCCACCACTCCCCTGGCCAAAACGGGATAAAACTGACTCATGAACACTCCCTATCAATATCATTCAAGCTCACCCTAGCGAGCGCTCCCTCTGAAACACATTCAGCGCGCATTATCATAACGATTGCCCTGGCTGTTGTGGCCGAAAAACCCCATTTATGAGAACTCAGACAAGGTGCGTTTTCAGAGTGGAGGTTCCGTTGGCGCCGCCTCCTTCATCCTCAAAAAAAACGGGGCCTTGAAGGCCCCGTTTTTTACAGTTTGGCGGACGTTACTGATCCAATGCCAGACCGGACATGTCCATCACATAGCGGTGGGCAATGTCGCCTTTTTCCATCACGCTATAGGCCTCGTTAACCTGATCCGGGCGAATAATTTCACAGACCGGGTGGATATCGTGCTCGGCACAGAAATCGAGTACGTCCTGAGTTTCCTGAATCCCACCGATCAGCGATCCCGCCACGCGGCGACGGCCAAAGATCATCGGAGCAGATGCAAAGTCGTCCATGTCGCCCACCTGCCCCACAATCACCAGCGTGCCATCCACATCCAGCAACGGCAGGTAAGGCTTCAGGTCGTGACGTACCGGGACGGTGTCGAGAATCAGATCCAGTGACGCTGCCGCCGCCTTCATGGCCGCCTTGTCAGTAGACACCAGCACTCCCGAGGCACCCAATGCTTCCGCTTCCTGCGCCTTGCGGGCAGAGCGGCTCAGCACCGTCACTTCAGCTCCCATGGCTACCGCCAGCTTCACCGCCATGTGGCCAAGGCCACCAAGGCCAATCACGCCTACCCGGCTACCCTTGCCCACGTTCCAGGTGCGCAGGGGAGAAAACGTGGTAATGCCCGCACACAGGATCGGGGCAGCACGGGACATGTCCAGTGCATCCGGCACGCGCAACACGAACTCTTCACGCACCACAATATGCTTCGAATAGCCCCCCTGCGTCATCGTTCCATCAATGCGATCCGGCGCACCGTAAGTCGGGGTCATGCCATTACGGCAATACTGCTCTTCACCGTGGTCGCACTGATCACAGGACTGGCAGCTGTCGACCATGCAGCCCACGCCCACCTTGTCGCCTACCTTGTAACGGGTCACTTGCGGGCCCACGTCCATTACCCGCCCAATGATTTCGTGACCAGGCACCAGCGGATAACGCTGTTTGCCCCAGTCACCGTTCACCGTATGCAAATCGGAATGACATATCCCGCTGAACAAGATCTCGATGGCCACATCATTGTCACGCAAGGCGCGTCGTTCAAAATGATAGGGCTGCATCTGGGCATCGGAGGAAAACGCCGCATAGCCGATGGTTTTCATACACTCTCCCGGGAATGAATTTCATGAACATGATAACACCGGCGCCGTGAACACCGTGCCAGAGAGGACACCATGGCAAGAGCCCATTGACAAGCGTGGGCACCGGATAAGGTCGATTTCTTGCCGGTTGCAGCTGAAATTCGTCGGGATTCACCATCACCAAAGCACAGAAGAACTGAGCATACCGGTTATATTTCAGTAGCAGGCAATGCCTTACCATATCGCTTGTTCGGGCAGGAGAAGCAGGAAAGGATGGAGATCAGCTCAGACCCATTCGCCTTAATCTGAAGTGACTTCCGGTTCAGCACCGGAAAAGAAGGCCAGCTGCCAGAGCAGACAAAAGAAGAAAATGAAGAAGACTAGAATCATATCCGGCCCTGTTCTGAGCACACTGATTTCAGGCCACCAGAAGAAGTAAGAGACAGTCACGCTTTCATCCCGCCTGGGCATTTCCAACCCAACAGGAAAACACAGGCAGTAGGTTGAATTGACATAGCTCTTACCATCGACCTGAAACTGATAAGCAACCTTGGACCAGTGAAACCTGGTCTGGAATGACCCACCACCCCTGACTGATTGATACGCCCTATCAATCAAGGATGTCTCACTCGCGACCACCAGACCTTCCGCCTTCGGCCAAAACACCGTACTGATTCCGGCCAGAAGCAAAAGCAAACCCGCTGCAAGGGCAACATTCCTAACAGATCGCACCAAGGGCTTGAGGGCAACATTCATGCTCAGTGGACTTTATTCCATCAGGCTGATCACGCGATTAATAAAGATATTGATGACTTCAAAATAGGCAGGGCCTTCACGCAACCCTTTGCTTTTTTTATCCGCGTAATCCACCTCAATCTGACGGAGCAAATGCTGATGCTTGTCCGCATCACGGGCTGCAATGTCTTGCCAGCGCTCCATGAAGATCTGCAGCTTTTCCAGCTCCCCTGCATCCAGCCACACACCATGGCCATCGGGGCAGGCATTCACAATGATCCCAGAGTTGGACTGGTAATTGGAGGGCGGAAGAGCGTTGTTGCACACCCTGCAGGTCAACTCCCGCTCTCGCTCTTTAACGGGCACCCCTTTCCCGCCCAAAGACGTCAATACTTTTTCGACTACATTCTCAGACCAGGCGGCACCCCTGATCTCAACTATCTGCGTCAGCTCACCGAAATCCAGCCATACCCCGGAACAGCACCCGCACACATCAATTTCCACGCCCTCATAGTGCGTTGCAGCCATACCACCACAACCGTTGATACACTCAACCATCATCACTCCCCTTGTCAGACCCACAGCTTATAACAGCCCCGCTCCTACTTCTGTAAGCCTTTTCTTACATGGCACTCATGCACATTGAAGGCCAGGCGTTACAGCAACCGATCACCCCGCCCAGGCCAAACGCTGCTTCAAGAAATCCACAAAGCCCCTTACCCGTGCAGGCACATGCTTGCCCGGCGGGAATACCGCATAGATGCCGCCACGGGGCAACGACCAGGCCGGAAGCACTCTGACCAGTTGGCCGCTGGCCAGCTCCGGGGCGGCGATGGAATCGGTGAGCACCGACAGGCCCGCACCGGCCAGTAGCAGTTGTTTGGTCACTGCGGTGGTGTTGGCGCGGAAACGGGAGTGCATTTTCACCTGACGGGTTTGCTTGCCCTTACTGAATTGCCACGTAAGCGGTGCGGGCAAGGGCGTAAAGGTAATCCAGGCATGGTCCGCCAGGTCCTCGGGCTTTTTCGGAGTGCCGTGGGTTTTCAGGTATGCCGGTGAGGCCACCAGCCACTGTTCGAACTGTCCCAGCTTGCTCGCCCGCAGGGTGGAATCCTTCAGCCAGCCCAGCCGCAGTGACAAATCAATGCCCTCTCGGACCATGTCCGCCACGCTGTCGCCGGTGCGCAGCTCCAGTTGCAGCTGTGGATGCTGCTCACCAAAGGCCACCAGTGCCGGTGCCACCACCTGGGCGGCAAAATCCTCCGGGGCAGCAATGCGCAGCGCCCCCTGCAACTGATGCTGATCCGCTTCCACCTGCGACATCAGTTCATCGAGCTGGTCCATCAACTGCGCGCAGCCCGCCAGGAACTGCTCCCCCGCCTGGGTCAGCTGTACCTGCCGGGTGGTACGGGTAAACAGGGCCACGCCCAGATGAGACTCCAGCCGCTTCACCCCCAGGCTCACCTTGCTCTTGTTGCAGCCCAGTTGCTCAGCGGCTGCCGTAAAGCTGCCCGCCGCCACCAAGGCCAAAAACAGGGGCAAGGTATTCAGGTCCAGATCCGCATCCACCGCCATCACCTTTGTTTAGATATTCACAACACTGAATTATGAGAATGGCCGTTTATCGAATCAATGGCCAGCGCCATCATGACCCCATCGACAACGCACCCATTGAGGAATTCGACATGAACATTGCACTGATTGGCGCCAGCGGATTTATTGGTTCTGCCCTCCGTGAAGAAGCCCTGCAACGTGGCCACCAGGTCACTGCCCTGGTCAGCCAGCCGGACAAACTGCAGCCCGCAGACAACCTGACCATCGTGAAAAGCGATGTGCAGAACACCGAACAACTCAGCGAACAACTGAAGGGATTCGACGCCGTACTCAGCGCCTTCAGCGGCCATGCAAAAGAGAATGTGCGCGAGTATTACCTACAGGGCGTGCAATCCATCATCCAGGCCACCAAAGAGGCCGGCGTCCCCCGACTGCTGATCGTCGGAGGCGCAGGCTCTCTGCACGTGAACGCCGACACCCTGCTCATCGACACCCCCAACTTCCCGGCGGAATACCAGGGCACCGCCCGCGGCGCCCTGGATGCCCTGGCCCTGCTTCGCAACGAAAGCGAACTCAACTGGACGATGCTCTCCCCCGCCGCCGAGATCTTCCCCGGCAAACGCACGGGCTCATTCCAGCTGGGCAAGGATGATCTAGTGGTAGATGCCGACGGCAACAGCCGGATTTCCGTGCAGGATTATGCGGTGGCACTCATCAATGAACTGGAGCAGCCACAGCATGAGGGTGAGCGATTTACGTTGGGGTATTGAAAACTGCGAGGAATGCGAGGAATGCCCCAGACATCAGAAGCGCACGGGGCGAAGCCAGAGCCCGGATCAATTTGGGAAATGGGAGACCTGACCCTCGCTGTGCACGCATGAATTGACTGATAAAGAGATCCATCCTTCTTGGCGAAGGCGATCCTGCCAATTTATGGGTGTCCTTTATTCTCTTGCGTCTTGTTTGTTGCTTCTTCGCTAGCCATGGCAGCGCCCACCGCCATCAACACCCCGCTTTCTAGGGCTCCCCTGGACAACACCAGCCACTTCGGCATCGGCGCCACCACCTCAATCACCGAACGCCCTTTTGTCGGCGTCGATTCACAAAACGAAGGGCTTCCCTACTTCTCCCTTCGCTATAAACGCTTGAGCGTGGAAGGCCTTGATGCAGGGCTGGATCTGTTGAAGACCGATCACAGCGTAGTGGGTCTGCTTGTCACGCCCCGCTTCTATGAAGTCACAGCAGGCTTTGCCGACAATGGCGAACTCAATGGCATCGATACGACACACCGAACCGCCTTTGCCGGTGTTTCTTATGACTATCAGCACGGCATGTTTCAACTATCTGCCAACGCACTGAAAGATATCGGCAATGAAAGCGACGGCCTGGAAGCGAGCCTGACGGCCAGCTACGGGATCAACTGGGGAGATATCACCGTCGCCCCCTCTCTGGGGCTGATCTGGCAAGATGGGCGATTAGTTGAGCATTTCTACGGGGTAGACGACGATGAAACGACACCAGGGCGCCCCGCCTATGGCGAGCACAGCTCACTGAATTATCAAGCTGCGTTGACCGCCATCTGGACGCCAGGAAAACACTGGCATTTTCTCGCTATCGTCAAAGAAGATTATCTCGGAGAGGGCATTTCCGACAGCCCCATTATTGATGAACGGTCACTGACCTCAGTAGCGATTGGCGGCATCTTTTATTTCTGGTAATCCGCCATAAGCAGTCACTACCTAAGCGTCAAGGAAAGGGGATGCTTCTGGCTTCAGATGCACGGGGCAAGACCTGACCCCAGATATCCCAATCATCGAACGCCGCCGCCAAAGCTCCCTGGAACGGCTTCTGCTCGGCAGCGTCGCCGACTACGTTACACGTCACGCCAACCAGCCGTTACTGATCATGCCGCCACGGGAGGAGTAGCTATCAGAGGGGAATGGGAGACCTGCCCCCGCTGTCGCGTTCACTCCAGGGCAGAACAACACGCCCTCGCTCGTTTCACGCTTTTTCAACAGATAACATCGTTTACTAAGCCAGCACTTACACCGATGCTATTCAGGCACACCCCACCCGTCTGAATGGTGTTTATTCAGAGATAACGATGACCACATTACTTAACGCTGATTTTGAGCAACGTATCGTCATTCGGCCCAGCGATTATCGCTGGGTCGCCTCTCCCATGCCGGGCGTTGAGCGCATGATGCTGGACCGCATCGGCGACGAAGTGGCCCGGGCCACCTCGATCGTGCGCTATGCGCCGCACAGCGAGTTCTCAGCCCACACCCATGATGGCGGAGAAGAATTCCTGGTCCTGGAGGGCGTGTTTTCGGATGAACATCAGGACTACCCGGCAGGAAGCTATGTGCGCAACCCCATCGGCACCTCTCACACCCCGAGAATAGGCGAGGAAGGCGCCACGATACTGGTCAAGCTACATCAATTCAGCCAGGACGATACCGAACGGAAAGTCATCGACACCCGCACCCAGCCCTGGCGGCAAGGCCTTGTCGAAGGGCTGACAGTGATGCCCCTGCACGATTTCGAAGGTGAACACGTGGCGCTGGTCAAATGGGCGCCTAATACCCAATTCCAGCCACACCAGCATTGGGGCGGAGAGGAAATCTTCGTACTGGAAGGCACCTTTTATGACGAGCATGGCAGCTACCCCAAAGGCACCTGGCTCCGCAGCCCCCATTTGAGCCAACACACGCCGTTCACCAAGGAAGACGGGGCGTTGATCTATGTAAAGGTGGGGCATTTGTAGGAAATGGGCGATCTCGTGTCTTGGATGCACGATGCAAGACCTGAACCCGAATCTCGATGCAAGACCTGACCCCAGGCATTTTCCCCAAAAGTGGTTACAGATAAGTTTGGAGCGTAGCGTTAAACCAGTACGACAACATCGCCTTGTTAAAGCGCGACAGTTTTTCCGTACGCCTCATGCAACAACTCCCGGAGAAACGATAAAGTTGCCTCTTTGGGATCGTCCGATTCCGCAACAATAGGAGTGACCCCCCTCGCCCTCAACAACTCTTCCTGGACGACATTTGGCCTTGTGAGAAAAATGTAAGATTTCGGACGACCTTTACCATTTGCTGATTGTGACCACTGCTTTTGCAGCTTATGCAATAAGTACCTGATGTTTATGTCAGATAGACTGTATCCGAGAAATAACACTGTTTTCCCAAGTACGTCGCTGCGTAGCTTAATGTCCAAAGGCGATTCAAAATCTAGTCGGTCAAAGTAACTAGATTCAGTCAGTACGATAGATTCGTCATTGTCGAAATCGCCATGAAACTTCACTATCTGTGGCAAGGAATCATGTGCTGCAGCGAGATCAGCAACGCTTGCAACCTTGCAATAGCTTTTACCCCACAACTCAAATGACTTCTCAATCCAGCGGTCATAGTTCGTTGTATAAATCGCTGGAAAATCCAGCTCGACAATGATCTTGTGTATTATAGATTCTTCGAGCTTTACATCATTTGAGTGCCAAGTGGTATCCATCCAACTTCTTAGCGGCCCCAAGCTTCCCTTCTTCTGATAGTAGAATTCAGCTAATGCCAGATAATCTCCACAACTCTGAAAAACTTCAGCATCGAACCCCAGTTCACTAGCAAGTTTGTCGATCAGACTTCTAAATGAAGGCAAACCAAGATTCATCGAAAGGCCGGCACCCGCAAACAAAACGGCTTTCTTTGATCTGATAGCAGCCGCTAATTCCTGCATCTAAACCATACCTCGTTTTTTCAAAAACTCAGAAAATTTGTCCAATGCCCGCCTTCTCATTGATATGTCGTGCTTCTGCTCGCCCATTTCCGCGAAGGTCGATGAATAGCCATCTGGAACAAACACACAATCCCACTGAAACGATCTATCACCACGTGGTTCAGGAGGAACAGTACCTCGAATCGAGCCTTCAAATAAAAAAAACTGTTGGCCGTCAATAAACCCAATAACCGTTTTGGCTTCAAGCGTGTTTTTTGAGTCCACTCCAAATATTTCACAGAATTTTTCCGCCTGGAGGTTATCCCAGAAAATTTGAGTCAAACCACCTGGCAAGCCATTCATATAATCGATGTATAGACCCGTGTGCTCGACAAACAGCGGGCGACCAACTTGCCTGAAGGCCTTAATCGCCTTGTCCTTGACCAAACGCTTGGAGTCTTCAGTCTGCAATTCTTCAACCTTACTAGATATCGGAACAACGGATACTCCAGCACCTTTGAGGATTGCTTTAGCCTCGGCGACTTTGAATTGATTCTGTGAGAGGAAGCGAATCTCAAGCATGATTTGCTCTATTGTCTGTGGGGAGTGCTTAATGCCCAAAGCAGAGCGCAGCATTAGATTTCCGCTGCCTCTGCCTGCTCAATTTATACATTCGCAATACCAAACGGTATATGTACCATTGGTATATCACCGGCCTTTGATTCTAAATGACTTCTTTGGTCATCAAAGAACATGTGCGGCTTTAACTTTGACAAGATCCTATCTTTCTCCATCCCACCGAGAAAAAACATCTCATTGGCGCTTACACCCCAGTCTTCCAGGGTTGTAATGACGCGCTCATGAGCTGGTGCATTTCTAGCGGTTACGATAGCAGTAGTTAGTGCTCTTTTATAATTTCTATCTTTTTCAATTTCACGATCTTCTAGCTTTTGAAGGAATGATAGTTTTTTGAAAAGATCTGCCAGCGGCCCAGGCTTGTGAGGTGTTTCAGAATTTGCGACCTCGTATGCGTGAAACTCTGGAAGGTCCCCTCCCTTGAATATTGCCTCTGCTTCGTCATCAGCAATAACACCGTCAAAGTCAAATGCAATCCTTAGTTCGTCATTATCGTCATCACTCACTGTTTTGCTGGGTAAAACCACTCCTCCAGGATATCCGGCATCTATTGCATTTTGCACGTCTTCCTCATTTGCAGAAAGAAAGAGAGATGCGTTGAAAGCAGGAATATATTCAAAAGGCGACTTCCCTTCCATGAAGGCTGCACGAGATATATCAAGCTCATAATGTTTTATTGATCTAAAAACTCGTTTTCCTGTCGCAGCTGAATTTCTTGACAATAAAACAACCTCTACTGGCAGCTTCTCAGGAAATCTATGATTGATTTTTAAAAATCGCTTAATAAAAGGGAACGCGACGCCTTTCTCAAGAACCTTGTTTAAATTTTCTTCTTGGAATTTTTTGTAGGCTTTCGGCCCTTTTTCAATAAAAACCGAATGCGACTCAGACAAATCAAATAGAGCGCTCGATGAAACCGCTACAACTAGCTTTCTTTCAATTGGATATGGCATATGACCCCCTTAACGCCTTGCTCATCGGAAAATCAGGAGTGCAGCGAGCAATTTTCCGCGTGCAGCAAATTGTTAGCGATAACTTTGCAACCAGCGAACAATTTCATCATGATCGGCCAGCGACATATCCCATTTACTTGACATTTCCGAATCAACAAATTTCCTAGCGTCTTCAGTAAAAGTGGATGTTGTGGCCACAATCGTCTTATTAGGTCCGTCTTTAGTGTTTTTCACTCCATGCAATGTTCTAACAACATCAACTCCTATCTTGTTGCTTTCAGCGTAATGCTTGCATTCGATGAAATATTTGCTCTTTATTCCGAAGTGATCGGTGTGAATGGCTATAATATCCTTGCCGCCGTCTCTTGTTCTTTTTGTTAGATCGACCTGATAACCCTTTGCCCTGAAGAGTTCCGCAACAACTTCCTCAAATTCTCTGTGAGAAATATCTCTCAGAAGATACGGGTTGTCACGAAGAGTCATGACCAGCTCCTTAATGGAGCTGTATAAATGAAGAATGTCTTCAGCTGAGTACAGCTCCGGGAGATACTCAAAATCCGGCGCTCCACTAGTTTCTGCACCTGACGACTGATTATCAATAAAGTTCAGACAGTTGACAGGGTACTCATAAACATAGAATTTGAGGCTGATCTCGTTATCGCAATCAGGACAGCTGAACTCGTAGGCTAGCTCATAACAAAGCTCCGGCCCCATCTGACGCTCACCACCTCCGACACACTCTATATCGAAGTCGTCAATCGATATTACTCCAGAAGACTGGCACTCCCCACATGAGTAACCGATGTTCCCAGAAAACCTCCACACGTACTTAACCCCTAATCGCTGACAGTTTACTCAATTTCAGATGCGATATAACACTTTGCTGTATATCCCCAATCTAACCCATCCAAAGAAACACATTAAACCACCCACCAATCTGTGGCTTGCCCTACAGGCACAAACCACTTTCAACAGACTTTTCTTGCATCCGCTTTTCTGAATAACCACCCTAACTCAGCCACTTACAAATTTATGTAAGCCATATCCTACAAACGCAACTTGCGCGCGGGTGAAAAATGGCCCTAGACATCGCTTGCTGGCAAGCAACTATAGAGAGCCGCCCACTCAATACTATGCGAACACTACCAATGCCATCAGGGCGGCCTCTTCCCCGTTAGAGTGAGTCGAGGAACGGAAGGATCTGGCGGCGTAGAGCAAAAAACCTGTCTGAGCGGAGCGAGTCTTTTTTGCGTCCGCCAGATCCCGAGTACCGGAGTGTGCCCGCGGAGCGGGTCGAACGGAGTCGGGGCGCGGGGGAGTCCAGAGGGGTGTCGCGTTACACCCCTTTGGGCCCGTCCGGCGAGGACACGCACGGTTATCAGTGCGATAAAATCCCAGCCATGCAACCAACCATACAATCAAGAACCACGATCAACTCCGCATTCGTCCAGCAAGCTGGATCGCCTACAGGCCAACGGGGCTATTGAGCTGAGGTCCTGCGCCGTGCGTCAAACACCCCATAAAGACTCGGCAACACCAACAACGTCAACGCCGTAGCCGACACCAACCCGCCCACAATCACCACCGCCAACGGCCTCTGCACTTCGCTACCCACACCGGTCGCCAACAACATGGGAATCAGCCCCAGCATGGAGGTGAGTGCGGTCATCAGTACCGGACGCAGGCGTGAGACGGCGCCTTCGAAGATGGCTGTCTCTAATGCCTCTCCATCGCGCAAGCGATGATTAATGGCTTCCACCATGACTACGCCATTGAGTACCGCCACCCCGAACAGGGTGATAAAGCCCACGGAGCTGGGCACGGACAAATACTGGCCGCTGATGGCTAGTGCGAGGATGCCGCCGATGAGTGCCAGTGGCACGTTGACCAAAATCAGCGCGGCCTGGGCCACGGAGCCGAAGGCGAAGTAGAGCAACAGGCCGATCAGGCCGACGGCCACGGGCACCACCATGGCCAGGCGTTGCTGGGCGCGCTGCTGGTTTTCGTATTGGCCGCCGATGTCGACGCTGTAGCCGGTGGGTAGGTCCACTTCGCTGTTGATGGCTTGCTGGATGTCCGCCACTACCGAGCCCATGTCACGTCCGGCTACGTTGGCCTGGATGACCACCCGGCGTTGTACGTCGTCGCGGCTGATCTGGGGTGGGCCGGACACCAAGTTTACGTCCGCTACATCCATGAGCCGCACCCAAGCACCGTCCGCCGCCTTTAAGCGCAGGTTGCGAATGGCTTCCGCATTGTTGCGGGCGCTCTGTTCCAGCCGCACATAAATGTCGTAGCGTTCGTTGCCGTTGATCACCTGCCCGGCGCTGCCGCCGCCCAGACCGCTGCTGACCAGATCCATGACTTGATTGACGCTAAGGCCGTAGCGGCTGAGAGCGTTTCGGTCCGGGGTGACCACCAGCTGGGCTTCCCCGGCGATCTGTTCCAGTTGCACGTCGGTGGCGCCGTCGACTTCCTTCACCGCCTGGGTAATCGCTTCGCCTTTTTCCTGCAGCACAGAGAGATCCGGACCGAACAATTTGATGGCCAGTTGCGCCTTCACGCCGGAGAGCAGTTCGTCCACGCGCATGGCGATGGGCTGGGAAAAGTTGAGCAGCAGGCCGGGGTGGACCGCCAGTTTCTGCTGGATTTTTTCCTGTAGCTCAAGACGTGTGCTGGCGCTTTCCCATTCATCGACCGGTTTGAGGCCGATGTAAATTTCCACGTTACTCACCGGCTCCGGATCGCCACCGATTTCCGCTCGCCCTACCCGGCTAAGCGCGTAGGTGACTTCCGGGAAGGTCATGATTTCCTGCTCCAGTTTTTCACCCACTTCCAATGCGGTATCGAGACTGGAAGACGGCGCCAGGGTGACGCGCAGGGCCAGGGTGCCTTCTTCCAGTACCGGCACGAATTCGGTGCCGATAAAGGGCGTGGTGGCCAGCGCCAAGGCGAACAGACCCACCGCGCCACCGATAACGGCCTTGCGGGCCTGCATGGCTTTGGCCAACAGCTTTCGATAGTGGGCTTCCAGCCACTGCATGAGTTTGTTGGGCTTTTCTTCCACGCCGTGACGGAACAGAAAACCGGCCAAGGCGGGCACCACGATCAGCGCCACCAGAACGGCGGCGGCCATGGCGAGCATGATGCTGATGGCCATGGGCACGAACATCTTGGCCTCTACCCCTTCGAAGGCAAACAGGGGCAGAAACACCACCAGGATAATGCTGGCCGCGAAGAACACCGGCCGCGCCACTTCCTGGCCAGCGTCTTTCACCCGCAGGGCGATACCGCCCTGGGCATCGCGACTGCCTTCCACACGGCTCAGGTGCTTGAAGATGTTTTCCACCATCACCACCGAGCCATCCACCAGCATGCCGATGGCCACGGCCAGGCCGCCCAGAGACATAAGGTTCGCGGACATGTCGAAGCTGGCCATGGCCAGCAGGGCGAGGCCAATGGAGAGGGGAATGGACAGCAGCACCAGCACAGTGGCCCGCAGATTCATAAGGAACAAGGCCAGCACGATGACGATAAACACGAACGCCAGCAGCAAGGCGGTGACCACGGTGCTGACGGCTTTTTCCACCAGATCCGCCTGATCGTAGAACACCTGGAATTCCACACCCTCGGGCAGGGCCTGCTGGATGCGCGCTTCCCGTGCCTTGATGCCATCAATGGTGGCCTTGGTGTTGGCGCCCATGCGCTTGAGCACGATGCCCGCCACCACTTCGCCCAACGCTTCCGGTTCGCCATGGGCATCGCGGCGGGTCATGGTGAGCGCGCCCTGGCGGATCTCACCGCCGAACTCTACCTTGGCCACATCGCTGACGCGTACCTGGGTGCCATCCACTTCCCGCAGGGGAATGGCGGCGATGTCTTGCAGGCCCTGCTCACCGCTGCCCACCCAGCCCATGCCACGAATCACCAGTTGCTCGGCACCGCGATCCAGATACCAGCCACCGGCGTTGCGGTTGTTGGCAGCGATGGCCTCCATGACCTGTTGCAGGGTCAGGTCGTAGGCCAGCAAACGGGTAGGCTTCACGTTGACCTGATACTGGCGCACCTCACCGCCATAGCTGAGCACATCGGTGACGCCGCCCACGGGCATGAGCAGCAGCTTTACTACCCAGTCGTTGAGGCTGCGCAGTTGCATGGCATCGATATTGGCGCCGGGTTTGGCGGTGAGCAGGTATTGATAGACCTGCCCGAGCCCGGAGGTGTTGGGGCCCATTTCCGGGGTGCCGACACCCCCGGGAATATCTTCCCGCGCCGCCTGAAGCCGTTCGAACACCAGCTGGCGGGCGAAGTAGATATCGGTACCGTCTTCGAACACCACGGTGACGATGGACAAGCCAGTCTTGGAAATGGAACGGACTTCGGCCACCTGGGGCAGCGCGTACATCACTGCCTCGATGGGATAGGTGATCAGCTGCTCCACTTCTTCGGCGGCCAGGCCTTCCGCTTCGGTATTCACTTGCACCTGAACGTTGGTCACGTCCGGGAAGGCATCCAGTTTCAGGTTGGGCAATTGCCAGCCGATCACTCCCACGATGATCACCAGCAGCAACAACACAATCAGACGGTTGGTCACCGCCCAATCGACAATACGATTAAACATAACGGTGATCCCTTAGTGATTGTGGATATCGAAACCGGACTTGGCCATTTCGCTGGCCAGGAAGAACGCGCCGCGCGTGACGACGCGTTTACCCGGTTCGATGCCGGTGACGATGCGTTGCCCTCCAAGTTGGCCGCTGAGTTCGATTTCCATCGGCTGGTAATAGCCGGACGCTTCTTCCACAAACAATTGCCAACCCCCATCGGAGCCACGGGTGAGCGCCTCTTCCGGTACAGTGAGCGCGTTCTCCGGTGCTGACAGTGACAACGCCACATCGGCAAACATGCCGGGGTGCAACAGGTGCCCGGCGTTGGGCACCGCCACACGTACCGACAAGGTTCGCGTTACCGGGTTGAGGCGGTGGCCGGACTGGATCACTTCGCCTTCGACAACCGTATCCCCGATCAGCACGCGCGCAGTCGTGCCGGTGGGAATGTGCAGGCCGGGGCTGGGCGGCAGTGCCGCTTCGGCCCAGAGTTCAGATTCATCCACCAGGGTGACCAGTTCGCTACCGGCGGTGAGCCACTGGCCTTGCTGGAAGGCATCTTCCAGCACCAGCCCGTCATCCGGGGCGGTGAGGGTGTAGATGCCCTTTTCGCTTTTGCCACTTTCAATAGCGCGGATGGCGGCGTCATCCAGCCCATAGCCCTTGGCGCGAGCCCGCAGGGACTGGTACTGGCTTTGTGCATCCAGATAGCGCTGGTTGCCCACGGTGCGTCGGCCCAGATTGTTCACCCGCCGCCAGGCATCCGCAGCTACCTGCAGTTCACTTTGCAGCTCCGCCATGGCCGGACTGAACAGGGTGGCAATGGGCTCGCCTTTTTTCATGTGCTGACCCAGTGACGCACTGCGCGCTTGCACCTGGGAATCGATGCGCACCGGCACTACCCAGGTGCGGTACTGGTTGCTGGTGATTTCCGCCGGGACGGTGAGAGTTTGGGTGGCGTTCTGTTGCGGCTGAAGCGTAATGACTTGCAGGTTGAGCATGGCTTGCTGTTCGGGCGTGAGGGTGACGCCTGACTCTTCTGGCTCGCCGTGTTCGTCCTGATGATCATGCCTGGAGGCGTTGTCGCCATGATTATCGTGGGCGTCATGATCATCATGGTTTTCCTGCGTATGGGATTCACTTTTCGACGGCGCAGCATCATGGTCATGGCCGTGATCGTCTTCTGCCCATACAGGGAAAGACAGGGTGGCCAGCAGAGCGATCGCCAGTGGCGCTTTCTTGAACGTTATTTGGGTTTTCATAAAAAATGTCCAATTTTTTGCCTTTGCAGGAGCGGCGCTCCTACGGGATGTCAGGGGTTTGCCAGGGCGTTCAGCCACTCATCCAGCTGGGCGCTTTGCTGGAGCCACTCGATCCACGCTTGTTGCAGGGCTTCGCGCAGGGCGATGCCCGCGAGGCGAGCTTCCAGACTTTGGTTGAGGGCCTGCAGGTAGTTCTGGGTGGTGAGTTCGCCCTGCTGCCAGACGCGCTTGAGCAGGGCATCACTGCTGTCCAGCGAGGGCTGCGTCAGTTGCTGCCAGTGTTGCCAGCGACGCTGTTGCTGCGTCAGGTTGTCGCGGGCGCCGTCAAGACGGGCGCGAATGTCGTTACGGGTTTTCTCCAGCAGGGCTCGCCGGGCATCACTGTCGGCCATGGCCTGCTGGTAGGCAGGCTTGTCGGTATTGAAGAATTTCAGCGGCAAGCTGAGATCCACCCCCCACAGGTTGTCGTCGCCTTCCTTGCCCACATACAGCCCAAGGGAAGGATCCGCGTTGCGCTGCTTGTCGGCGAGGGTGACGCCCTGCTCGGCCAAAGCCAGCTGCAGCTCCGCCAGCTGCACATCGTAGTTAGCCTGCAGGCGTGTCTGCGGATTGCCCGCCACGGCGTCAGCAGAGACAAGGTCTTGCTGTGGAAGCGTATAGGCCGGAGTTGGTATCGCCATCACTTCACGCAGGCGGGTTTGCGCATGGGTAGCAAGAGCTTCTGCTGCGGCCAACGATTGCTGAGCCTGCCCCACCGATAGCAAGGTGAGGCTGGCATCCACCTGCCCCACATCACCGGCCTGTTGGCGACGGCGTATCAACGCGGCCAGCTCGCTGAGCTGCTGCTCCTGCTCACGGGCAGCCTGCAGCCGCGCCTGGGCAGCATCCCAGGCAATCAACGCCTGAAGGGATTGCGCCAACAAATCGACGCGGGCCTTTTGCCCACGCAGCTCTGCCAGCGTGAGGCGCAGCGTACTCTCATTACGGCTGGCCCGTGCCTTGCCGGACCAGTCCAGGGTCTGGCTGAGGCCGACGGTTTTCGTGACCTCGGCGCTGTCTTCATAGGTAAGGTTCAGATTGGGGTTATACAGCGGCTGCCCGGCGCTGCGGGTCTCTGCCAACCATTTTTCCTGCTCTGCATTGATGGCTCGGCTGGCCGGCAAACGCTGGACTTGCTGGCGCACCCATTGCGCCCATTCTGATGGTGCTGCCGGATCCATATTGGCAGCAGCGCTGGCGGCCAGTGGCCAGCCACACAGCACGGCCAGCATGACGCTGGCACGCACACGATATCGGCTTCCCATGGGAAGTCTCCTGAATGTTCAGACACGATGAATCACAGCGAACCGCAGGCCTCAGGCCAGGCATGTCGCTGCAAGAAAGACGTGGAAACAATCAGGCGATAGGAGGGCGGAACGGGGATTCCGGTGGGGCTTCCGGGAGATCAGGACGCCATGCAAGCAGCGCCGACAACGGCGCGGGCTGACGGGCAGGAGAGCAATCGACACCGGCCATAAAGCCGTGGCACTGACAGCAGTGCTCTGCACCCTGGTCCAGCACATCCAGTGACTGGCGATCCTGATGGTCTGCGTTGTCGACGAGGTTCAGGGACTGGGCATAGTCTGCCCCGGCATCATGTTCATGATGCACGGCATCGAGCACCAGCACGTGAGTGCAGATGATCAACAGCAATGTCCAGACCAGAGATTTCATGAAATCGCCAACGTGTGTGTGGGGGCTATCCTCGGCACCATTGAGACCTGCGTCAAGCTGCGCAGTTCCCTGCGGTCATTCACAGCGTTGCCGATTGCAGGCAAAGTAGCGACCGTTTCCACCTTAGCCGAATGAGATAGCCCCATGAGCCGCCTTGATGTTGCCCGCGATGAAGTCCTTGCCCACCCGTTGCACCGTGCCTGCGAGCTGGAGTTGCTGCAGGCCGGCGAGGGCACCAGTGAGCTGCGCTTTCAGGTAAATGACTTTACCGCCAACCCTCTGGGCGCGCTGCACGGCGGCATTCTCTACGCACTGATGGACGTGGCGTGTTTCTTTGCCGCGGTCCCCAGCCTGGACGACAATCAGGCCCCGGTGACCGTGGAAACCCACAACAGCGTATTGCGCGCCGCACAGAAAGGCGAAACCGTGATCCTGCGTGCCAGGGCCGATCGCATCGGCCGTACCCTGGCCGCCATGCGCGCGGAGGCCTATGCCGTGAATGCGGAAGGCAAAGAGCGTTTGATCGCCACCGGCTCGGTGACCAAGTCGATCCTGACGGTATAACGCGAGTTTCGAGTTTCGAGTTTCGAGTTTCGAGTTTCGAGTTTCGAGTTTCGAGTTTCGAGTTTCGAGTTTCGAGTTTCGAGTTTCGAGTTTCGAGTTTCGAAGAGCAAACCTCCTCCGCTCACCGACCGCAATGGTCTCGCTTTTGATTTTCGAAATTCGCGACTCGAAACTCGCTCCTGCCCGTCAGTGCAGCCCCAGATACCGGTTGAGGATCATGCGCCACTCTTCTGTGGGCGTGAAATTGAGCATGGCCAGGTTGATGGGTTCCTGGAGCGGGCTCTCGTTGGCGACGGCAAAGGCGTAACTTTCTTCGCGGATCAGGTTGGGCAATACCAATAGATTCTTGTCGGCTCGATCACGAATCATGTAACGCATTACCGGAGCATCTGACACCATGGCATCGATTTCACCCAGCGCCACCGCGCGCATGCCCTGCTTGATGTTGTCGTAGGGCTTGTAGACGATCCCCTGGGCCGCCAGCCACTGGGCACCACTGGTGTTGGCCACACTGCCCACCTTGACCCTTGGCAGATCTGCCACGCCGTTGATACGCGTCTGCAGCTTGTTGACGGTGACACTGGACGCAATGGCGGCGGTAAACCCGGAAATGGTGATGATGCTGACAAACATCCACACCAGACCCAGGGCACGACCCGCCGGGCTCACCGGCGCCTTGTCGCCGTAGCCCACCGTGGTCATGGTCACCGCCGACCACCAGAATCCGTTTCCGATGCCTTCGCTTACCGAACCACCGAATTGCTCCGGGTTGCGGCGACGCTCAAACAACCAGATCAACACACCCACGATCAGCAGGACCAGGCCCAGCGCCAACACCGCCGAAAAAAACTTCCAGCTGAACAGGCTCTGCAATGTTACCAGCCAGCCGCTGGGCTCACTGCGGGTGGCGATGCCCAGTCCGCCCCGGTACATGGGCTGGGAAAAATCCAGCCGACGCTCGCGATCGGCGGTGACACTGATCGCACCAATCGCCACATCCGCCTGACCATGCTCCACCGCTTCGAGCATCTCGCTCACCGTGCGATAGGGACGGTAGCGATACTCAAGGCCGGCCTGATCTGCCACGGTTTCCCACAGTTCCACACTGATTCCGTCCCAGCGGTCGCCACTCTGGAAACTGAACGGGGGGGATGCTTTCACTGCCACCGTCATCGGGGCAGCGATGGCACCGGACATCCAGACAAGCAACAGGCCGACGAGCAGGGTACGCATTGTGGGCAGCATTATTCCTCCTTGATGATTCGGGGTTCGCCCCGGTTGATGGCATTTACCCGGACGATATCAAACGCTTGCCCAGAGTAACGATCCGGAGTGGTCATCTCCAGACGACCAACACTCGGTTACACCTTTAACAGGATCTCACCACATCACCCAGATCTGTAATGGCTAATGGCCCGATCTGTACGGCTGCGAAGCAACTGCCCCCTTAACATTTCACGCCTAAACGTTTCCTTTTCCGATAACAACAATACTCAGGGGCATGACCATGAAACACAGCCTTCTTTTTATCTCCCCGCTGCTGATCTCCCTGACAGCCTGCGGTGGCGGCGGCAGCAATCCGTTCTCCGCAGACAGCTCTCCCGCTGCGAATGCCACCCCCACCACAGAGGTTCCCTTTACGGCCATCCCCATGCCCCGGGACTGCACAAGAAAGAGCTGGGTGGCGGGCACCACAGAATGGTGTGACGGCGCATTGATCTACCGGGATTATGTTTACGATGATTATGGCGCTGATGCGGGCCTGGCCGGGCTGGATCCGCTTTCGGTCATGAATCTGCTGGTTCGCGGCGGCACCCATTATTCTCCGCTCGCCATTACGCCCGGGCTGCTGTCGCCCACCGCCGGCGACCAGGCCTACCCGCAGGGGTTGGAGAACACCGCCGACCTGGTCTCCCTGATGCTCTCGCTGCAAGGTAATGAGCTGCAGGTGCGCTTTGAGCTGAACACCCTTTACGATCAAAACAACAGCATTGCCGCCCTGGCCATTGATACGGATAACGACCCCGCCACCGGTGGTGGCGACTGGCCGGGCTTTGGCATCCACAGTGATGGCTGGGAGCAGCTGCATGTATTCCGTGATGGCGATCCGGCCAGCAACATCATCAGCGGCACCTTCCCGGTACCGGAAACTCCGGAGTGGCGTATTCAGGCGGTGGTGGCCCAGGCCGATGGCACGGTGATGAACGTGGCGTTCCGTGGCCCGCACGAATCGGCTCGCGCCGGTGCCGTGCCCGATCAGATCCTGCCTGATGCAGGCAACTTCTGGGAAGACAACCAGGCCCGCGTACTTGCTACCGGTGACATCAGTGAATTCGGTGAGCAGGTTTCCCTCGCTGATCTTCGTGCTCGCGTGAACCGCCCTGCCCCTGCCGTCACCGGTTTCCAGCAGCGGGTCTACACCTCCGATTACACCCTGCCACCGGGCGAAGGGGTCTCCATTACCGGCCTGCCTGGGCGCCATGGAGACACCCAGTACCCTTGCGAGCAGTACTTCCATTACCTCGGCCAGTACCAGCCCTACGGCGTCTATGTGCCAGATCAGGAAGGTCCCCATGAGTTGCAGATCGTCATGCATGGCTGTGAGGCCAACCATGCCAGCCAGATCAATCAGACGAACTTCCAGCAGTCTTTCGCCGAAGACAACAACCGCATCCTGGCCGCACCGCTGGGCCGTGGCACACAGGGTTTTTACTCGGATATTTCCGAACGGGATGTTCGGGATGTGCAGGCCGACGTCATCGCCAACTATGCCATCGACACCGATCGCGTCATGCTCAGCGGCTATTCCATGGGCGGCTACGGGACTCTGCGACTGGCCGCACTGTATCCCCAGGATTATGCGGCGGGCATCAACTGGGTGGGCTTTACCGGGAGCCTGTTGAATCTCCCGCTGGCAGACACGCTACTGGGATCGCTCTCTGACCTCACCGGCGCCACACTCACGTCCCCGCTGCTGTCCGGCTTCCAGGAACTGCAGACAGAATCCAGCCTCGGCGCACAGGGTAATGTGGTGGATTATGTGGGCAACCTCAAATACATCCCCACTACCCATGCCTACAGCGGTGCCGACGAGATTGTTCATGTCACTACCGCGCTCGCACTGCAGGAAGCCTTTGTGAACAGCGACTCCGATTATGTGTTTTACCTGCACCCTGTTGCCGAACACCTCACTTACATCCAGCTGGATGAATGGCAAAAGATGGCGGACTACAGCCGCGACAGGGTACGGGTGCAGCGTCCCGCTACCGTGCGGTACCGCTACGAACCCGCACTGGATTACCCGGAGTATGCGCTGTTCCACAATCAGGCTTACTGGGTGAGCGAAATCGAGAACCGCACCGTGGAAGCCAGTCAAATCAACCTGAACAGCGATGGCTGTGGTGAGACCCTGTTTGATCGCACCTTTGACACCGGACTGGGTGAATACCCGGTGCCCTGGGTGAGCACCGAACGCACACTGACGCAAAGCGGTACCGCCGAGGCCGGCAATACCCTGAGCGGCTCGCTGGACAATGTGTTCCGGCTGACCGTAGACGTGCAAGACAGCTGCCTGACCGGCAGCCTCCACTACAACATTCACAGCGATGGCGCCGCCACACTGCGACTCAGTGACGGTCGTCAGATTAACCTGGTCAGCGGCGATAACAGCGGCTTCCTTCCCTGAGGTACATCGGCATTACTGGCTGCCAACAGTGATGCCCCTTTCCCATTCCTCTACACTGGCGCGCCGTGGCAATCTGGGTCACATTAGCGTCTGACGTTTTTCAGGGGTAGATGGGTGCGGCTTTTTGGTTTTCTCACAATGTTGATGCTGGGCAGTGAGGTTTGCCACGGCCACGGCATTTTACCCGACGAGATTCCCATGGCCGCCGGAACCGCCCTGCGAGAACCTGGCTTGCTGCCAGAAACCAGGGTGGCATTTTCCACGCGGTGGCAGCCGCAAACCGTCACCCTCCCTCTTAACAGCGCCGTATCACTGGTGATCAGCAATCGCAGTGACGACTGGCATCTGTTCGCCCTCGGCGACACCACCGCATTGCGCGACCAGAACCTGATCCATCGTCTGATGCCGGACCTGCGTAAGGACTACCCCAACACCCGCCTCAGCGAACCCGGCAGCAGTGTCAGCCTGCCCTGGCGGTTTGATGTGGCGGGAAAGTTTGAGCTGCGCTGTGTACGTGCCGAGCATCAGCAGCAGGAAACACCGTTACTGATAGTTGTGCCCAAAGCACCGCGCTGAACGGTTCACTTCACCTCTTGGCAATGCGGTGCTGTCACCTCTGTTCGCCTGTTTTTGGCAGGAGACTCAGCAGCCTGAGCGTACCTGGTGCCGCAGCGAATGGATGCGCGAGGCTCCTCCCCCAAGCGAAATACTCTGGGTGCGCGTACCTGATTAACTTTGCATCTTATTCCTAATGCGAAAATCGTAGGTCACCGTGAATCTTCAGTGACACTTTTCCAAAACGTGATCCGCTTCATGCGTCAAGGCGTAATGCCATGCACCGCATCACCTTTTTTGTCTTGTCAGCCCTTTACCCTTCCGCCTCCGTTGTCGCATTCATCACTTTCAGGGAGGAAGGGAAGATGAACACCAAAGCCTCATTGTCTCGTCGTGATCTTTTGAAAAAAGGCAGCACCGGCCTGGCCGCACTGGCGGTGGGTCCCTCTCTACTGGCCCTCAGCCAACCGCTGTCTGCACGTACCCTGGCCGACGTGGGTCCACTGCTGCCCCCCGACAGCAATGGCATTCGTCTTCCTGAAGGTTTTACCTCGCGCATCATTGCTGCCGCAGGGCAGCGGGTTCGCCGCAGCTTCTGGAATCGCACCGCCTATCACTGGCACAGCTACCCGGATGGCGGGGCAACCTTTGCAGCCGCCGACGGCGGCTGGGTGTATGTCTCCAATAGTGAAACCATCAATCTGCTTGGCGGTGGCGCATCCGCCATTCGCTTCAACCCGGATGGCTCGGTAAACGATGCCTATCGTATTCTTGACGGCACCAACCTCAATTGCGCGGGCGGCCCCACACCCTGGCAGACCTGGCTGTCCTGTGAAGAAACCGATTATGGCCGCGTCTATGAGTGCGACCCTTTCGGCCAGCAGCCAGCCAGACTGCGTCGCGGACTGGGCTTCTTCAAACACGAAGCGGCGGCCATCGATCCTGTCTTCAACATGGTTTACCTCACTGAAGACGAAAGCGATGGACGCTTCTATCGTTTTATCCCCGCCGGGGTGAACAACAATGGATCGCTGCAGCTGGATGAGGGTGTTTTGCAAGTCGCCGCCGTGGATGATCAGGGCTATGTGACGTGGCTAAACGTCCCCAACGCCACCCCCAACCTATTCGAAACACCCACGCGGGAACAGCTGCCGCAGAGCACCGCGTTTGATGGCGGCGAAGGCTGTTGGTACAGCCATGGCCGGGTCTACTTCACCACCAAGGGCGACAACAAGGTCTGGCAGCTGGACACCAACCTGAATCGCCTGACTGTGATCTATGACGCGGCCACGGCAGAGACGCCGGTGCTTACCGGCGTGGACAACCTGACCGTATCCGGTGGGGGCGACCTGCTTGTCGCAGAAGATGGTGGTGACATGCAGATAGTAGTGATCGACAAGCAGGGTGACGTGGCGCCCCTGCTCCAGGTTACCGGCCAGGAGGATTCCGAAATCACTGGCCCCGCCTTCAGCCCGAACGGCCAGCGACTGTATTTCAGCTCCCAGCGCGGCAGCGATCTGTTTGGTGGCGGCAACGGATTCGGCATCACCTATGAAATTCGCGGGCCATTTGGAAATTTCGTGAAGCTGTAAAGAAACCGTCGCGAGTTTCGAGTTTCGAGTTTCGAGTTTCGAGTTTCGAGTTTCGAGTTTCGAGGAGCAAAACCCGTTACGGATGAATGCCGAAGGTTTATTTTCATTCTTTTGATTTTCGCAACTCGAAACTCGTTACTCGCTAGCCCCCTGTCTCCTGCCACGACAATGTTCAAGCGTGCCGCGTATCGAGTGGCCACAGCGAGGCATAAAAAAAAGCCCCGGCAAAGTGCCGGGGCAAGGGGAAGCCGGATACTTCCGGCAGACTCAGCGTTCTTTACGGAGCTTCAGCATGCTCTTCCTTGACCCGGAACCAGGCCGCGTACAATGCGGGCAGGAACAACAGGGTCAGGCCGGTGGCCACAATCAGCCCACCCATGATGGCAACCGCCATGGGGCCGAAGAACACACTGCGTGACAGCGGGATCATGGCCAGCACCGCCGTCAATGCGGTGAGTACGATGGGACGGAAGCGCCGCACGGTGGATTCAATGATCGCATCCCAGGCCGTGAGCCCTTGCGCCATGTCCTGGCCAATCTGATCCACCAGAATCACCGCGTTGCGCATGATCATACCGGCCAGGGCGATGGTGCCCAGCATGGCCACAAAGCCGAACGGTTTCTGCAGCAACAACAGGAACAGTGTGACGCCAATCAGACCCAGCGGTGCGGTAACGAACACCATCAGGGACAGCGGCATGCTGCGCAGCTGCAGCATCAGCAGCGTGAGCACGACCAGAATGAACAGCGGCATGCCCGCGTTCACGGAGGACTGACCACGGGCCGACTCTTCCACCGTACCGCCCACTTCCAGCAAGTAGCCTGGCGGCAGTTTTGCCTGCACCTCAGCCAGGGTCGGCATGATCTGCCCCACCAGGGTTGCCGGCAGTTCTCCATCCTCAATATCCGCACGCACGGTGACGGTGGGCAGGCGATCCCGATGCCAGATAATGCCTTCCTCGAAGCCATACTCCAGTGTGGCGATCTGGTTCAGAGGCACCCGGCCGTTCGCGGTCTGTACTGCCAGGTTACCCAGCAGCCCCAGGGCATGACGTTCCTGACGATCGCCGCGGACTTCCACATTGATCAACTCGTTATCTTCCCGGTACTGACTCACGGCCACCCCGGACAACGACGCCTGCAAGGCAATGGACAGATCCTGGGTGGTAATGCCCAACGTACGGGCGCGATCCTGGTCCACATTCAGGCGAACCACCTTGCTCGGCTCTTCCCAGTCCAGGTGCACATTCAGGGTGTGTGGATTTTCACTCACCTTGAGCGCCACCTCGCGAGCCAACGCGCGCACTGCAGGGATATGCTCACCGGATACCCGGAATTGCAGCGGGTAACCCACCGGGGGGCCGTTCTCAAGACGGGAAACCCGGCTGCGTACAGTGGGGAACTGTTCATCCAGGACAGTGATCAACCAGCGACGCACTTCTTCCCGTTCCTCCACATTGCGGGTAAGAATGACGAACTGGGCCTGGGACGCTGCCGGCAGTTTCTGGTCGAGGGAAAGATAGAAGCGCGGCGAGCCGCTGCCCATGTAGCCCACGTAATTTTCGATCAACGGGTTTTCACCCAACTGGCTTTCCAGTCGCAGCGCCAGCTCTTGAGTGGCGTCCAATGACGCACCCTCTTCCAGCTTCAGATCCACCATCAGTTCCAGACGATTGGACGCCGGGAAAAACTGTTGCGGCACAAACTTGAACAGAAAGAGGGAGAACACGAACAGTCCCACCGTCATGCCAATTACCGTCTTGCGGTAGCGCACACACCATTCCACCCAAACACGGAACTTGCGGTAAAACGGTTTCTGGTAAGGATCGTGAAGGTCGCCATTGGATTTATGTTTGGTGAGATTCGGCAACAGCTTGTCGCCCAGATAAGGCACAAACACCACCGCGGCAATCCACGACGCCAGCAGGGAAATCGTCACGACCTGGAAAATAGAGCGGGTGTATTCCCCGGTACTGGACTGGGCCGTGGCGATAGGCAGAAAACCAGCAGCAGTAATCAGGGTACCAGTGAGCATCGGGAAGGCGGTACTGGTCCAGGCAAAGCCCGCCGCCTTGATGCGGCTAAAGCCCTGCTCCATTTTGATGGCCATCATTTCCACCGCGATGATGGCGTCGTCCACCATCAACCCCAGCGCCAGCACCAGAGCACCGAGAGAAATCTTGTGCAGGCCGATATCGAAGTACTTCATGCCCGCAAAGGTCATGGCCAGTACCAGCGGAATGGACAGCGCCACCACCATCCCGGTACGCCAGCCGAGGGAAAAGAAGCTCACCAGCAGAACAATGATCAGCGCTTCAATGAGCACCTGCACAAATTCACCGACGCCGGCTTCCACGGCGGCAGGCTGATCCGATACCTTGCGTAGTTCCATGCCCAGCGGCAGGCTTTTCTGCAATTCGGCAAAGGCCTTGTCCAGATTTTCACCCAGCCTGAGAATATCGCCGCCCTCTTTCATGGCCACGGCAATACCAATGGCATTCTCGCCCATGAAGCGCATGCGCGGCTGGGCGGGATCGCTGAACCCGCGATACACCTCGGCAATGTCCTGCAAACGCAGGGTGCGGTTTTCCACCTGAATGGGGAAGTTGCGAATATCTTCCACGCTGGTGAACTCACCAGAGACACGAATGCGCACGCGATCTGTTGGGGTTTCAAAGAAACCCGCCTCCGCCACCGCGTTTTGAGATTGCAGCGCCTGCTGCACGGTGATCAGCGGAATCCCCAATGAGGCCAGTTTGGTGTTGGAGATTTCGATCCAGATTTTTTCATCCTGGAGACCAATCAGCTCCACCTTGCCCACATCGTCCACGCGCTGCAGTGCCAACTGAAGACGATCGGCGTAATCCTTCATGATGGCGTAATCAAAACCGTCACCGGACAGTGCGTAGATGTTGCCAAAGGTGGTGCCAAATTCGTCGTTGAAAAACGGACCCAGTGCATCACGGGGCAAGGTATGACGGATGTCGCCAATTTTCTTGCGCACCTGGTACCAGAGGTCGCCAATTTCTACCGATCGCATTTCGTCTCGCGCCATAAACATGACCAGAGACTGACCGGGACGGGAATACGACTGAATGCGCTCAAAGTCTCCCGTTTCCATGAGTTTCTTTTCAATGCGCTCGGTGATCTGCCGTGACACCTCCTCCGCACTGGCGCCGGGCCAGAGGGTATTGATGGTCATCACCTTGAAGGTGAAGGGAGGATCTTCACTCTGCGACAGGTTGGCATAGGACACCGCACCCAGGGCGCCCAGAAGCAGCATGGCGTAGAGCACCAGCGCACGATTTCTCAGCGCCCATTCGGACAGGTTGAATGACATGGGGCGCTCCCTATTCCACTTGCGCAGCAGCGCTGTCAGTCTGATCCGCAGCCACGGTTGCAGCCGGTGCAGTCAGGTTTACCTGCCGGTTCTGGCGATCTACAGGAATAATTTTCTGCCCCTCTCGTACCAGATGGGTGCCCGCAGCCACCACCCATTCTCCGGCGTTCAGACCCGCCAGCACCGGTACCACCTGCTCCTGATAAGGCCCCACTTCCACGGGGGTTTTCTTCAGTTTTGTGGTCGCTGGATCCACCACCCAGACATAGGTTTCTTCACCTTCAGCGGTGAGCGCAGAAAGAGGGATGCTCAGCGCCTCGGTGTTACCGGCGCTGACGAAGACACGGGCGGACTGGCCGAGCTCCGCGCCGACCGTATCGTTGGCGAAGGTCACCCTGGCTTCAAAGGTGCGTGAACGGGGGTCCGCAGCGGGGGAAAGCTCGCGAATCTTGCCGGCGAAAACCTGACCGGGGCGCGACCACAGCTCAATAGCCACCGGCATACCAATGGCGATACGCCCCACATCCTGCTCGGGCAGATCAATCCGCACCTCACGGTCACCTTCAACGGCCAGCACGAACACCGGCTGACCCGGCGATACCACCTGGCCTGCCTCGGCCAGACGTTGGGCCACAACGCCATCCTGTGGCGCTTTCAACGCCGCATAGTCGGCCTGGTTGCGAGCCACATTCAGATTGGCGCGCGCCTGGCGAAGCTGGGCCTCGCTGGCATCAAACCGGCTTTCCACTGCATCAAACTGGGAGCGGCTGATCACCTTGCGCTCCACCAGTTCGCGGTAGCGCTCCAGCTCACTGCCGGCCAGCTTGTGGTCAGCCTGGGCGGACGCCATCTGGGCGCGGGCAGCATCCAGTTGCAAGCGAACGTCATTGGTATCCAGGCGTGCCAGGATCGTGCCCTGACTCACCCGGTCGCCCACATCAACGAGACGCTCGGAAATCTTGCCGCCGATGCGGAACCCCAGTTCCGGCTCGGAGCGGGCACGTACTTCACCCGGGAAGACATCCTGGCCAGCACCCACGGCAAGCGGCTGGGTCACCAGCGCCGGGCGCGGTGCGTCACTCTGTCCGTTTTCAGGGTCAGAGCACCCCTGCAAGCCAATCAGGCTGGCCACCAGGGCCGGAAAAACCGTGTTACGCAACATGACAGTCCCCTCGTCTCCGGCAGCTTGCCGGTATGCTATACTCACCGGTATAGTAATTTTACTAAACTGAACCGTCCAGTATTGAAATTATGAGCACTTCTGTCGCCACGGCCAATCTCGGCCGCCCCAAGGATCCCGCCAAGCGTGCCGCCATTCTGGAGGCCGCCAAATCCCTGTTTCTGGCCTGCGGGTTCAGCGGCACCAGCATGGATGCAGTCGCCAAGCAGGCCGGGGTCTCAAAGCTCACTGTTTATAGCCACTTCTGCGACAAGGAAACGTTATTTTCCTCCGCGGTGGAGGCGAAATGTCACAACACCCTGCCAGACCCCATCTTTGAACTGGATCAGGATCAGCCGATTCGTACCACCCTTACCCGAATTGGTCTGGCCTTTTCCGGGCTGATCAACAGCGAGGAAGTGATCGCCCTGGAACGACTGATGTGCACCATGGCGACGCAGGATCCGGAAATGTCCCGGCTGTTTTTCGAGGCCGGCCCACAACGCACCTTAACCGCCATGGAGGGCCTGATCCGTCATGCCATCCAGGCAGGCCTGCTGAATATTCAGGATGCCAAACGCGGTGCGGAGAACTTCTTTGCCCTGCTGCAAGGCTGCGAGCATTTCCGTATCCGGATCGGCTACCGCGAGCCCATGACCGCCGCTGAAGCCCAGCCCCATGTCGAGCAGGCGGTCGACATGTTCCTGCGCGCCTACGGCGTCGATCAATCCATCTGATCAGCGCGGCGATACCCTATTTGGGTGACGCACCCTTGCAGCGTTTTCGATAGTCTGCGGATGTCAGATAACGATCGGGAATCGTGAAAAAGGGAGCGAGCAATGAAAAAGGTACTGGGCATGGCCATCCTGCTGTCTTCACAGCTGGCCGCGGCTGACTATTCTTCATCGGTGGACAGCGATACCTGCTGGGACGGGCTAAGCAACACCGGCAGCCCCTGTATGGTGGTGGCCGATACCAAGTGGAGCACCCACACCCAGGGAAAGTTCATCGTCACCTACCGCAACGTCTGCAGCCAACGCATCTATGCGCGCTTCTGTAACGAGCGCAATTCTGGCTCTGCGGATTGTGGTGCCTCCGGCATCTTGCCGGGCAGCACCAAGGGCTGGAGCACCTACAAGGCCAATGGGCGTTACAGTTATAACTGGGTGGGTGTTACCAAGCCCTCCAAGGACTGGGTCTGCTCCGGCAAGGTGAGTGGCTGGAACGATTGATAACGGTGCGGATGATCCTCGTTAAAACCGGCCCAATGGCCGGTTTTCTTTTGGGCGCCACCCTGGGCCTTCCATGCTGCCCCTGGCGTGATGCTCGCGCAGCGACGTAAAAAAAGGGCGCCTGAATGGCGCCCTTTTTTGGGGTGAATCAACGAACGAGAATTACTCGTCGCCTTTCACGTCCAGCAGCTCGATCTCGAAGACCAGCACCTGGTTCGGGCCGATATCACTGCCCTGGCCTGCGCCCTGCTCGCCATAACCCAGCTCGGAGGGGACAAACACTTTCCACTTGTCACCTTCCTTCATCATCGGCAGCACTTCCTGCCAGCCCTTGATGATCTGCTTGAGACCAAAGGTCGCCGGGTTGCCACGCTCTACGGAGCTGTCGAATACGGTACCGTCCGGCAGGGTGCCGTGGTAGTGCACTTCCACGGTGTCATCCAGGGTCGGGGACTTGGCACCTTCTTCACCGGAAGCCAGCACTTCGTACTGCAGGCCGCTGTCTGTCACGGTTACGCCATCACGCTTGGCGTTTTCTTCCAGGAATGCAGCGCCTTCAGCCTGGTTCTTGGCACCGGCTTCTTCCATGTCTTTCTTCTGTTGCTCCATGGCAGCTTTCATTTTTTCCTGCTGCGCTTCCATGACGCGCTGCTGGAATGCCTGCAGGGCAGCCTGCAGCTCTTCTTCGTTCATCTGACCTTCAGGGTTTTCCTGCAGGCCATCCTTGAGGCCAGCCATGAAGGCTTCCTTGTCCAGGACACCCAGCTGCTGCATTTGCTCGGCACTAACAAAACCCAGTGCATAAGAGCCTTTCTGGTCGTCACTCTTCAGCTCGGCTTTATCCTGACCACAGGCTGCCAGCAGTACAGTACCCACCAGCACGATTCCCAACTTCTTCATTCTGCCTCCAATTGGACTCATCTTATTGTGTATTCATTACCCCTGCCTGGCACGGATTAAACCGGCATACCAGGCTAGCGGGCCTTGATGGTTGTCTCTTCTGCATCAACTCCCGGGGGCGGAATCTGGCCATACTGCCAGTTTCCCTGCGGGTCACGCCAGCGATACAGTGTCGTTTCTTGCGTTTTACCGGCCAGACCATCCACGCCTTCATCGATCAGCTTGTCCGGATCCTGCCAGTTTTCTTCCACATGCTGCCAATCCAGCAGTGGTTTGCCGTTTTCCATCGGTACGGTAAACATGGCCGTACCCACCACCAGGATCAACACAATCAGAATCAGAAAGTAACGCATGGCATCCTGTCCTTAAGACAGGGAAACCCGACAAGGTTCCCCGGTAATGGCAAATCGCCACACAATTTACACCACTTTCATATCAAATGGGGTAGTGTGGTTGCTTGTGAGCGGAGTCACCCTTTTTCATTACCAAGAGTGCATCCTCCCCCACGAGGGGTAGAATCATACGAAATATTTGGCAACCCACGGCATGAATAGCGCACAGAACAGACCAACAAATAGCGCAAACACCTACCAGCAGGCCCCATCCATGGCCAAACGTACTGTTATTCTGGTTGCCAACAGCAAAGGCGGATGTGGCAAGACCACTATTTCCACCAATCTGGCCTGCTATTACGAAGCGCTGGGGCGCCAGGTCACCTTGATGGACCTGGATCCCCAGCAGTCAGCTTCCCAGTGGCTAAAACACCGCAAGACCGATTATATCCACGGCTTGAGCTGGCCCGCCGGCGAACCTCTTTCGTTGGGACGCCTGCAACAGCGGCTGGATCAAGCCGCCGAAATTGTGATCATCGATTCCCCTGCCGGTCTGGATACCCATCAACTCGATCATCTTATGCGGCTGTCACAGATCGTACTGGTGCCGGTCTTGCCCAGCCCCATCGACATTCGCGCCACCACCCGCTTCCTGCAGAACGTGATGCTGACCCCCAGCTACCGGCGCCGCCCTCGTCGTCTGGCCGTGATTGCCAACCGGGTGCGCACCCGCACCCGTATGTACGAAGCATTGAGACAGTTTCTTGCCAGCCTGAAGATTCCCTACCTGGTCACCCTCCGCGATACCCAGACCTATGTTCAGGCCATGACGCACGGTGAGGGCATCATGGATGCCGACGTTTCCCGGCATATTGATGACAAACAGCATTGGCGGTTGATTGGCGAATGGCTGGAAGTGCAGCGTCATCTGATTCGGGCCATGCCGGGATTTCGGTAAAGGCAGCTTGAGCTCCGACTTTCGTGGGAAAGCCAACTCGTTGGCCGAACCGGCTCCTGACCATTTTGCAGAGGCAGTCCCCACCTGTAGGCCCTGCGGCCAGCAAGCGGGCTTTATTCGCTTCGCTCACCCTTCGGGCCGCACTGCGTGCGTTACTCCGCTGCGCTACGTTCCTACCGGGGCATCAGATCCTGCGGGTCGCCGAACTCGACGATTTTCAAGGCGTTTCCATTAACCCAAATACCCGGGAACTATTTTGGGTTTGCCCATCGAGTCGAGTGTCGCTCGTAGCTGTCAGCTCCGCTCTGCCAGGTCCTTCATGGCAGTGGTGAGCTTGCTCAGGTCTGCGGGCTCGATAACAAACGGCGGCATGATGTAGACCAACTTGCCGAAGGGGCGAATCCAGACGCCCTGCTCCACGAAGCGTTTCTGCACTTCCTCCATGGCCACCGGTTCTTTCATTTCCATCACGCCGATGGCGCCCAGTACGCGGGTATCCGCCACGCTGTCGAACTGCTTTAACGGCAGTGCTTCGTCTTTCAGCTGTTGCTCGATGGCGGCCACTCGCGCTTGCCAGCCGCAATCCAGCAGCAACTGGATACTGGCATTGGCCACCGCACAGGCCAGAGGATTGCCCATGAAAGTGGGGCCATGCATCAGCACCCCGGCTTCGCCGTCACAGATCCCGGCCGCCACGCGATCCGTGCAGAGCGTCGCCGCCAGCGTCATGTAGCCACCGGTGATCGCCTTGCCGAGACAGAGGATGTCCGGGCAGACACCGGCATGCTCCATGGCAAACAGTTTGCCGGTACGGCCAAAGCCAGTGGCAATTTCATCGAAGATCAGCAGTACGCTGAATTCATCGCACAGCTCACGCACTGCTGTCAGGTACTCGGGACTGTAGATACGCATGCCGCCGGCGCCCTGGACCACCGGCTCCAGAATCACCGCCGCGATATCATCCGCATGCTGCTCCAGCAGCGCGCGCACCGCATCCACATCCTCTGCATGGAGAGGCCCCTCGAAAGGGCTTTGCGGTGCCGGCGCGAAATAATGCTGCGCCAGCACACCACTAAACAACGAATGCATGCCATTAACCGGATCACATGCGGCCATCGCCCCGAACGTGTCGCCGTGATAACCGTGACGCAGGGCCAGCAGCTTGTCCTTGCCCGTGCGCCCCTGACTCAGCCAGAACTGCAGCGCCATTTTGATGGCCACCTCTACCGAGACCGAGCCGCTGTCGGCAAGGAACACTTTCTGTAGCGGCTCCGGGGTCAGCGACACCAGCTTCTTGCCCAGCGCGACCGCCGGTTCGTGAGTCAGGCCACCGAACATGACATGGGCCATGCGGTCGATCTGTTCCTTGGCCGCCTGATTCAATACCGGGTGGTTATAGCCATGCACCGCCGCCCACCAGGATGACATGCCATCCACCAGCTCCCGCCCATCCTCCAGGGTCAGCCGCACGCCTCTGGCACTGGCCACGGCAAAGGTGGGCAGGGGTTTGGAGGTAGAGGTATAGGGATGCCAGAGGTGGTCGCGGTCGAAGTCGAGATCGGTGGTCATGGGGCCGTCCGGGCATAAACGTGGAAGGGAAGGATGGCAGGCGGGGGATGAAAGTTCAAAGTTCGAGGTCACAGCCCGGCAGGAGCACTTCTCGAGGTACAAACCGAGCGGTAGCGAGTAACGAGTTTCGAGTTGCGAAAGGCAAAACCCAACCCTCCTCCAACACCTGAGGTTTGGATTTTCGAAACTCGTTACTCGCAACTCGAAACGGATTTGTTCGCACGCTCCTACAGTGCAACCAGTTTGTTCATCGCAGCCTGCAGCTCCTCACACTGGGCCAGTTCCGGTACCAGCACCAGCAGCCAGCCCATGGGGTCGACACGGACGCCGGCTGGCAGCAGGTTGTCACACAGGGCCGGCAGGGTGGTCAGCAGCCAGCGCTCCCCCTCCAGCTCCACCTGCTGCAGCTGGCGCTTGAATTCCGGCAGGCGGCTATCTTCACCCGCCTTGCGCCGCACCGCCCGCAATGGTCTCAGGTAGTCAGCTTCAAACTGTTCCGCCACTTCAGCCATCCGCCGTCCCACCAGCGCATCCGGCTGCTTGCCACATTCCGCCAGCCACAGGCCACACAGCAGCAAAGACACCGGCACCTGGAAGTCATCCTGCAGATGCAGGCAGGCCTGTTCGCAATCCCGATCCTGCCAACGCAATAGCGCATAACGCCACAGATCCTGTTTCACGGTATCGTCCACGGTTCCCCCAATACGGTTGCTGGCTTACACTGCGCCGGTTTCCTGTGACTCCAACTGGGCACGAATCATGCTCTCTCTTGAACATATCAATCTGCGCCGCGGCCCCGACCTGCTGTTGGAAGACGCCAACTTTGTCCTGCACAAGGGCTGGCGCGTCGGCCTGGTGGGCCGTAACGGCACCGGCAAGAGTTCGCTGTTCAAGCTTATCATGGGCGAATTGGAGAGCGACGGCGGCAACATCCACCGCCCTGCCGACTGGCGCCTGGCCATGATGGCCCAGGAAGTGCCTGCACTCGAGCAGGCGGCCGTGGATTATGTGCTGGATGGTCACAAGGCCTTACGGGCGGCTCAGGCAAAACTGGCTAACGCTGAAAACGCCGGGGACAACCACGCTATCGCCGTGGCCCACGGCGAACTGGAAGCCCTGCATGCCTGGCAGCAGCCAGCCCGGGCCGCCACCCTGCTGGCGGGATTGGGCTTCAGTGAGGTCCAGCAGCAACAACCCGTCTCCAGCTTTTCGGGCGGCTGGCGCATGCGCCTGAACCTGGCCCAGGTATTGATGAGCGATGCCGACCTGCTGCTGCTCGATGAACCCACCAACCACCTGGACCTGGATGCCATCCTGTGGCTGCAGAGTTATCTGGTGCAGCAGCCTGGCGCTCTGCTGGTCATTTCCCATGACCGCGCCTTTCTGGACGCTACGGTCAACCAGATCCTGCATATCGAACGGGAAAAACTGAACCACTACAGTGGCGGTTACTCCGACTTCGAACGCCAGCGTGCCGAACAGCTGGCACTGCAACAGAAGATGCACGACAAGCAACAGGCTCAGGTGGCCCACCTGCAGAAGTTTATTGCCCGATTCAAAGCCAAGGCCAGCAAGGCCAAGCAGGCCCAGAGCCGGGTCAAGGCGCTGGAGAAGCTGGAGTTGATTGCGCCGGCCCACGTGGATTCCGGTTTCAGTTTTGATTTCCATACGCCGGAGAAACTGCCCAACCCCATGGAGAATCTGGATGGGGTGCAGTGCGGTTATCACAACGACAACGGTCCTGTGGCCATTCTCAGCAACGTCAGCCTGAGTCTGCGCCCGGAATCCCGCCTGGGTCTGCTGGGCCCCAATGGCGCGGGTAAATCGACGCTGGTCCGCACCCTGGTAGGTGAGCTTGCGCCACTGGCAGGACGTTTCGAAAAAGACGGCGACCTGATCGTCGGTTACTTTCATCAGCAGCAGGTGGACCGGCTGGATCACACTGACACCGCCTACCAGATGTTGTCGCGCTTTCACCCCAAGTGGAGCGAATCCCAACTGCGCAGCGAGCTGGGCCGCTTCGGTTTCCACGGCGACGATGTGTTTGCGCCCATTGGCCGTTTTTCCGGTGGGGAAAAAGCCCGCCTGGCGCTAGCCATGATCGTGCAGCAGAAACCGGCACTGCTGGTACTCGATGAACCAGCCAACCACCTGGATCTGGATATGCGCGAAGCGCTGACCATGGCGCTGCAGGCCTTCGAAGGTGCGGTGGTAATGGTCTCCCACGATCGCCACCTGCTGGAAACCACGGTGGACGAGTTCTGGCTGGTGGCCAACGGCGCCGTGTCGCGTTTCGATGGCGATCTGGACGACTACGCGCGCTGGTTGCAACAAAATCGCAAGGACGGCAAACCCGTTCGTGAAGAGAAAGCCGATGACGGCCTGGATGCCAGGGCCCGTCGCCAGCTGGCCGCCCAGAAGCGCGAACAACTACGTCCGCTGAAAAAGCAGGTGGACAAACTGGAAAAGCAGCTCGCCGAATGCGAGACCAAACTGGCAAAAACCGAAGCGGCACTGGGCGATGAAACGCTCTACACCGATGACAGTCGCAGAAACGAAATGAATGGATTGCTCGGCGATCAGGCCCGCCTCAAGAAACAGCACGATGAGCTGGAAGGCGATCTACTGGAAGCCATGGAGATTCTCGAGGCGGCAGAAGCAGAGCTGAACCAGCCGGGATAATCACTTCGAGTTTCGAGTTTCGAGTTTCGAGTTTCGAGTTTCGAGTTTCGAGTTTCGAGTTTCGAGTTTCGAGTTTCGAGTTTCGAGTTTCGAGTTTCGAGTTTCGAGTTTCGAGTTTCGAGTTTCGAGGAGCAAACCCTTGGCCTGCAGAGAGCAAAAGGTTTTTCTTTTTCGCTTTTGATTTTCGCAACTCGAAACTCAAAACTCGTCACCATGTTTCATCGTCTGGCGTCGAGCCTCAGGTGTAACCGTCACATCTCAACCAGTTGCGTCTGATACACCACCGGTCCGGTGGGTTGTCCGGTAGGTGACCCGCCCTTGGGCTCCAGACTGATGGCCAGAGAGCGACTCTTGAGCAATTCCCGCACCTGTTCATTGCTCAGCGTGATGCGCAGCTCGGCACCTTCGGTGGGCAGTACGGTGAGCGACACCGGCACCCCTGACTCCGACAATAACCACAGCTCATAATCCTGCTGTGCATCAACGGCCACCGGTGGCAAGGCTTTCAGGGTGAGGCTGTGATTCGCTGTGGAGGCATTCATCACCCACAGCGGTTGTGCCTGCTCAGATTGCACGACGGCTACCATGCTGTGGTTCACCTGTGGTGGCAACGGCGTCCACACTAACAGTGCCAACACTGCGGCCAGGGCCAGGCCCGTTGTCCAGCGCCAAAACCACAGGCCAAGGCCTTTCTCTTCGCTGGGCTGCGTGCTTTCACCAAACAGGCGCTGCTCGATACTGTTCCAGATAGCCGCCGGCGGATCCGTCTTGGGCAGGCTATTGTTGAAAGGTTCCAGGCGACGCTCCCAGTACCACACCTGACGACGCAATCTCGGCGATTCCATCATCCAGTGCTCGAAACGCTTGCGCGCCGAACCTTGCAGGGTGCCGACTACATACTCCGAAGCCAGGGCCTGGTTACGTTCAAAGCTATCCGGCTTCATGAGCCAAGACACCGTCTGAGCACAGACAGCCCCCGGCGCACCAGGCTTTTGGTGGTACCAAGAGGCTGATCCATGGCCAGCGCCAACTCTTGATGGGTAAAGCCCCGGAAGTAGGCCATCTCTATGGTGGCGCGATAGCGCTCATCCAGCCCCTTGAGACAGTCACTCAAGCGCTGACGATCCAGCTGGGCATCTGTCTCCTGCATCGGACCTGGCTCTTCGCTGGTCTGGATCGCCTCCACCGTTTCAAAGTCCACATGGTGACGACGGCGACGAAGGGCATCCAGGCAGCGATAGCGGCCGATGGACATCATCCAGGTAATCGGTGTGCCGCGGTCCGCGTGATACTCACCCGCGTGATGCCACACTTGAATGTAGGTTTCCTGCAACACGTCCTGAGCCTCATCAGTGCTGCGCAACAGGTGAACACACATGCCATACACCGCTGCACTGGTTTGCTGATACAGGCAGGCGAACGAGTGGCGATCTCCCTGAGCGGATTTCGCCAGCAACGTCACTAGCCGTTCGTTATCGCAGTTCATAACCGGAACCTGAATATGATTAGGCTTCCAGTCATGACAGTATCGATGTTAGTAGTACGTGAATAACGCGGAACTGGATGCATAAAAAAACAAAAAAATTTTTTGCATCCAATTGGCCATTGCAGTCGTAACTCCCTACACAACGAACTAAAACCGGGAGATACCCCATGCAACGCCGTTCATTCCTCACCCCCACCGCCTGCGCCATGGCTGCAGTGCTGGCCAGCGCAGGAGCCTTTGCGTCAAGTCACCGTGAAGCCCCCTTCATTACCGGCATGCCCAAGGTAGACGGCACCGATTTCTACATGTTCAACAGCTACGAGTCGGGCCGGGACAACTATGTAACCCTGATTGCCAACTATCTGCCATTGCAGGATGCCTACGGTGGTCCCAACTACTTCGCCCTGGATGACGATGCCATCTACGAGATTCACATCGACAATACCGGCAACGCCCAGGAAGACATTACCTTCCAGTTCCAGTTCAACACCGAGCGCAAGAATTTGGCGGTGGACGTGGATGGCGTCAGCGTTCCGGTACCGTTGATCAACATTGGCAACATCAGCGCGGCTGACAACAGCGCGCAGAACGTGCTGGAAACCTACACGGTGAAGATGATCACCGGCGACCGACGCACCGGCAACGCCCAGAGCCTGACCGATGCGGGCAGCGGCAGCGAAACCTTCGCCAAGCCTCTCGATAACATCGGCACGAAATCCATTACCGATTACAAGGCCTACTCTGAAAGCTTTATCCATGATGTCACCATTCCCGACTGCCCGATGCCCGGCAAGGTCTTTGTTGGCCAGCGCCAGGAAGGCTTCGTGGTTAACCTGGGTGAGGTATTTGACCTGGTAGCGCTGAACCCGTTGGGCGAGCGCGATTCCCGCAGCAACACCATTGGTGACAAGAACGTGACCAGCCTGGCACTGGAGATCCCCACCGGGTGTTTGACCGGTGAGAATACCGTGATTGGCGGCTGGACCACGGCCAGTATTCGCCAGGCCACGGTGATCAATCCCTCCCCGAAAGGCACGACCACCACAGGCAGTGATAATGCCAAGGTCCCGGCGGTAAAAGGCGGCGCCTTTACCCAGGTATCCCGTTTGGGCAGTCCGCTGGTCAATGAAGTCGTGATCGGCCTGCAGGACAAGGATCGCTTCAATGCCAGTGAACCCAAGGACGATGGCCAGTTTGCGACCTATGTGACCAACCCGACATTGCCGGCGCTGGTAGAAATCCTGTTTGGTGTGCCTGCACCGGAAACGCCGCGTAACGACCTGGTCACCGTGTTCCTCACCGGCGTACCTGGCGTAACCCAGTTGCCGATGGTAACGGCCAGCGAAATGCTGCGTCTTAACACGGGCATCGCGGCCACTGCGGCAGGATCTCAGATTGATCTTGGTGTAGCAGGCGGCGACTTTGCCGGCTTCCCCAATGGACGCCGTCCCATCGATGATGTGGTCGATATCGCCCTGACAGCAGCTGAAGGCTTCCTGTGCGGTGCGGATCTGAACGGCGAGGCCGCCGGCGGTGAGCTTGGTAACTGTGGCACACAGAACACAGCGCAGGTTGAGCAAATCGTAACCGATGGCGCCCTGCCGAATGCCGCCGACTACCTGACCGTGTTCCCCTACCTCAACACCCCGCTGCCGGGTGCCAATAACGTACCGATGTAACAGGAGGGCACCATGCGTTTATTAAAACTGACCCCATTGCTGTTGTCCGCCCTGGCACTTGGCGCCTGTGGCGGCGACAACGACAATGACCGGCCACCACCGCAGGCTCAGGCGGCGATCAACTACACTGCCTTTGTGAAGGTGCAATTGGCCAACACTCGCGACGACCGTGACCCAATCAACATCAACAATCTCCGTTTGATTGATCGCGATCAAAACAACCCTCAGGCGTATGACCGTGTTCTTGATACGCCAAACTGATAACGAGGATCGGGGGACGTGCCATCGCCTTGTGCTGATGGCACGTTTTTTTGTCGTCCTGGCCAGCCTGCTCAGCGGGCTGGCCAGGGCGGCGCCCTATACTCCCCACTCTGACGACCAGATTCTGGTGCGTTTGTCTCCTGCGGAACAGGCATTGGGACAAGCCGCCCCCATCCACTCCGAAGCTGACGCAATTCGTCACGCCAGGCAGTGGATTGATACTGCCCGCTCAAGGGAAGACGCTCGTTTTCTTGGTTATGCGCAAGCAGCACTATCCCCGTATCTGTCATCAACCCAATCTGCGTCCGTACAGTTGTTGCAGGCAGAAATCGAGCAGTACCAGCACGCCTTCCCACAAGCGCGGCTCCGCCTGACGCAACTGCTTAACAAGCGACCGGACGAAGGGCAGGCGTGGTTGATGCTGGCCAATCTTGACCGTATACAAGGGCGCTTTGATACCGCACGCCAGTCATGCCAACGTGCAGCCACATCGCTCCCTCCGACGACGGTGATTATTTGTCTCGCGAGCATTCAGTCCATGACCGGACAACTTGAGCAAGCCTGGAGCACCTTGCTGCGCCTGGAAGACAACCAACAGCTTTCACTTCAACGCAGTGAACGCCAATGGATTTACACCTTGCTGGCAGAAATGGCGATTCAGCAAGGCCTCAACAGCGAGGCACACTCGTATCTGGAGAGAGCTCTTCAGCCCTCTCCAAACGACCCCTACCTACGCTATCTGCAGAGCGACTTATGGCTGAGCGAAGGCGCCCATGCAGACGTCATTTCAAGTTTGCAGTCCTGGCAAGACAGGGACAACGCCCTGCTCCGTCTGGCGGTGGCCGCCAAACGCAGCCAGCATCCGGATGCTTCGCGATGGCGGGAAGCCTACCGCTCGCGCCTGCAGGACAGCCAGCGTGCCGGGCGCAGCATTCATCACCGTGAACAGGCCAGATTCCTGCTCTCCGTGATGGACCAGCCCCAGCAAGCCTTACAGGCGGCTCAAGCCAACTGGCAGGAGCAAAGAGAGCTTAGCGACCTTCGAATCCTGCTGGCCAGCGCGGTAAAAGAAAACGATCCGCAAACCCTTCAGGGCGCCCGGGATTTCATGGACAAAAATAACCTTCGTGACGTTATGGCACAGCAATGGACGAAGGAGGAACAGCGATGAAATGGCTGCTGATTTTAGCGCTGCCCCTGCTCAGCTCGCTGTGCCTGGCACACAAGCCCAGTGACAGTTATCTGATTCTGGAAACCCGATCTGACAGCCCCGACATTTCCGGGCGCTGGGATATTGCCCTGCGTGACCTTCATCTGGTCCTGCCACTGGATGACAACCGCGATGGCGCCATTACCTGGGGTGAACTACAACGGCAGATACCGAATCTTGCATCGCAGGTTCTATCCACTCTTTCCATCACGGCTATTTCAGGAGAACAGACGTCCCCCTGTACTCTTCAGCTTGACCAGTTACAGGCCAGCGATCACGTGGATGGCACCTATGCTTCTTTGCAGTTACGTGGAGAATGCGGAGTCTCACCAGATGGCCTCGAGGTGGATTACCAGTTTCTTTTCCACAAAGACCCGAATCATCATGGCTTGCTGAGACTTCAACAAGATGGCTCGGAACTCACGGCCACCTTCAGCAATAGCCAGCGTCAGCAACGCATCCTCACCGACAACATTTCACGCTGGCAGTCCTTCCAGGGGTTTGTGGGACAGGGCGTCCATCACATCCTGATTGGTTACGACCATATCCTGTTTCTGTTAACCCTGTTGTTTCCTGCGGTGCTGGTCTGGCGACGAGGAGGATGGCAACCCGCCCCCAGCATGACCAAGGCGCTGGGGCAGACACTGGCCATTGTGACGGCATTCACTCTCACCCATTCACTCACTCTGGGGCTGGCCACGCTGGGCATCATCTCATTGCCCTCCTGGCTGGTGGAGTCAGCCATCGCCGCCACTGTAGCGGTGGGCGCCGTCGCCAATCTGTTACCCCGATTCTTCCCGAAACGCTGGGTCATGGCATTTGTGTTCGGCCTGATTCATGGATTGGGTTTCGCCTCGGTGCTCGGCGACCTGGGCCTGACGGATAGCGGCATTCTATTCCCTCTGGTGGGATTCAACCTCGGTGTCGAGCTGGGTCAGGCTGCCATCGTGCTGGTATTCGTACCGATTGCTTACCTGCTACGGCAGACCCATTTTTACCAGCGCATTTTTGTGCCGGTGGGCTCTCTCGCCATCATGCTCATGGCCGGGGTCTGGCTAATCGAACGACTCGGCTAACGTTGCCGAGTTTCGAGTTTCGAGTTTCGAGTTTCGAGTTTCGAGTTTCGAGTTTCGAGTTTCGAGTTTCGAAGAGCAAAACCCGTTACAGCTGAAGGCAAAAGGTTTTTTTAAAGCTTTTGATTTTCGAAACTCGAAACTCGTTACTCGCACCCTGCCCCTTCCATAGCACATAGCTTCCAACATCATCCTGCTCACAAAAAAGCCGCCCCGGTTTCCCTGGGCGGCTTTTTATCAAGCTGAAAGTCGCGGCGCGGAACCCGTCTTCAGACGACTGGCACCCGCCTCACCCGCGTTTAAGCTTTCAACTTTTCACTTTCAACTGATCTTACAGCACTTCAATGATGGTCGCGTTGGCGGTGCCAAGACCTTCGCAAATCGCCAGCAGCCCATACTTGCCACCACGACGCTTCAGTTCGTAGATCAGGGTACCCATCAGCTTGGTACCGGTAGCACCCAGCGGATGCCCCAGCGCCTGGGCGCCACCATTCACGTTCAGTTTGTCGTAATCCGCACCGATGGCCTTCATCCATGCCAGCGGCACGGAACCAAATGCTTCATTCACTTCGTACAGATCGATATCACCAATGGTCATACCTGCCTGCGCCAGCACTTTCTCGGTAGCCGGAATCGGTCCTTCCAGCACCATGGTTGGGTCGGAACCAACAACGGACATGGCATGGATACGCGCCAGCGGAGTCAAGCCGTATTCTTTCAGCGCCTGCTCACTCACAACCATCAATGCGGAAGCACCATCGGTGATCTGGCTGGCATTGGCCGCACTGATGTAGCCACCTTCTACCAGCGGGTTCAGGGACTTGATGGCGGCCAGATCGGCCTCCCAACGAATACCTTCATCCACAACGTGCTCTACCTGGGAACCGTCTTCCAGAGTCACGCTGATCGGGATGATTTCTTCCTTGAACCGACCAGCTTCGGTGGCAGCCATACCGCGTTTGTGGGAGTCATAGGCAAACTGATCCAGCTCGTCCTTGCTCACACCATACTTGGCCGCCATGCGCTCGGCGCCGTTGAACTGGCTGAAGCTCTCACCGGGGTAGCGCTCACTGATGATACCGGTGAACGGGTTGCCCATTTCCTTTACCGCGGTCACCGGGGAACCGATTGGCACCTGGCTCATGGACTCCACCCCACCAGCAATAACCACATCCTGGGTGCCACTCATCACTGCCTGGGCAGCAAAGTGAATGGCTTGCTGAGACGAGCCGCATTGACGATCAATGGAGACACCCGGCACGGATTCCGGCAGGCAGGAGCTGAGGATGGAAGTCCGCGCCACGTTGAAAGTCTGCGGACCAATTTGGCTGACACAGCCGAAGATCACATCATCCACTTTCTCCGCCGGAACACCGGTACGTTCGATCAGGGCATCAATCACCTTGCCGCCCATATCTGCCGGGTGAGTCTTGCTCAGACGACCGTTTTTCTTGCCACCTGCGGTACGAACCGCCGCTACGATATATGCTTCTGCCACCTTGGGCCTCCTCAATCCTGCTGACTGATTACCACGGGAAATATGGCAAAAGGCTACGACGAGGCCCCCCTTTACTCAATGACGCTTTTGTACCGGTAATACAAATTTGGTCAGGACCTCAGGGCATCGGCATAAGGCACTGCATCGGAGGAAGCGTCGTAAATATCCCGCACCGGACGCACCTCAATACTGCCGTAGCGGGCCGGCGGAATCTTGCCTGCCACCCGGATTGCATCATTCAGATCCCGGGCTTCGATGAGATAGAACCCGGCCAACTGCTCCTTGGTCTCCGCGAAGGGGCCATCGGTCACACTGACCTGGCCATCGCGAACCCGCACCGTGGTAGCCGTCGCCACGGGCTGCAGTGCAGAACCGTCCAGCATCACGCCCGCCTCCTGCAACCCCTGGCTGCAGGCCTGACACTCACCGTTGAGCGACTGCCAGTGATCATCGCCGCGCTTCTGCATTTCCGCTTCGCTGTAATAGACCAGACATAAATATTTCATGATGCTTTCTCCATCCGAGGCAGGAGTTGAGGCTGATGTTGTGGTCGCCACTCCATGATCAATTCACCACTGCAGGGATCAAAAGGATTGGACAGATGCTCATGGCAAATCTGCCAACGGCCCTCTTCACATCGCCACACCAAAGTGCCGCGCATCCAGCCGGTCTTCATCTCACCATTTTCATCTTCACAACCACAGTGAATCATGCCGTGGCAGACCGCCAAGTCGCCCTCTACCGAGACTTCCAGATCATACATCTCGAATACCGGCTCACCGTTACATAACAGCATGCATCGCGCCAGATGGTCCCGATAATCGTCCGCTCCCCTTACCTGCTGGTCCAGGATGACGTCGAAGGAACGGATATCCGGACCATAGAAGGCCAATGCGGCCTCACCATCCTGCGCACCAATCGCGGCCACCCAACCGGCAGTCAAATCGCGAATGACCTTTTCCTGATGTACTGAGCGTGTCATGGGTCTCTCCCTGATACTGTTGGTGTTATCCATGAATCGAACCGGGAGACCGCCTTTCGACAGGGCTAAATTATTTTTTTGCCCGGAATACGCATCAGGCCAACTGTGCCATCCGCCGACGCAGAAACCGCTGCTCAGCGGGCTGGCTGGTCAGGGCCAGGGCCCGCTCATAGTCCCGGTGAGCCTGCTGATGATTGCCCAGCCGCCGATGCATATCCGCCACAGCGGCATGAGCCAGATGGTATTGCTGCAATGCCGGCGCTTTCATCAATCGTTCCAGCTCCTTTAACCCGACTTCCGGGCCATCACGCATGGCCACAGCCACCGCCCGGTTCAGGGCGACCACCGGGGTGGGCATATGCTGATGCAGGAGATCATAGAGACCGACAATTTCCTGCCAGTCTGTTTCTTGCGCTGACGGCGCATGGGCATGGATACCGGCAATGGCGGCCTGCAGGGTGTAGGGGCCAAAGCGCTGGCTGGAAAGGGAGTGACGGATCAGACCATCGGCGCGTGCAATATCCTCGCGGTCCCACTGACTACGATCCTGCTCCTCCAGCAAAACCAGCTCGCCCTCGGCATCCAGGCGAGTATGACGGCGGGCATGGTGCAACAGCATCAATGCCAGCAACCCCAGCGCTTCCGGTTGCGGTTCCGGTAACAACGCATTCAGCAGTTCAGCCAAACGAATCGCTTCATCACCCAGATCATGACGCAGCGGCTGATCCGCCGATGCAGAAAGGTAGCCTTCATTGAAGACCAGGTAGATGACCTGCAGCACCGACTCAAGACGGGACAACAAGTCTTCGCCCTCGGGCACCTCATAAGGAATACCGGCGTCACGAATCTTGGCCTTGGCGCGCACAATACGCTGAGCCACGGTGGGGGTTTTCTGCAGGAAGGCGCTGGCGATCTCCTCGGTGGTAAGGCCACACACCTCACGCAAGGTCAGGGCGACCTGCGCTTCCTGAGCCAGCCCGGGGTGGCAACAGGTAAAGATCAGGCGCAGGCGATCATCTTCGATGCCGACCTGCTCCTCCTCCATGCTCACCACGGCCTGGGCCGCAAGCGCGTCCGCCTGTTGCTGAAGAATCTCATGGTAACGGGCGCGACGGCGTAATTGATCGATGGCCTTGAAGCGGCCAGCTGAAACCAGCCAGGCACGCGGCTTGTCCGGAATGCCTTCCTCGGGCCACTGCCTGAGGGCCGCTAGGAACGCCTCCTGCAAGGCATCTTCAGCCAGATCGAAATCGCCCAGTAATCGGATCAGGGTGGCGAGCACCCGCCGGGATTGCTCGGCGAAAACGGTCTGGATCTGCTGTTCAACGGCTAAAGGCATTCCTGCGTCCCTGCCAATGCTTCATGGAATGCCAGAGTGTCAATCAGTCACCGCCGTCAGGCCAGTGCCTCTTCCACAAAATCCAGACGATCCTGGCCGAAGAACATCTCGTTACCCACAAACAATGTTGGCGCGCCGAAGACACCACGCTTGACCGCCGCTTCAGTGTTGGCTTTCAGCGTGTCCTTCACCGATTCATCTGCGGCCCGGGACAACCAGTGCTCCGCATCCAGCCCCGCTTCGCTCAACACTCTTGTCAGCTCCTCCGTCTCCGACAATTTACAGGGGCTTTTCCACATGGCGTCATAGAGTGCCTTCACGACGGCATTCAGCTCCGGCGTGCCGATGGCAGCCGTAACGATTCGCATGGGCATCAGGGTGTTCACCGGGAAATGCGGGTTCATGTTCAGCGACACTTGATAACGCTGCGCGTAACGGGCCAGATCTCTCATCATGTACATGCCCTTGGCCGGCACCGCGCCGGGAGGGTTATTGCCAGTGGCCTTGAAAATGCCGCCGAGTAACACCGGAGTCAGTTGCAGTTCTGCACCGGTGCGATCACACATCGCTTCCAGCTGGGTCCAGGCCAGGTAGGCCGTCGGACTGCCCACATCAAAAATAAACTCGACTGTCTTGCTCATTTACGTGTCCTTTATTGTGTCGTTGCGATTCCACTTTATTGCACGTCCTATGCAGAAAGATCTGCAGAGAAAGGCCATGCTGATGTTTTCATTCTTGTGCGGCGTGATGCATGCCGTGATGATTAAAACGTTTCCATCCAGGGGCGCAGATCCAGTTCGTGGGTCCAGGCATCTCTGGGCTGCTGGTGGAGCATCCAATAACTGTCGGCAATGTGTTCGGGATTGAGGATGCCGTCTTGCGCTTTTTTGGCATACATGGCCGGAAAATTGTCGCGAATAAACGCCGTATCAATGGCGCCATCAATAATGGGATGCGCCACATGAATTCCCTGGGGACCGAGCTCGCGAGCCATGCTCTGGGCCAGCGCCCGCAGTGCAAACTTGGCGCTGGCAAAAGCTGAAAAGCCGCTGCTGCCGCGCAGCGATGCGGTGGCGCCAGTGAAAATAATGGTGCCTTTCTGCCGTGGCACCATCACCCTGGCCGCCTCCCTGCCGGCCAGGAAACCGGCAAAGGCGGCCATCTCCCAGACCTTGCGATAAACCCGTGTCGTGGTCTCGCGGATCGGGAACATCACGTTGGCGCCGATGTTGAATACCACCACTTCCAGCGGCCCCACGTCCTGCTCGATGGTATCGAAAAGGGCGGTCATGGCCTCTTCATCACGGGCATCGCAGCCAAAGCCCCTCGCCCAGCCACCGTCCTGCTGAATGGACTCCACCAGCGGTGACACTGCCTCTTCCGTACGACGGGTGACGCAGACCCGATAACCCTCACGGGCAAAGCGCTTTGCAATGGCACCGCCGGTGGCATCACCGGCACCAATCACCAGCATGGCTGCATGACTCATTTTTCTCTCCCCACAGGCCCGGCCCTGGTTAGTTCCAATTAGGAACTAATAGTGGGTTCTTTTTTGGAACTCGTCAACCGGGTATGATCAGAGCCATCTTTCGGGAGATTTTCATGCGCTGGCAAGATATCGATCAACAACCCTGCTCACTGGCTCGCACACTGGCAATTGTGGGCGACAACTGGACCTTGCTGGTGCTGAGGGACTGCTTTCTCGGGGTCAGACGGTTCGACGATTTTCAGCAGCGTCTGGGAGTCACCCGTCATGTGCTGAGCGACCGGCTGCGCAAGCTGACCGAAGGTGGCATTCTGGAAAAGGTGGCGTACCAGCAACGGCCCCTGCGCCATGAATACCGCCTGACGGTGAAAGGCAAGGACCTGTACCCGGTGATCGTGCACCTGGCCCAGTGGGGCGACAAGTATCTGGCCGGCGAGCACGGCGCTCCGCTCAACCGCATCCACACAACCTGCGGTCACACTCTGGAAGCCCAGCTGCAATGCCGCCAATGCGGCGAGACCGTGAAGGCCAATGAGGTGCGAGTGGAAGAGAGCCCGGGATTTGAAGGAAAGCTTTTAGTGAACAGTGCCCGACCGGCATAACCTGCCAAGTATTTGTTTATTTTTTATTATTTTAAAACGCAAAAGGCCGCGTCCGAAATCCGGGCGCGGCCTTAAACATTGCAGTCACAATAACGCGCTATCGCGCTGCTGTTCACTATTCACTGTTAACTATTCACTGCCTTTAACTGCCTTCCTGCTGCTCCCGCAGCAGCCCCAACACCTTTTCCCGCAACCAGCCATGAGCAGGGTCACCACTCTGGTCCCGGTGCCAGTACAGATGCATTTCCAGATCGCTGAGTTCGGCTGGCAAGGGCTGGATAGTCATGGCTTCGCGGGACAGGCGGCCGGCCAGGGTGGCCGGTAGCGACAACAACAGATCAGTTTGCTGAACGGTACTGATGGCTGCCTGGTAGTGCTGGCAACGCATGCGGATATGACGCCGGTAACCCAGCCGCGCCAGCCCGAAATCTTCCAGCCCTGGCCCTTCGCGGCGGGACGACACCAACACATGCTGCGCTGCCAGGTAGGCAGGCAGGTCCATGCCTTCCGACAACGGATGTCCTTCCCTCATCATGACCACCATGGGGCCGGACAACACCGGCACGTGTTCAATGGTTTCCGGCATGGCGAGCATCACATCGCAGGCCAGATCCAGCCGCCCACTGGCCAGCTCCGTGGCCATCTGGCGGCGGCGGATGGTCAGTGATTGCAGTTTCACCCCCGGTGCCTCATTCATCACTTGCGCCATCAGCGGCGGTAGCAGACACCCTTCCAGACCATCACGCAGGCCAAGCACGAAGGTGCGCTCGGCTTCTGCCGCATCAAAGCCCCCCTCGTCACTAAGACAACGCTGAAAACCACCCAGGGAATGCCGCACCGGACTGATCATGGCCCGCGCCCGGGCGGTGGGTACCATCCGACTGCCCTGACGGACAAACAGGGGGTCATCAAGACGATCACGCAGACGCCCCAACGCATGGCTGACTGCCGGCTGCGTCAGGTTCAGTACCTTCGCAGCACGGGTCAGCGACCCTTCCGTGTAAATGGCATCGAAGACCACGAAGAGATTGAGATCAAAGCGCGAAACATGCATGAAACTAATCCGTTTTCATGTTGGTAATTCATTTGATTAATTGAAACCTGCTTACTAGCATCGGTCAATGGATAGCTGCATGACGCCGGATGCCTGACGCGGGACGCCCGGCCTGCGGCCGAAACCCCGCAAACACAGGACAAATCATGGGCCAGAACTCGCAACGTATCTTGATTACCGGGGGTGCCTCCGGACTGGGGCGCGCCATGGCGGAGGCCTGGGCCAGAGACGGCGCCCGGGTGTTTATCGGTGACGTAAATGAAGAACGCGGCCGGGAAACGATGCAGGCCCTGTCAGCCTTGCCCGGCACGGTGGAATTTCAGTATCTGGATGTGCGCGATGCCGCCAGCTTCAATGCTGCACGGGAATGGCTCGAGCAGAACTGGGGCGGCCTTGATGTACTGGTCAACAACGCCGGCGTTGCGGCCGCCGCCCGGATCGATCGTGGTGACATGGCGGACTGGGACTGGATTTTCGATATCAACGTGAAAGGCCCGGTACGGGGCTGCAAGGTGTTTGTGCCGATGATGAAGCGTCAGGGCCACGGCCATATCGTCAATATCGCGTCTCTGGCGGGCCTGATGAATGCCCCGGTGATGGGCAGCTATAACGTGACCAAGGCCGGGGTCATTGCCCTGTCGGAAACCCTGCGTAACGAGCTATCCATCCATAACATTGGCTGCACTGTGGTATGCCCCGGTTTCTTCCGCACCAACCTGCATGAATCAGTTCGCTCACCGGAGCCGGGGATGGTGGAGATGGTCGACAAGTTACTGTCCAGTGACGAACTCACCGCAGAGCAGATCGCCGAGAAGATCAAACAGGCGGTGGCCCGCAAGCAGTTCATGCTGATTCCGCACAAGAGTGCCCGCCGCGCCTGGTTCATCAAACGCTTTGTCCCCGTTTTGTTTCGCCGGGTCATGCGTGACAGCGCCAGCCGCATGGAGCACCAGATCAAGAAGGCGGAATCTGCCTGATGCCGGTGATCTACCTGGTTCGCCATGGTCAGGCCAGCTTTGGCAAGCCTGACTATGACCAACTCTCCGAGCAGGGCTGGGAACAGAGCCGCATCCTCGGCCGCGCCATGCAAACCCAGGATCTGGGGGTGCCCCTGGCCATCTGCGGCACCATGCGCCGCCACACCGAGACCGCCGAAGCCACACTCAACGAGTTGGGCCTGCCGGCTCAGTGGCGCACCGATACCGGGTTCAACGAGTACAACCACAAGGAAATCCTGGCGCTGGACTGGCCCATGGCCGCAGACCATGGTGAAGTCACCGCCTGGCTCGGCACCCAGCCAAACCCCCGCAAGGTATTCCAGCAACGCTTCGAGCAAGCCGTGCGTCGCTGGCAACAGGGAAAGGACAACTACAGCGAAAGCTGGCCCCAGTTCCGTGAGCGGGTACTGGCCAGCATCTATAGCCTTGGCAACGGCCTGAGCAAGGGCGACAGCGCGCTGGTCTTCACCTCCGGCGGCGCCATCAGCGTCATCATCCAGCATCTGATGCAACTGAACGACGAGGCCCTGCTTACCTGGAACCGCACACTGATCAACACCAGTGTGACAAGACTGGTTGTGAATGCAGGCTCATTGCGGCTAGTGTCGGTGAACGAACATTTGCATCTGCCGACGGAGCAGGTGACGTATCGATAAATACGAGTTTCGAAGAGCAAAACCGGCTCTAGCTAAAAGCCAAAGGTCTTTCTTTATCGCTTTTGATTTTCGCAACTCGTCACTCGAAACTCGCTACTCAATTGCTGCGCCCGGGCATTGTCTCAAGCGGCGCCTTTGCTAAAGCCTTCTATGGAGAAAAAACCATGCCCATCCGCAAGAACATCCTCATCACCGGCGCCAGCTCCGGCCTTGGCGAAGGCATGGCTCGCATCTTCGCCGCCAAGGGGCGCAATCTGGCACTGTGTGCACGACGCGTGGACCGACTGGAAAAACTGAAAGCAGAACTGGAAGCGAAACACCCCGATATCCGGGTGCTGATCAAGCCACTCGACGTGGCGGATTATGATCAGGTGTTCGCGGTGTTCGATGCTTTCCGCACCGAGCTGGGCGGGATTGATCGCGTGATCGTCAATGCTGGCGTGGGCAAGGGCCAGCCGCTGGGTACCGGCTACTTTCATGCCAACCGTCAAACTGCGGAGGTCAATTTCGTGGCAGCCCTGGCACAGATGGAAGCCGCCATGGAAATTTTCCGGGCCCAGAACAGTGGTCACCTGGTGATAGTGTCTTCCATGAGCGCCATGCGCGGCATGAAGCGCAATCTCACCACCTATGCCGCCACCAAGGCGGGCGTGGCGATGTTGGCAGAGGGCCTGCAGATGGAACTGGCCGACACCCCCATCAAGGTCACCACCTTGTTCCCCGGCTTCATTCGTTCGGAAATCAACGAGAAGCTGAAGAACACACCGTTCATTGTGGATACAGAAACCGGCTGCAAGGCGCTGGTAAAAAATATCGAGAAAGAAGTGATGAACGCAGCCGTACCTGCCTGGCCCTGGGCGCCCATGGGCGTGGCCATGCGCAACTTCCCGCTCCGGGTTGTTGATAAATTGATGGGATGATTAAGGGCAGTTAACAGTGAATAGTGAACAGTTAATAGTTCGCGTTCTGTTTTCGGGATGGCTGAGAGGGGAGAGGCCGCGACCAGACGAAGGCGCCTCCTGCAACACCTGAAGACACTGTAGGAACACCTGTTATTCGCTACGCTACGTTCCTAGAAAAGCTCAACTCAGGGGAACCATTTCCTTGTGTCTTTAACGTAAGAGGCCGCGCCCAAAGCTTGGGCGCGGCCTCTTACGTTGAAACAACAACCGCGCGCTATCGCGCCGCTATTCACTATTCACTATTCACTGTTAACTGTTAACTGCCTTAATCGATCGAGCCCGGGTTCTTGCGCTTCTTGACGGTGGCGAAGCCGCCCTTGGTATCCGGGACGTCAGGCCGGCTTTTGCGCGGGCCATCGGCTTTCTTCGGCGACACTTTTTTCTTCAGCGGCTTCTTGCCACCTTTCTTGCCATCGGTCTTTTTCTTCAGCTTTTTCTTCTTGCTGCCCGCCGCCTTGCCATTGCCCTTCAACTTCTTCGGGCCGAGGAACTTGCCTTTCAGCTCTTCGACGATGCGGAACTCGAAATTCTGCCGAAGATAACGCTGGATGCTCGCCATCAGGTTCCATTCGTGGGCAGGAATCAACGAGATCGCAGTGCCTTCACCGCCCACCCGGCCGGTACGGCCGATACGGTGAACGTATTCATCCCCGCTGCGCGGCATGTCGAAGTTGATCACCAGATCCAGGCCATCCACATGAATACCGCGGGCCGCCACATCGGTGGCCACCAGCACGCGCACACCGCCATCCTTGAGGCGGTCCATGGCCAGCTTGCGATCCTTCTGGTCTTTCTCGCCGTGGAGTACGAACACCTTCAAGCTTGGCGTGCGCAATACGCCGCCGAGTCGGTCGGCCTGCTCACGGGTGTTGGTAAAAATCACCGCCTTGTCATAGGTCTCGTGGGCCAGCAACCACTGCACCAGGCGTTCCTTGTGCGCCACATCATCCACGGTGATGATCTGCTGGCGAATGGATTCGTTGAGATCACGCACGGTATCGAGCAACAGGAACTTTGGCTCACGCAGCACGTTCTGTGCGACACGGTCCATGGCATTGCCGCCACGGGTGGCTGAGAACAACAGCGTCTGGCGCTCTTCCGGACACAGCGCGGCCAGTCGCATCACATCCTCGCTGAAGCCCATGTCCAGCATGCGGTCGGACTCATCCAGCACCAGCACTTCCAGATCCCCCAGCATCAGGTTACCCGCCTCCAGATGCTCGATCAGACGCCCCGGCGTGCCGATGAGGATCTCGGGGTTGCGACGCATGTTGGCCGCCTGCACCTTGAAGTCCTCACCGCCGGTGACCAGTTCCGCCTTGATAAAGGTGTACCGGGCCAGTGCCTCCACCTGCTTGAGCGTCTGCTGGGCCAGCTCGCGGGTGGGTAGCAAAATCAGGGCGCGGGTATCGGTACGCGGACGAGAGTGCTGCAACAGACCGTGCAGCAAGGGCAGCAGGAAGGCCGCGGTCTTGCCGCTGCCGGTCCGGGCAATTACCCGCAGATCATGTCCTGCCAGCGCCTCGGGAATCGCTGCCGACTGCACCGGGGTCGGTTCAGTGATTTCCAGTTCGGTCAGGGCGCGCACCAGGCGCTCATGAAGATTGAGATCTGCAAAGGTGGACATGGGATAGGGCTCCGGGGTTGAGGGGGCATTGTAGCGGGTATCGATGGGGATGGCTTGCTAAACGCACCTCACCGTCTGAGGGAGACTTACCGACGGCGCGCTGGTGACAGACAAGCAACGAGTGACCAGACGCGAGATGCGAAAATCACAAACCGGCCAGGGCTGTGAGGTTTTGATTTTCGCATCTCGCTCCTCGCAACTCGATACTGCGCCACCATCATCGCACCGGCAGCGACACTCTCACGGCAGCGTCAAGGGGGGAGCTACTCGTCGGCAATCCACGCAAAGCGCGGAATCACCTGCCCATCCTTCTCCACGGTTTCGGTGAACATGGTCAGCGGGCGCACCCACAGTGCCCGGTCGCCGTACAGCGGATGGTAAACCACCAGGACTTCTTCAGTTTCTGAATGGGTGGCCAGCCCAATCACCTGGTAATCATTTCCCTTGTAGTGGCGATAGCGGCCAGGCTTCAGTTCCGTCACTTCATGCTCCTCGTGCCAGGCGCTCGGCAATGGCCGCCAGCACCTGGGGGTTCCAGGGCAGGCCCACATGGGTGCCTGTCACTTCAACGTTCTCGGTCATGGGGCCGTCATTCTCCAGGCAACACCGCCAACTCACAATGCCGTCCTGGCGAGTATAGATGGCCGTGCAAGGAACCGGCGGCGCCGGGATACGCTCGAAGAAGGCCTCTCGGTCCGGGTTCTGATGCTTTGGATTGAACAGCTTGAACAAGGCCGACACATTGTTGGCCTCCGGGTCGCCATTGATGGGGCTGCCCAAAGTGAACACCTGGCTGACCCGCTCCGGAAACACCCGCGCCAATTCACGGGCGAATACGCCGCCGAGGCTCCAGCCAACCAGGGTCACCGGCTGGCCATGACGGGCGTGAATGGCGTGCAACTGGGTCACCAACATGTCGCGGCGCTTGCTGTTCATGCCGGTATTGGTGCCCTGGGCCCAGCCATAGCTGCTGTAACCCAGCCGGCCCAGGCTGCGCCGCAGGGGCCGGGTACTCACATCACTGGCGCCGAAACCAGGCAGCACCAGCACCGGCTGGCCGTTCCCGGTGGGCAGCTGTCGATGGCCCAGACCTCTGACCAGATAACGGCCATAGGACAGCATGGCGCGGCTTTCACCCAGTAACAGGCCAATGGCCGGGGGGGAGAGCTTGTTGTTCATATTCCTGCTCCGCATTCGTCGTCTCCAGGCACCCTGGATCAAACAGGAATGGTACCCTGTGCAAAAAACCGTTAAATAGTGCGGCTGGCGATTGGCTCAACCGGCCTGTCGGGGAACACAGCCCGCCGACATCAGTCACAATGGCCAACCAATGCTCAAACCGGTCTAGAGGAACGTATGCAGAAACCCGTCATTGCCCTGATCTCCCTGCTCCTGATGTGCAGCACCAGCCAAGCCATGGCCCGCAAGGCTGAAGAGAGCAAGAACGTGTTTGGCTGGGTCGAGCGCACCACCCTGATGCCCTGGGGGGTGAAACTGAAAGCCAAGCTGGACAGCGGCGCCCTGACCTCTTCCCTTCATGCCACCGACATCAAGGTGTTTGAGCGTGAGGGTGACAAGTGGGTGCGCTTCACAGTCAATGTGAAAGATCAGGCCACCGGAAAGCAGGTGTCCAGGACGTTCGAGAAACCGCGTTATCGCAAGGTGCTGATTCGTGGTGCCGGTGGTGAGGATCGCCGCCCGGTGGTGCTGATGCAGCTGTGTATGGGCGACACCGTCTACGAAGAGCAGTTCACCCTGAACGACCGCTCCGACATGCTCTATCCGGTACTGCTGGGACGCCGCACCATCGCCCACCTGGGCTACCTGGATGTGACCCGCACCTACCTGCAGGAACCGGGGTGCAACGACACGTCACCGGTGAAGCTGGATAAGGACCAGAAGGACGTTAACGACAGTGATGACTAAAAAGCGTTAGTCGTCAGACTCAGCGAGTTTCGAGTTTCGAGTTTCGAGTTTCGAGTTTCGAAGAGCAAAACCCGGCCCGGCCATAGGCGAAGGGTTTTTCCTTAATCTTGTGTTTTTCGCAACTCGAAACTCGTTACTCGCTTCTGCTGTTAAGCCGGATTCACCTCGAAATACCCGAATAGCCCGTCCAGCGCCTCGCGCAACACACTGCCCTGCAGGCTGATACGCGCTTCCAGTTCAGCGACTGCATCGTCGGCATCCAGGCTGTCGATATTTTCCTGCAGCAGATCCAGCGCCCTGATGCGCTTGATCTCCAGCTTGTCATTCACGTCCAGCTCCAGATTATCCTGCCAGGCCAGGTTGATACGGGTGACCACCATGCCGGTTTCCAGATGCGCGAGGATTTCTTCCTGACCCAGATCCACGGCGGTGAACTTTACCGCAGCGCCTTCATCCTTTACCCCCTTCAGTTCACAGCGGTCACCCAGAGTGAAGCCTTCCGGGAGCAGCTTGGTATCGCGCAGCCAGTTGCTGAAGCTGGTGTAAGGGGCCGAGTTGGGGGCTGGATAGGCCACCGGCAAAGTGCCAATGGCCTTGCGCAGGCAGGCAACGACTTCTTCGGCGCGGGTGGCTGAGGAGGCATCCACCAGCACACGCTTGCGCTGGGTATCGATCAACAGGTTGGTGCGACGGGAGCGGGTAAAGGCGCGTGGCATCAGTTCAAAGGTAATCTGTTCTTTCAGCTCGGCCTTTTCCTTGCGGCCCACTTTACGGCCTTCTTCTTCCTGGATGTACTCCACCTTCTCATCCAGTAGTTCCTTGATCACCGGACCAGGCAACAGACGGGACGTTTCCTGATAGGTGCAATAGATGAATCCATCCACGGCATAGGCCATGGGATCCTGGCCTTTCAGAGGCGGTACAAAGCCCTCTGAGCGCAAGGTCTGGCTGCCGCAGGGCTGGCAGCGATGATTGGAGAGAATCTCATCCAGCTCTGCCACGGAGAAGGAAAAGGGCTCATCGCCCAGATACACAATCAGGTTCTTGATCCACATAGTCTTGTATCCAATAGCGGGGGCGAGAAAAGGCGCCACCAAAACACGGAGGGTCGGCCACAGTAGCGAAATGCCCTGCGCGCCTCAAGCGATATGGCAACAACTGATCAGCAAACCAGCAAGCGACTGGCCTGTCATGACAGGCACATTTGTGGCATCAATAGGCAGGTACTGACCTCCAGGAGTTTTCATGGATTACCTGCGCACCCCTGATAGCCGCTTTGAACGCCTGCTGGACTACCCCTTCGCCCCCCACTATGTGGAGGTGGACGGCCTGCGCATGCACTACCTGGATGAAGGGCCCGCTGACGCCAAACCCATCCTGATGCTTCACGGAGAGCCCTCCTGGTCTTATCTGTATCGGCACATGATCCCGATCTGTGCCGCCGCCGGGCATCGCGTAATCGCCCCGGATCTGATCGGGTTCGGCAAGTCCGACAAGCCCACCGACATCAACGCCTATAGCTACCAGAGCCACATGGACTGGCTGCAGTCCCTGCTGGAGCAACTGCAGCTAACCGACATCACACTGGTCTGTCAGGACTGGGGATCACTGCTGGGCTTACGGCTGGCGGCAGAAAATCCGGATCGCTTCCGGGCCATTGTCGTGGGTAACGGCATGCTGCCCACCGGCGACCAGCAAGTCCCGAAGGCGTTCCATCTGTGGAAAAATTTCGCCATCTACAGCCCGATTTTTCCGGTTGCCCGTATCCTCGACTCCGCCACCTTCCGCAAGCTGAGCCCGGACGAGCGCCGTGCCTACGATGCGCCCTTCCCGAATCGCAAGTACAAGGCGGGCGCACGAGCCTTTCCGAAACTGGTACCGGTGACCCCGAATGATCCGGCCAGCGAGGCCAACCGGGCGGCCTGGAAAGTGCTGGAGAAATGGGAGAAACCTTTCCTCACCACCTTCAGCAATGGCGATCCCATTACCCGGGGGGGCGATAAGTACATGCAGGAGCGTATTCCCGGGGCCAAGGGGCAGCCGCATCAGACCCTGGTGGGAGGGCACTTTCTTCAGGAAGATTCCCCGGTGGTGTTTGCCCGGGCCATCAACACTCTACTGGCAGGAATGGATTAAGCCTCGGCGGGAATCACTCGATCTCAGCAGGCGGCAACGGCGCCACCGGACCAGAACTCCGCCCGGTTGCGCCCGGCGGCCTTGGCTCGATAGAGCATTTCGTCGGCTCGGGAGATCAGCTCGTTGGCGCTGATTTCCTCCCCGTTTTCATAGATCACCACACCAAAGCTGGCGGATACCAGTAACGGTGAACCGTCTTCCAGCGTGACCGGTGAACGCTCAATACTGGCCCGGCAGCGCTCGATGACACTTTCCACGCCGCCAAGCTCTGTGTCCGGCAGCAACAGCACAAACTCTTCCCCGCCAATACGCCCTACCAGATCGGTTTCACGCAGGCAGTGACGGAGCACCTCCGCCACCCTCACCAGCACCTCATCTCCGATCCCGTGTCCGTATGTATCATTGATACGCTTAAAGTGATCCAGATCCATCAGGCACACCCCCAACGGCTGCTCCGTGCGGCGCGCACGGGCCAGTTCGTTGCCGAAGCGCACAAACAATTCACGACGGTTGGCGAGACCGGTCAGGGGATCATGCAGTGCCTGATCCCGGACCTGCGCCTCCCGATAGGCCCAGCGACGCAGCAGCAAGGCCACCAGAATGATAACCACCGTGATGAAGGGCACCATGAAGGCCACGGTACTGGCAATCCAGTAGTAGGACAGCAGATCCTGGGAAATAGGGTATTTAACGAAGTAGATGGCATGAACGCTGTACCCCTGCACCGACAGCCACGCCAGCAACAACACCACCAGCACGGTAAAGGCAAAGTTCCAGGCCACCCGCGGAAAGCCAAACAGAATAAAGCCCACCAGAGGCGAGCCCACCAGCACCATCCCCGTCATGGGACTGTAGAGACCAATGGTCCAGCCCAGCAGCAGGAAACCGATACTGAAAAACGACATGAAGATGGCCGGGTAGAATACAGAGTGCCGCCGCCAGCGGCGCAGTGCTGCTCCCCAGAGGATCAGCACCAGCCAGCCCGCCACATTGAGCTGCATCACCTGGGACATCACCTCAGCCCCTTCGGGAGAGACAAAGCGTTCCGCAAAAGAGGTGAAATGAATGGTGAATAGATGCCAGACAAACACGAAACTCATATAGGCAAATAACGCCACTGAGAGCAGCAAACATTTATCCCTGTCGCTCCATTCGAGCAACCGGTAAAGCGCTAACAGACTGGCTGGCCTTTTTCTCATTATTCGCGTGACCTGGAACACACTGTTTCAATCATTATGGCAGTTATAACGACGCACACGAGCGGCGCTAAAAGCGCCCATACCGGGCAGGCGACCAGTAATCGGAATCTTTTGCTTTTACGCCCTGCCATCAAGACCAGGCTCCCCGGCTCCCCCTGTCTCCTCCACCGGCACGCCAATAGCCCCTCCCCGTGCTGATACCGCCTTTTCCCTTCCGCCGTGAAGATCACGTCATCGATAACACTAGCCCAACACAGGAAACAATTCGCTAGACACTAGACAACAAGGACACCACAGCAGCCTTCCTGTTTACCCAACAAAATGCACTTCATGGGAAACATGACCTGAAAATCGCCCAGTTTTCTTTTCTGTACCGAAATTCTAGTGGAGAGCAACATGAGCAGAACAACAACAATCCTGAAAACCATGGCCGCCGCTGCCGCACTGGTCCTCAGCACCAATGCCATGGCAGTAACCGGGATGAAGCGCACCATTTGCGTGTTCGACATCATTGGCGCCAATGGTGACACCTACAACATCATGAAGGATTACAAGACCGCAGCCGTGCAGTGGGGCGTGGATGTGGACCTGAAGCCCTACACCGATGAGAAGATTGCTTCTGAGGATCTGAAAGCCGGCCAGTGTGACGCTGCCGTGCTCACCGGCATCCGGGGTCGTCAGTTCAACAGCTACACCGGCAGCATGGATTCCATCGGCGCCATCCCCAGCTACGATGCCATGCGCACCGTGATCTCGGTAATCGCCAGTGGCAATCCCAGCGTCAATCAGCACCTGGTCTCCGGCCCTTATGAAGTGGGTGGTGTCGCCCCCCTTGGCGCGGCCTACCTGTTCATGAAAGACAAATCCATTGATACCGTGCCGGAAATGGCGGGTAAATCCATTGCCGTACTCGAATACGATAGCGCCCAAGCCAAGCTGGCCTCCGGTGTGGGCATGTCACCGGTGATGTCCGACATCACCAATTTCTCCACCCGCTTCAACAACGGTTCCGTGGACATCTGCTTCGCTCCGGTGATGGGGTATTCCGCTCTTGAACTGTACAAGGGCATGGCACCGGACGGCGGCATCCTCAACTATGTACTCGGCCAGCTCAGCGCCCAGGTCATCCTGCGCAAGGATCGCTTCCCTGAAGGTTACGGCCAGAAGTCCCGCGAGTTCATGTACGGCCAGTTTGACCGCGCCATGAAGCTGATTGATAACGCCGCCAGCGAGATCGATGACAAGTGGTGGATCCCGATGACTGAGAAAAACCGTATTGCCTATGACGAGATGAACCGTCAGTCGCGCATCGCCCTGACCAAAGAAGGCATCTACAACAAGGACATGATGAGCATGCTTCTGAAGGTCCGCTGCAAACTGGATGGTTCCCGCGCCGAGTGTGTAAACCCCCAGGAGTAACGCTGACGGCCGCCGGGTTTTCCCGGCGGCCTCTTGCCTCCCTCCCGACAAGCAGGCTGGTGAAATTTGTTCAGCCCGCCTATGCTGGGGCCAACAAGGTTAATGGATTAACCGGAGGTACCATGAAACACCTGCTTGCACGCTTCCTGCGCGAAGAAGACGGCGCCACCATCGTGGAATATGCCATCCTCGCTTCCCTGATCTCTATCGCTGCCATTGCCATCATCCTGCTGGTGGGTGACGAAGTGCTCACTCTGTTCCGGGGCGCTGAATCCTCCATGAAGCAAAACGGCATGTAATCCCCTGCGGATCCTGTCCAGCCTCTGTTACTCTGTGACCGTCTTTATTCTGTGGCGGAGTGACCATGAGCCAGACGTTCGGCTTCCAGTTCGATAACAGCTACAGCCAGCTGCCCGAGCCCCTTTTTTCCCTTTGCGACCCGCAGCCGGTAGCCGACCCCTCCCTGGTGCTGTTCAACCATTTGCTGGCCGAGGAACTGGGCCTTGATGGCAAGGCGTTGGCGGAAAAACCCGACTGGTTCAGCGGCAACGGAGCCATCCCCGGCAGCACCCCGCTCGCCCAGGCCTATGCCGGCCACCAGTTCGGACGGCTGACCATGCTCGGCGATGGCCGCGCTATTCTGCTGGGTGAACATCTCAACAAGGATGGCCAACGGCTGGACATCCAGTTGAAAGGCGCTGGCCGCACCCCCTTTTCCCGTGGCGGCGACGGCCGCGCCGCACTGGGCCCGATGCTGCGCGAATATGTGATCAGTGAAGCCATGCATGCGCTCGGTATTCCCACCACCCGCAGCCTGGCCGTGACCGCCACCGGCGAACCGGTCTACCGGGAGCAGGGGCTCCCCGGCGCCATTCTGACCCGCGTGGCCGCCTCCCATGTGCGAGTCGGCACATTCCAGTACGCCGCCGCGCAGCAGGACCCGGCCCTGATGGACACCCTGATCAAGTACACCCTCAGGCGCCATTACCCGGAGCAGGCTGACAGTGACAACCCGGCCCTGGCCTTACTGGATGCGGTCATGGCCAGACAGATCGAACTCGTCACCCACTGGATGCGGGTGGGCTTTATTCATGGGGTGCTGAATACGGATAACGTCACCCTGAGTGGTGAGAGCATCGACTATGGCCCCTGTGCCTTCATGGATGGTTACGACATCGACACGGTATTCAGCTCGATTGATCATCAGGGTCGCTATGCCTTCGGCAACCAGGCCAGCATTACCCAATGGAATCTGGGCCGCTTTGCCGAAACCCTGCTCACCCACATTGATGAGGATGTGGATCGCGCAGTGGAGATCGCCACCGAACGCCTCAAAGCCTACAGCGAGCTCTGGGATGAAAGCTGGCTGGCCATGATGCGAAACAAACTGGGGCTGACCGGCTGCGAACCGGAAGATGAAACGCTGGCAAAAGACTTGCTGTCGCTGATGCAACTTCACAAAGCGGATTACACCAACACGTTCCGGGGACTGATCGGCGGCGCTTCACTGCATGGGCAGCCTTATGACAATGACGCCTTTGCGGCCTGGCATAGCCGCTGGCTGGAACGGCTGGACCGCAGCCCGCAAGGGCGCGAACACGCCTGGGAACTGATGCGCAGCAGCAACCCCGCCGTCATTCCGCGCAATCACCAGGTGGACAAGGCGCTACGGGCGGCAGAAGAAGGAGACCTCAGCGTGATCGAATCCCTGCTCGCCGCACTGGCCAATCCCTATGACGAGCGGGACAGCGCGGACCCCTATGGGCAGCCACCGGGTGATGATGAGGTGGTGTGCGCTACGTTTTGTGGGACGTAGAAATGCGAGTTTCGAGTTTCGAGTTTCGAGTTTCGAGTTTCGAGTTTCGAGTTTCGAGTTTCGAGTTTCGAGTTTCGAGTTTCGAGTTTCGAGTTTCGAAGAGCAAAACCCGGGGCCGCTAAAGACGAAAGACTGCTGCGCGTTTGATTTTCGCAACTCGAAACTCGTCACTCGCCCCTAGCGCAATCGCAGGTGGTTGTCCCACCAGCCGGCGGGCAGGTCGAGCCAGTGGCTGGTCACCTGGCCGTCTCGATAGCCGAAGTAACGACAGCGGCCCTGACCGGAGGTGACCGCGAAACCGTCGCCCACCACACCAACACCGGCACAATCGGCCATGGGCACATCCACCAGCGTCTCTGCACTATCCAGATCCCAGACAAAGAACCGGTTGCCCCGCGGCGCGGTCATGGCCACCTGACGACGCTGACTGTGAATGGCAATGCTGGCGGTGTACTGATCCATCATCGCCAGCTGTGATGCGGATACCGGGAACGGCTGATAGGGTTGATCAGGACGTTTCACCGCCAGCAACGGCACCGACTCCCAGGCCTCGCCCTGAAACTGCTGCCCCGTGATCACCGTACCATCATCGGCCACCGCCAGATGACGGATGCTGCTTTGTTGGTGGCGCAAGGTTTCCTTGCTGTGCAGTTCACCATGGCGATCCATGACCACCAGGCTGGGCGCCATGCTGTCCAGGTTCTTTTTCTCGCGACTTCCTTCGGTGCGGATACCGCCGTTGGCCACCACCAGCGACTCACCATCCGGCATCCAGGCCAGCTGATGGGGTCCGACGCCATGGGTAGGCACCTCCCCGTCATGAATCAGCTCCAGCGTGTTCCGATTCAGCCGATAACGACCCAGCACCCCCCGGCCCGGCTCATCCAGGTCGTTTTCGGTGGCATAGAGCCAGTCGCCCTCTTTGTGAAACACCCCATGGCCATAGAAGTGTCGCTGCGGCTGACTCTGCAGCGTCTGCAACACGCGGCCATCGCGCAGGTCGATGAGGTAGCTTTCCCGGGAAGGGCGACGGCCCACGAACAGGGCCAGCGGCAGAATGGGATGAAGGGCCACATCGTGACAGCGTTCCGCCACCGGCGTGGCAAAGGCACGGCGGCCATCCAGAAAATACCCCGCACAATAATGCTGTCCGGCCTCATCATTTCGTGCCGACAACAACAGTGGGGACGGCCCTCCTCGTCCTTGCCACAGCGCCCAGCCACCCAGCACCGCCGCACCACCCAGCGCAGCGCCCATGCCAAGAAGATGTCGTCGTGTCAGTGTCATGGCGTCCTCATCATAAACCGCAATGGAAGGCGTTCAAGTACAGGGTAGCTGGAGCGAAGCGAGTTGCGAGTTGCGAGTTGCGAGTTGCGAGTTTCGAAGAGCAAAACCCAGGCCCACTAAAGACGAAAGGTTTGTGCCTTTGATTTTCGCAACTCGAAACTCGTCACTCGCTACTGCTTCTAATCCCCGTCATTGGCATTGAAACCCAGCTGAATCCCCAGATCACGGGCCAGCTCAATCTGCTGCAGGGTCTCCAGGTTATCGAGGCTGTCATAGAGTGATTGCAGCCGTAGCTGGTTGTCCTTGTGCTGCACCAGCAGCACCAGAGGCTCTGACAATCCAGCCAGTTTCTGTGCGGTATTTTCGTAGGCCGCATCAATGCGGGTGACCAGCTGGGTATCGCCAACAAGAGACCGCACCCGCTCCCATACCGCACGGGCCCCGGACAAGGACGCCTGCAGGTTGCTGATGGAGTGCTGGCTACGCCAGGCTTCCGCCTGCCAGGGCTGCGGCACCCCCTTGTTAAGACGCCCCATGGGCACGCCCAGTTTTTTCTTGAGAGTATCCACCGCGGTGATCTGGGTACGCAGAATGCTGCCCAACGCTTCATCCACATTGGCAAAGCGCGCGTTGGGGAACGTGGTGAGCATGGCGGTCATGCCATCCGGACCTTCCCACAACGACAGCACTTGCGCGGACAAAGCCACTTGATGCCGGGCGATACCGGTCAGCAGTGGGCAATAACGTTCGGACTGCTTTTCCAGGTCCACGCTGTCATCAAATACCACGTACTCGAAAGCACTGAGCCCTTGCACCACCACACTACCGTTTTCCAGCGCCTGCTGGTCAAGGGAGGAGGCTGCGTCCAGCAAGGCTTCCACCTGTCGCGCCACCAGGTTGCGCTTGTCAGGCCAGAACTGGACTTGCCAGCTGCGGTTGCCCTCCGCCAACGGGCCGATCATCAGTGGCTGCAGATGCGCCCACCCCTGCAGGGAGCGGTAGAAACTCTGCTTGAGCGCAGCAAGATCCAGTTCACTGGCGCAATACCCCTGGGTCGCCACCAGCAGCGCAGCATTGCTGTCATGCCACTGCTGATGGGCCGGCAGTAATACCTGATGAGTCAGCTGACCGGTCACTTCCTGGCGAGGGTGACTACAGGCTGACACCAGCCCCGCCAGCAGCAGGATCATCACAGCACGCATTCGCAGAACTCCATGCACCTTCATAACAAACGCCAGATCAAAGCGAGTTGAGAAACGCCAACAACGCTTCGCGTTGCTGAGCATCGAATGTCAGCACCTTGTCCCTCGAAGCAGCCGCTTCACCCCCGTGCCAGAGAATGGCCTCCATCAGGTTGCGCGCCCGGCCATCATGCAGGAACTGGGTATGCCCATTAACCGCTTCGGTGAGCCCAATCCCCCACAGCGGAGGTGTGCGCCATTCCTGCCCGTTGGCAAGAAACTCCGGACGACCATCAGCCAGCCCCGGGCCCACATCGTGCAGCAGCAGGTCGGTGTAGGGACGGATAGTCTGGTTGGCCAGCTCGGGCTCCGGGGCGTTGGCCGGGGTAGTAAAGCTGGGAACGTGACAACCCTGGCAGTTAGCCTGGAAGAACAGACTCTTGCCTTTAAGCACCTGGGGATCATCCACATCGCGGCGGGCCGGCACGGCCAGGTTACGAGTATAGAAGGTCACGTTATCGAGGATCTCGTCACTGACTTCCGGGGTGCCGCCATGCGGTAACGCCAGGCAGTCGCTTTGGCTCGGCGCGCAGGAATCCGTTGGTACAAGGTGACTCGTCAGCCCCATGTCATTAGCAAAGGCTTCTGCATTTTGTTGACGCAGGCTGGGCTGCCCGGCTTTCCAGCCAAATCGTCCCAACTTGAGCGTCCCGGTAGCACGATCCCATACCAGATTGGCTCGGCCACTAATGCCATCTCCATCGGCATCCTCTGGATCGGCATTCGCCAACAGATCTTCATCGCTAATGGCTTCCAGGAAGCCCAGGCCGATCACCGGCGGCGCAATCCGGGCTGAGAACAGGGTGGCAGGATGCATGTCACCATAGGTCAGATTGCTGAACGACAACCGCGGCTTGCGCAGCTCCACCTCATGGCCATCGGCAAACGTCATGACCAGCGGTTCGTACTCCACGCGGACACGCCCTTCCGGTGCAATGCCGGGAATGGCCGCATCCTGGAACTGGCCCCCGTAGTTAGGCTCGGCCACGAGGCCACTGCGGGTCAGATCATCGCCCTCACCCGCTGGCACCGACAACCGTACCAGCATGGACACCGCCTGTTTGGCCTCCGGCCCGGGGGGGTGGCCTCGGCCGTCCTTGATATGACAGTTCTGGCAGGCGTTGGTATTGAAAAGCGGCCCCAGACCATCACGGGCATCGGTGGAGGCCGGCGCGATCACCCAGGGGTTGCGAAAGAAACTGTTACCTACGCTGAAATCCAGCCGCCGGGTGGGCGACAGGTTGGCCAGCGGCAACGAGAAAGCATTCTGGTCGGTCTTGGTGACGGTGCCCTCACCCGCCGACAGGTGTTCTCCCGGTTCTGCCTCAGTGAATGTGGGGCCTTGATCACAGGCGACCAGCAAGGCCGCCAGGGAAAGAGTCAGTATGGCATTGCGCAAGACAGGCATCCTTATAGCGTTACAGGTAGTACGTTCCCATGGCGTCAAAACCAGGCCGTATGAGAACACCGCGTTAGCGGGAGTAGCGCAAGCCCTCCGCAAGGCGGTGTCACCTTCACAGGTCAATATTCATCAGAACTGGTGGTCGGCGGTATCCGGGTTCAGCGCCTGGATATCCAGCACCAGGGCGGCCTTCTCGATCCCGCCAGTCTGCACCACCAGGGCATTGATCGCACCGTTGATCACCGCAGCACCCTCTGCATTACCCGGGGCGATCAGCTGGTCAAAGTGCACCCCGTTGGCCGCGCTGTCCACCAGCACTTGCAGGGCGTCTTCCGAGGCGGCCAGTTCTTCTTTCAACTGGCTGTCCACCTGCGCGTCACGGGCTGCCACCAGATCACTCAGCGAGGGCCCCGTCAGGGTCTCGCCATTCACCCGCTGGTACTCGCCCAGGTACACATTGCGGATGCCCTTGCCGTTATAGAAGTGCGAGAAATGGGTGTTATCGCTGAAACAGTCATGCTCGTCTTCCGGGGAGTGGGCCGCCAGCGCGACCTTCATGCGCTCACCCGCCAGCTCACCCAGTGACAGGCTACCCATGCCGAACAGCATCTTGCGCAGGCCGTTCTTCACCGCATCCGCTTCCAGCTCGGCGCGATAGTTTTCCGCGCCGGACTGCCACTGGGCCACCATGAATTCCAGATCATCAATCAACAGGTCCGTGACGGCACTCAAGTAAGCGCGACGACGTGCGTTATGCCCACCGGTAGCCTGCGCATCGGTGGCGAAATCGGTGGCAGGACGCTCACCGGCACCATTGTCGGTGCCGTTCAGATCCTGCCCCCAGAGCAGGAATTCGATGGCGTGATAGCCGGTGGCCACATTCACTTCCGAACCACCCAGCTCGTTAAGGCTGGCGAGCAACTCACCATCCAGTTCGGTGAGATCCAGTGTCTCTTCACCAATGGTCAGGGAATCACTGGCGATGATGTTAGCGCGCGCTCCCGGATTACCCATCACCGCCTGATAGCTGTCGTCCACATAATCGATCAGCCCCTCATCCAGCGGCCAGGCATTTACCTGCCCTTCCCATTCATCCACCACCCGGTTGCCAAAGCGGAACACCTCGGTCTGCATGTAAGGCACCCGTGCCGCTCGCCAGGCATCCCGCGCTGCCGCCAGGTTCTCCTCGGAGGGGTCTGCCAGCAGGGTGTCGATGGCAGTCTTCATGTCCCGCGCCTGCGCCAGCGCATCGCTGTACGCAGCCAGCGCCAGCTCACCGTAGTGACTCACCACCAGACGGGCCTGCGCCTCATCGTAGGGGGCAGCAGGCGCCACAGGCGCCTCATCACTACAACCGGCAATCCACAGGGAAGACAACAGCAGCCCTCCGGCCGCAACACGGGTCAACATAGACTTTCCTCAATCGGGGTACGACAGTAAACGGGCGGGCAGGCAAAACAGCGTCCAAACCCAGTAATGCGAATTATTCTCATTATTTTAACCGGAAACAGACAGAGAAATCACTTCATCACAGGCCCCGCCTTCCCTTTTCGGCCAAAAAAATCGGGCTAAACAAAGCGTATTCTGGTGAACATTATTCAATCAGCGCCTAAAATGCCCCCCGCAGCCTCGCTGCCTTTTACCCTGTCCGCCCACTACCCTGCGAGACACCCCCATGACCACTGTGCTACTCCTCCTGGTGGCGCTGGGCTTTTTGTCCATCGTTATCGAAGACATCGTTCACATCGACAAGGCCAAGACCACGCTTTTCTTCGGGTCTTTCGCCTGGCTGCTCTACTTTATCGCGCCGCCAACCGCGCTCAGCAATGAAGTGTTGATGGAGCGACTCAATGAGAACCTGCTGGATATCGCCACCCTGTGGCTGTTTCTGATGGCCGCCATGACCTTCGTGGCCTATCTGTCCGGCAAGGGCATTATCGACAGCATGGTCAACCGGCTGCTGCCAACCCGAATCAGTGAGCGCAAACTGATGTTGCTCACCGGCCTGTTCGCCTTCCTGTTCTCCTCCATTGCCGACAACATCACCGCCACCTTGGTGTGCATTGCGGTATTGATGAATCTCAACCTGCCACCCCAGAAGCTGCTGCGTTATCTGGTGCTGGTGGTGTTTTCGGTGAATGCCGGTGGTACCGCCCTCATCACCGGCGATGTCACCACGCTGATGATCTTCCTGGCAGGCAAGGTAGAGATCCCCGATCTGTTGCTGCTCAGCCTGCCTGCCGCCGGCGCCGTGGCAGTACTGGCCGGCATGCTCTCGCTGGGGCTGAACGGCGAGGTGGATATCAAGAAAAAGACCCAGATCATTGATCGCGGCGACAAGGTCATCGCCCTGCTGTTCTTCGCCACCATTCTCGGCACCATTGCCGCCAACGTGGCCTTTGGTATCCCTCCCGTCCTGTGTTTCCTGTTCGGCCTGTCACTGATGTTCATGGTGGTGCAGTTCATGAACAAGGACGAGCCGATTCTGGAGTACATCCGCAAGATCGAGTTCGACACCTTGCTGTTCTTCCTTGGCGTTCTGCTGCTGGTAGGCATGCTCAAGGAACTGGGCATGCTGGCTTACTTCCCGGCACTCTATGAAGTGATGCCTCCGGTGGCGGCCAACTTCGTGGTCGGCATGGCTTCAGCCCTGTTCGATAACGTGCCACTCACCGCTGCCTTATTGAATTCAGGCATCGAAATGAGCCTGGCAGAATGGCTGTCGCTAACCTATTCCGTGGGCGTAGGCGGCGCCCTGCTGGTCATCGGCTCCGCCGCTGGCGTCATCGCCATGAGCAAGATTGACGCACTCACATTTGGCTCCTACCTGAAGTATTTCGGGTATCTGCTGGTGGCCTACAGCATCGGCTTTGTGGCGGTACTGGGGTTGGGGTCGTTGCTGTAAAAATCAGCTGCGAGCTACCCGTTTCCAGCTACAAGCTACAACGCGAGTTGTGGCTGCAAATGTGAAAATGACGTGCCCGCGCTCAAATGTTTCGGCGCGGGCAAAGACACAGATGGCAGACAAAACTTTCGCGCATTGTAGCTTGCAGCTTGCCCCTCAAACCTGAAACGCCGGGTGATAGTGCACTTCCGCATCCGGCCAGGTGCCGTTGAGCAGTAACGCCTGAAAGTATTCCGGTGGCACCCCGGCCATCCTCACCAGTGGTGTGGCAACAAAGCCAAAACGGACATACCAGGCCGGATCCCCCAGCACCACACAACCGTGGGCACCCTGTTTCTTGAGGGCATCCAGCCCCGCCAGCACCAGCTGGCTGCCCACCCCCTGGCCTTGCCATTCTGGCGCAACCGACACCGGGCCAAGCCCAAACCAGTGGCTGGCGCCGTCCGACAGCTGTACCGGTGAAAAAGCGATATGCCCTACCCGCTGCCCGTTTAGTTCGGCCAATAACGACAGTGACAGGGCGTCAGCCTCACGCAGGGAATCGACCACCAGAGGCTCGCGTTGATCGCTGTGCGATACGTTGGCAAACGCATCCGCAATCAAGGCATGGATGCCATGCACATCATCGGGCGTTTCTGCTCGGAGGGAAAAGGAGGTCATGACAAAGCCCGGTCACCCTGAACAAAAAAGGCGCCTCCCCTTGCGGGAAGAAAACGCCCTTATCATGTCCGTTCGGGTCTAGTTTGCGCCGTAAAGATCGCTACTGAGATCCATCAGATCACGATCCATTTGCTGCCAGCGGTCCCCTATGTGGGCACCATCCATATCAGCCAGTTCATGATACTCATCAATGCGCTGCTGCAGATCGGTCAGCACCTCCTGCAAAGCCAGGCGGTGCCGCTCGGCTTCAGTGTTCACATCACCACTGTCATCCACGGCTTTGTGTTCCAGCTGCAACAGCTCGCCTTCCAGTTCGTCCAGTTTGCTTTTGATGTCGGTAATCATTGTCTTCACGTCTTCCATAATCGCACTCCGGGTTCCGATCAGGATTCATTCATAAAAGCAGCCTCAGGTTGCCGCCATTTGTTTATCCGGGTCAAATTTACAGCCGGTAACGGCAGCAACCGTCCGACAATCGGTCATGCATCAATTCAAACTTATACAATTACGCGTATGGTCGGAATACCGACTTTCCGCTACATTCTCGGTCAGAAACTTTCATTACGCACATCAGCAGGTCCACCATGAAAAAAGCCGTACAACGGGCAGAATTGCTCAAGGACATGATCCAGGAAGCTATCGAAGACGGCGCCACCACCGTGGAAGACGTACATCAGCATATAGCCAGCCTGCCGTTTGATGCACTGGAAAATCTCGGATTGTTTGAAGAGCAGGCGGCGTCTCTGAAGGAGAAGCAGCGCAAGACAATCGGCATGGTGTACGACGCCATTCGCCGTATCAACAGTGATATCGGCACCCTGATTTCAGAACAGTTTGCCGCGCTCGAGGATGCGGAAACTGCCCGCAGAAACATGGACAAGAACAGCGAAGAGTGAAAAACGTCTGACGCAAAAAACAGAATGGAAAAGGTGGTCGCTTTGACAAGAGAGCTTCCACCTTTTTTTATGGTCTTATTGAAACATTAACCCCTGACCGATGGATTGCAGGGGCATTGCCTCTACTTGCCAAGGGCCTCGCAATACTGGTCTGTAACGGCAAGCAGGCAAACGAATAACGGCGCTGGTATTTTTCACCCGTCAAACATCCCTTCTAACAGAATTGTAATCCAGTCCGTGCTGAGGTTTGATTAACTCATTATTGCCCCACGCCAAGGCACCCATGATTACATTTTCAAGACGCCTCACCTTTCTGGTTTTCATCTCTCTGCTGTCAGCAGCCTGCCAGAGCGCCCCGCCCTACGATCCGCAAGCGCGGACGCAAACCCACACACTCGTGGCGCCGCAGGATTCACTGCTGGCTGGCAGCGTTTCCCAGCTTACCGCCAGCCAGGAAGGGCAGAGTGGCTTCTATCTGCTTCATGATGGTTTATCCGCTTTCCTTGCCCGTATCGCCCTGATTGAAAGCGCCAGCACCAGCCTGGATCTGCAATATTATATTTTCAGCAACGATGTCACGGGCCGCATCATCATCAGCCGCCTGCTTAGTGCCGCCGATCGCGGTGTGCGCGTCAGAGTGCTGGTGGATGATCTTGGTACCCGGGTCGACAATCCACTGGTCGCCACGCTGGATCAACACCCCAATATCGAAATCCGTATCTTCAACCCGGTGGCGTCTCGCAGGGGGCTGAGCCGCAACTGGCAGATCCTCACCAACTACGCCCGCAGCAATCACCGCATGCACAACAAGCTACTGGTGGCCGATGGCACCGCCATCATTACTGGCGGACGAAACCTGGGCGATGCCTACTTCTCCAGCACCAATGTGGACTTCCAGGATATCGATATCTTTGCCGCCGGCCCCATCGTGCCCATGGCCAGTGACAGTTTCGATGAGTACTGGTCCTACCCGGCCAGCGTGCCGGTGAATCTGCTACTTAATGCCGGTGAAGCGGAAATGGACCTGGATATGCTGCGCCAGACACTCAACGAATTCCTGATAGAACAACAGGAATCGGAGTTTGCCCATGCCCTTCGTACCAGCACTCTTGGCACAGGACTGCTCAACGGAAATATCCCCTTGCTATGGGGGCACGCCTCCCTGCTGGTCGATACCCCGAAAAAAGTGCTCGAACACCGTGACCTCCCCCCCTCTTTCTATCTCGGGGCGGATCTGAAACCGATACTGGAAGCTGCACGCACGCGGCTGAAAATCAGCTCCGCCTATTTCGTTCCCGGTGACAATGGCGTGGCATTGTTTACTGCACTGGAAGCGGATGGCATCCAGGTCCAGATTCTGACCAATTCGCTAAGCACTACTGACGTGGCTATCGTCCACAGTGGGTACATGGATTACCGCAAACCCTTGTTGCGGGGAGGAGTGGAGCTATGGGAGCTGCGCTCCACCGCCGGACAGCAGAAACGCATGCACTGGTTCAAGGGCAAATCCATGGCCAGTCTGCACGCCAAAACCATGGTGATCGATGATCGTTTATCCGTGGTCGGCTCCGTAAACCTGGATGCCCGCTCCATTTTGCAAAACACAGAAATTGCCCTCGTCATCGACAGCCCCGCCATCAACCAGCAACTCAGTGACCTGTTCGATCTCTGGGTGGCCGGCGATTCCGCCTGGCGTGTACAACTGGATGACGACAACGACCTGCTCTGGACCGCCGACACCGCTCAAGGCCAGCTCAGCGAGACCCATGACCCGGAGACCTCCGCCTGGGCACGCTTCAAGACCTGGCTACTGTCCTGGCTTCCCATCGATAGTCAGATATGACAAGAGACGCTTCACGCAACATGCCTGACGCTTGATACAAAAAGGCCCGCCCGGAAAAACCGGGAGAGCCTTTTTGCATCGAAAAACACTCGCTATACCCCGCTGTAGGAGCGAGCCTGCTCGCGATCCGAGCCCAAGCGAGGTAAGGATTCCAGAAACGCATCTCGAAGATCAAAACCAAACCTAACTCTATGCTTTCGGTTTTGCCTTTCGAAACTCGCTTCTCGTAACTCGAAACTGATTACCTCGCCCAGGCTCGGATCGCTTGCAGGCAAGCTCCTACAGCAAACGCCCCCCCCCCTGGCGGCTGACCCTGCCGCCCAATTCCAGAAATCCGCCCCATATCCCCCAACCGACAGACGCATTATCATCCCACCCCTTTCCCGATTAGAATGTTCGGCTCGCCGCGCGGGACTCCCCGTCTGGCAACGTGACACCAATGCGACACCAATGGACAGCCGCCCCCATGCACAGGACGCAAACGCGCACACAATCCGGTCTCCCCGGCAGCCGCTTGGTGCAGCTGCTGAGCAGCCTGGACAGCAAGGCCGCCCGTGCCAGCCACGGCGATTTTGCCGAGCGCCTCGGGCGCCTGTTTGACCTGTCTGACGCCATCGCACTGGATGGCGCCACCCGGCACACGCCCAAGGGGCCCTTCAGCGCCTCGGACGCAATGCCGCAGCTGCTGCAGGATGACCTGCTGAAAACCCGCCGCGCCCTGCTCGACTACCTGGGCCGCAGCTTTACCGGCGAAAAAGCCGCCTCGATCATCGCCATGCCGCCCCTGCGCGACGATGCCGAGGCCGACAAGCGCCCCAGCTTTGGCGCTTATGACCGCTTCTACCAGGCACACCAGCGGCAGATGATCGCCGGCCTGAGCAACCTGCGCCTGCGCTGCCGACGTCTGCTGGCCGGGCACAGCGCACCGCTGGCCCACCTGGCCGAGCTGGATGCGGTGTTTGAAAGCGGTCTCGCCAGCTATGCCCGCCAGGGCTTTGCCGCCCTGCCCGGTTTTCTGGAACAACGCTACCGCCTGCTCTGGCAGCAACGCGACCCTTTCCATACCCCCGCCGACTGGCTCAGCCCCCAGGGCTGGCTCACCCAGTTCCGGCGGGAACTGAAAATGCTGTTACTGGCCGAACTGGATGCCCGACAGGAACCGGTTCTTGGCCTGCTCGCCGCGGCCCGGGAAGCAACCGAGTCTTCCCCCGCCGACGCGCATGACACCAATGAGGTAAGCACCACTCCATGAAACGCTATCTATTTGCCGCGCCCTTTGTGATTGGCGCCATCGCTGTACTGTGGATCGCCGTCACCTTTATCAGCCAACCCGTGGCCTTCACCGTCACCGCCATCATCGCGGCGGTCTATGCCATGGGCTTTGCCGAACTGCTGCGCTTCCGCCGCAATACCGCCGCGCTGGATGATCGCCTGGACGACCTCCCCGACAGCCGCGAAAGCCTGCGCCACTGGCTGCAAAGCCTGCCGATCCCCCTGCGCCACAGCGTGCAGCGGCGCATCGACGGCCACCCGGCACCACTCCCCGGCCCGGTGCTGACCCCTTATCTCACCGGCCTGCTGGTGATGCTCGGCCTGCTTGGTACCTTTGTGGGCATGATCGTGACCCTGCAAGGTGCGGCCACCGCCCTGGACGGCAGCAGCGAACTGACGGCCATCCGCAGCGCGCTCTCGGCCCCCATTGCCGGCCTCAGCCTGGCTTTCGGCACCTCCATCGCCGGGGTCGCCGCCTCCGCCATGCTCGGGCTCACCGCCACGCTCTGCCGCCGCGACCGCATGCTGATCTCGCGCAAGCTGGATACGCTCAGCGACACCACCCTGCACGCCTTTTCCCTGGACCATCAGCGCGAAGCGGCTTACCAGGCACTGCATCAGCAAAGTGAAACCTTCCCGGCCCTGGTGGACGCCCTGCAGGCCGTTGCCACGCGCATGGAAGGCCTGGGCAGCGAGCTGCGCGACAGCCTCACGGGCAACCAGCAGCAGTTCCATGAAGCCGTGAACAGCCAATACCGCCAGCTGGCCAGCGACGTGAGCCAGTCCCTCAAGGACACCCTGGCCGACAGCAGCCGTCTGGCGGTGGAGAACATCCAGCCGCTGATGGAAAGCTCCCTCGCCACCCTCAACCAGCAGGTGGAAGGCACCCATGCGCGCCTGGCGGAGCTCACCGAAAAGCAGCTCAGCGAGCTGACCAAAGAATTCCGCGCCACCACCGAAGCCGCCGCCCAACACTGGCAGCAAGGGCTGGATACCCACCAGCAGACCAGCGCCCGGCTGGTCAGCGATATCAGCACCTCACTGGCCGAGCACCACGACCGCTTCCGTGACAATAGCGACAGCCTGTTGCAGCAGCTGCGCGACAGCCAGCAAGGCCTGGCTGATACCAGCCGCCAACAGTTACAGGCCGTGGCCGAACAATTCGAACAGGCCAGCCGTACCAGCCAGCAGCATTGGCAGGAGCAACTGGCAGAACAACAGGCTCTACACGCCGAGCAGCTGCAAGCAGCCCGTGACGCCCAACAGGCGCTGGCCGAGCAGCAACACAGCCGCCTCCATGAGGCCACCGGCGAGTTCAGCCAGGCCATCCAGCGAGCTGGCGAACAGTGGCAGCAACACAGCGCACAACAGCAACAAAGCAGCGCCGAGCTGGTGCAGGAACTGCGCGACACGTTCACCGCCCACAACCAGCAATTCCAGAGCAGCGCCGCCACCCTTCTGGATGGCCAGCGCCACGGCCTTGATCAGCTGGTGACCGGGATTCGCGAAGAGCTGGCCGCCCTGCGCGATGCCGAAGCCGAGCGCGGTGCCGCTGCCAGTGAACGTCTTGCTGCCCTGGAAGGTACCGTCAGCGAGCACCTGAGCCGTCTGGGTACGGCTCTGGAAGAGCCCATGACCCGCCTGATCGAAACCGCATCGGAAACCCCGAAAGTGGCTGCGGAAGTGATTACCCGCCTGCGCGAGGAAATGACCCGCAGCAGCGAGCGTGACAATGAACTGCTGGAAGAGCGTCAGCGCATCACCGAAGAGCTGGACCAGCTGCTCAGCAACCAGCGCGACGCCGCCACCGCCCAGCGCGAGGCCATCGAAACCCTGATCACCCGTGCCAGCGACACCCTCAGTCAGGTGGGCGACACCTTCACCCGGCAGGTCAGCGAACAGAGCGAGCGACTCAATGAAGTGGCCGGCGATGTCACCGGCAGCGCCGCCGAAGTGGCCAGCCTCAGCGATGCCTTCGCCGCCGCGGTGCAGATGTTCAGCGACAGCAACGACAAGCTGCTGGATAACCTGCAGAAGGTGGAAGCGGCGCTGGACAAATCCGCCATCCGCGCTGATGAGCAACTGGCCTACTACGTGGAGCAGGCCCGCGAAGTCATCGAGCTGAGCATGTCCTCCCAGAAAGACGTGATCGACGCACTGGGTAACCTGTCCGCCGCCGAGGCCAGCTGATGGAAGAGCTCCACGACGACGCCCAGGCCTCCCCCGTCTGGGCTATCTTTTCCGACCTGATGGCCGCGCTGGTGGGCATTCTGGTGCTGGTGCTGGTGTGGGTCATCGGCATCCAGCTGGAGTTGAGCCAGTCCCTGGAACAGGAAAAAGAAAAGCGCCTTGCCGAAGAACAACGCCGCATGGCACTGGAGCAGGCGCTGGCCGACCCGCTGGCCAGCGGCCGAGTCACGTTCCGCGATGGCCGCATTGGCATCAGCGGCAGCGTGCTGTTCCAGATCAACTCCGACCAGCTGCAGCCGGAAGGTGAAACCCTGCTCAAGGATCTGGTCAAACCGCTCCAGCTGTATCTCGACCAGCATGATGAAATGCTCATGGTCAGCGGCTTCACCGATGATCTGCCAATTCAGCGAGGCAACAGCCGCTACGAGGATAACTGGGGCCTGTCCGCCCAGCGCGCCCTCACCGTCACCCGCACCCTGATTGATCAGGGCATGCCGGATGATCAGGTGTTCGCCGCCGCCTTTGGTCCCCACCAGCCCGTGGTCCCCAACGACGACAATGCAGCCCGCGCCAAGAACCGCCGGGTGGAACTGACCACCGTGCCCCGTCGCCACACCGGGCCGGCGGCGGAGGGCGACAATGGCTGAGGCGATGTCCCTCGACGCCCTGGTGGCGCGCATCAACACTCTGCAGGCGCAGGGGGCAGAACACTTTGACCCGGTGGCCTTCCGCTTCCTGCAGCGCCAGAGTGAACGTCTGGCACAGTTGCGCAACACCAGCCCCCGCACCTTGAGCCGGCTTGGCGATACGATTGCACGGCTGGAGCAGCGGCTGAACGAGAGCCAGCAGGTGGTGGAACAACAGTGGGACCCGCAACAACAGCCGGAATTGACGCCGCTGTACGAACAACACGCGTTCAAGGCATTGCTACGCCAGCTGGCACCTGCGCCATCCGCCTCCCCACTGGCGGACGTACTCACCCTGCTCAGACAGAGTGACAGCAGCACCGTAGAGCCGGAGCAGCGTGATCCACTGCGGGCCATGTTGCAGGAACAGGAAGGCACACTTTTCGACGCAGCAGACAGCGCGCCGCAACCCGTCAATGATGGCCCCCGTGAGCTGAAAGCCCTGAGCCGCGTGCGTGCCGGCCAGCAGCAACAGCGCAAACGCCGCCGCATCGAAGACGCTCTCACCCAGACCCCCAGCGACGCAGGCCCGCTCAACTCCCACCGACTGGTCACCCGCGCCATCACCGCACTGAAAGATCTCTCCCCCGCCTACCTGGACCATTTCGTGACCTACGTGGACACCCTGATGGTGCTGGAAAAATCAGGAAAGAAACGGGGCGGGTGATTGGGCCTGATGCCTGATGCGCCTCTTTGGCATCGGCAAACATTACCCGTTTGCAAAGCAGGCGTGTTGCTTGTTGCGTGAAGCGTATTGCGTCTCTTTGTGGGAGCCAGCCAGCAGGCAATCCGAGCGACAGGGAGGAAAGAAGCTGACTTTTTAACCGAATGAGGCTTGGTCATTCTCCGGAGGCCCATGCGGGCTGTGTTTATGTGCGCTCTGGAATACTTGCCTCGCTGAGACGAGGATCGCCATGCAAGCATAGCTCCTACAGAGCCACCTTAGCGCTTTGGTGTTTGTGGGAGAGCCAACTTGTTGGCCGAATAAGGCGGGTCATTCTACAAGGGCCATCCCATCGAAAAGCCCTTCGTTCAAACAGTTGAATCTCACACCATTCGAACGGCGCTTCTGGAATCCTTACCTCGCTGAGACGAGGATCGCCATGCAAGAGTTATTCGCTTCGCTCACCCTTCGAGCCGCACTGCGCGCGTTACTCCGCTGCGCTACGTTCCTGCAGGGGCATCAGATCCTGCCTGTCGCCGAACTTCACGATTTGGGAGGTATTTCTATTAACCAAAAACCGGGGAACTATTTAGGTGGCTCCCTTCCAATCAAACGTAGCTTGTAGCTTGTAGCTTGTAGCTTGTAGCTTGTAGCTTGTAGCTTGTAGCTTGTAGCTTGTAGCTCGTAGCTCGTAGCTCGTAGCTCGTAGCTCGTAGCTCGTAGCTAATAATACTCCCGCAACCCCGCCTCCCAGTCTCCTAACGTTGCCTCCACCCCGGCCAACAATCCGGCCTTCACTCCCTGCTGGTAACGCTGTGAAGCAGAGGTGGAAAGGAAGCTTTCATAACTGCCGAGTCTGTCCACCGGTAGTTCGCGATACGTAAAAGCCAAGGATAGCAGTGTCTGTTGCCGCATGAGCTGCTCAATAGGCTCGCGGCGCTGTTGCAACTGCGCATCCAGTGCGGCGGTATCGATCGGCGCCCCTGGATCAGCGGCAATGGATTCGGCCATATGATTAGCCAGCAACGCGCGCTGCTGCAATGTTACCGCCAGAGCCGATGCCCCGGTCAAATCATCCAGCCTGGCCGCCGCCGCGATACGCTCACGATCTGCCATCAGGCTCTCCGCCGCCGCCTTCATGGCTGGCAGGCTGTCCGCTTGCTGCGACAGCAGTTCAAGTTCGGTAATTTTTTTACCCAATGGCGAGCCATACCACAGTTGCAACGTCTCCAGATCCCCCGGCTGCAGAGCCTCAGCCACGGCCATCTCCACATGACGGTGAATCACATCAGCTCGAAAGGATTCCATGGCAATATGCAGCAACACCTCTCGCTGCTCAGCAGCGTCCAATGCCGGATTCTGAGCCAGAGTGCCGTGCACCAGCTTGCCGAACACCGGCATCTGGGCATCGACACCGGAGACAATCAGCAGCCGGCTCACAGACTGTTCATCGTTGGCCATGGCCCACTGGCAAGCCAGCAACAACACCATCGCCATCCACCCGCCGAGGAAACCGCGCCCGAAGTTTTGCTCTGTCATTCTGTTATCCATCTATCCTGCCATGTAAATCATCAGGTTCAGCTTTAACCCTAGCGACTCGCGCCCACAGCCGCCAGCACTTGGGCCCCCTCAATGAGCGGAGTAGACTGATGACACCCTTGCTATCGCACCCGTGCATCATGAAAAAACCTCTGATCAGTTTCAGCCTGCTTGCGTTGTCAATCAGTGTATCCGCACAAGACTGCCAGCTGGAGATCCACCACACCGCCATTCATGACCAGCATCACTTCCAGCTCGAAGTCAGCTGTAAGGGAAGGTACAACACCCTGGATTACCTGCTGCGAGCCAGCCGCAATCGCAACGGCACCACCCTGATTAACAGCGAAACCAGCAAATTAGCCATTAATGGTGACAGCAAGAAAACCGGCGAGGTAGTTCTGCAACTGAGACCCGGCGATGAAGTGCTCGTGGAAGCTCGTATTCTTCAAGCCTGCGAAGTATTGGGGGAAACCACCCTTAGCTACCAACACACCCGGGAGGCAACAAAACAGCAAGCCCGCCATCAAGGTGTAGCCCCATAAAATACCCAGCCAACGCGAACGCATTTCCTGGCGACGCCAGCGTTGTACACCTACATCTCAACCAGGAACTTTAGCCCCTGCGATGATTTTGTTGGCACAAATTCAGTGACCTCATAACTGGCCAGGCCCTCGCGATAGAAAGGATCCTGCTCAAGCAGCTGGTCTAACTCAGAGCGATTACTCACCCCTGCAATGATGACACCGCCGGTGCGAGGTTCTTTACGTCCAGAAAGATGAAAATTGCCCAAACGATACTGCTCATTCAAGAACTCGATATGCTCAGGAATAAACCGATCCACTTCATCAAGCGGCTTGATATATGTAAGAGACACAATAAACAATGCGATCGCCCTAATAGTTAAACCACATAACACCTGGCATAGCCGCCGAAGGTGATCTTCCCCCGATAAAATGGACACACATCATTTTACGCTGCCATTCTCTCGTATTCTGTCGGGGCCATATACCCAATACCAGAGTGTAACCGTTTCTGATTATAAAACTGGTTGATATAGCCACGCAGAACCGCTCTCAATTCTTGCTCATCTTTAAACGACACACCATGAATCACTTCCGCTTTCATGCTATGGAAAAAGGATTCCATATGTGCGTTGTCTGTACATTGCTTTGGTCGGTTCATGCTCGGCCGGATACCATGCCTTCCAAGCTCGTTCTGGATCAAGTACGCGCCATATTCCACACCTCTATCTGTATGGAATATCAGCCCCGGGGCCGGCTTTCTTACCCTTAGGGCGTGACGCAAGGCCCTCAGCGTAAGCTCAGCTGTTTTCCTACTTCCCAGCGACCAACCAATGACCTTTCGGGAATACACATCCAGCACCACCGCAAGGTACCGCCATTCCCGATTAACCTTTATATAAGTGAGGTCCCCCACCCACTGCTGATTGACCCCGCTCGGAGCAGGTGTGTTCAGGCGAAGGTTCTTGTGACGCTGGTAGAACCGCTCTACCCCAGGCACCCTTCGGTAAATTTTGGCCACTCTGCCGACCAACGACGCCTCTCGCATCAACCGTTCAACCCGCTTTCTGCCAACCCGAATGCCCTGCTGACGCAAGGCCTGATGCACTCTCGGGCTTCCATAGACGCCACGGCAATCTTCATGGACTCGGCGTACCTTTTCGAGAAGAGCGGCATCCTCTCGCGACCGCCTGGACGTCTCTCGCTTACGCCACGCATAGAAACCGCTGCGCGACACTCCCAGCCACTTACAAAGGTACCTGACGCCTAGTTGTCGTCTGTGTTCCTGGATGAATCCAAATCGCTCTGATGTCGATCCGCCAGATACCGTTGCCACTTTTTTAGAAGGTCATTCTCCTTCTGCAAACGGGCATTATCCCGCCTGAGCTTATCGAGCTCTCTCAATTCCTCAGCAGTGGGGAGTTTCTTGTTTTTCATCACATCTACACGCTTACGGCCATCAGGTTTGATCTTGCCTTCCCGGTACTCCTTTCGCCACCGAGAAAGCATCATTGGGTGAATATCCAGACCCGCCGCCACTTGTTGAACCTGGATGCCATCCTGATAGCTCAGTTCCACGGCCTTTACCTTGAAGTCTGCGGAGTATTGCCAGGTCTTTCTCGGGTTGTTGTATCGGGGCATTTGCCACCTCCTCTGGTTAGGAGAAGGTGTCCACTAAAGCGGGGGAACTACAAGGTCGAGCTTATGCTACTTGTTATGTTTCTTTTCCAGGCCTACAAGGTGCACCTTTCTGGACTCTGCTTTTCTAATTTTTTCTTTATGTCTGCACGATCTGCAACGGACAGCAACAGATGAAATGCACCCCTTGGCCACCTCATACCACCACTTCTGCTGCTTGGCAGTCCAAATCTCATCACTTCCACAGTCTTTACACTCAAAGTGACGATCAACATAGAAGTTTGGCAGAGGCCCCAAGGGGTTCACCTTCCTCAAAGTTTTCTTATCCGCTAACAACGAACCTTTCGGAGCCACATCACAGTAGACATCCACCACACCATGACGAGCCTTCTCTGCCCGAGCAGCTTTGATCTCTCTGCGCTTTTGCAATCCACTTTTCTTAAACATAACGCTGCGCTCTGTCGATTGTCGGCAGCAGCGTACAGTTACATAACCTAAAGCTTATTCGAAAGCCAAATAGCGAACTTCGTTGACCACTGAACAAGCCAGAAAATTGGCTTATAGACAATAGAATCCCCACCATTTTCCTTCCCTACCTCTTGGTGCTCTTCTTCGTCTTGTTTGATGCTCAAAACAGCAGCATGTATTTCAGCATCATGAAGCTCCAAGAACGACAATTGCCAATGCAAATGATGCAGCACAGCTGTTTCTATTGAGTTTGTACAGACCCAGATAGCATTACGGCCTAAAAGGGCTGTAATTATTCCTAGCCCCCAACCCCCTAATGCCCATACAGTCAATCCGTAGCAGTGGCGGATGCCTCGTGATTTAAGGATCCGATTGAACGTAGCGTAATGCTCGCGCTCATGGCTTAGCATTTCTTCGAGCACCTTCACTAAATCTTTGTACAGAACCCGAGCGACAAGCAATTGGGCGCTATAGATCCCTATGGCGCCTCTTTCGCCTGCATGATCAACCCTGACAATCCTTTCAACTTCCTTCATGCAACCAGCTTGAAGAGCGATTCATGTAACGCTGCCGGCAGCGGCCGAGCGGAGCGAGGTCCAGCCCCGCAGGGGCGATGCTGCCTTTTTCTTGTTAACTCATTAATCACCGGTGTAGATCTTTAACTTCCCACACTTGGACTCATCAATGATTTTCAGCCCCTGGTGCCGAAGGTATAGCCCAGACAGAAAAATCCCCAAGCTTCCACTAGCAACAACAATTATATCTAGCTTTTCTGGATTGACTGCCAAAGCTAAAAAAGGGGCAAACATTGCCCAAAGGAGCTTTTCGCTTAGATTTAGTAATTGTCTTCCGTATAGCTCCTTTGTTTCCTGATGCTCGTAATAATCATGACCGCTTCCATGTAAGAATTTTGGCCATTTCCAGAATTTCAACATCTCAGATTTCCTTTCCTGAAACCAGTTAACGCCCGCATTTGCGGAAATTTGGAGCACAGCGGAAATTTATCCGCAACATGCGCTTGTTATGTGCTTTCACTGTAGCCGCTTAGTCATGGTCTCGGCTCCGAGTCGCCAAGCATCAAAGTACTGACTATCTTTCCACAGCCCTGCCAATTCAGACCTCGCTTCGTCCAGACAATAGCCGATTGCTAATCTCGCCTTTTCAAGAAGCAAGTTACTCGGGCTATCCAATGATAGAATCCACTCATTACCGTCGAACGGGATACTCCCTAGGTCACCCGTTCTTTTTGCAACAATAATCTCTGCTGCAGCAAATACGATTGAGCATTCGTCCACGTCAAGATAACCAACCGGCGGCACATCAAAGGCACGCTCTATGATAATTCCCCGAATTGGCGCCCCCTGGATATCCAGGTACCAATCTTGAGCCATATCGTTATCGTAGCTCCCCACTCCCCAAGCTCCCGCTGATGCGGCAATAGGAAACAAGATAGTCAAAATAAAAAGCGCAAGCCTCTCAGACATGTCCACTCTCACATAACAGTTTATTCAATTGCAGATGCGATATAACATTTTGCTGTATATCCCCGATCTTCCCGCCCGCAAGAAGTACATCAAATTGCCTGCCAATCAGTGACTTACCCCACAGGCAAGAATCACTCTCAACAGACTTTTCTTGCACTTGCGTGTTGAACGGGAATTTTTAATCGGACTTTTCTTGCATCTGCTTTGGCAAGAAAACAACCTAACCCAATCACTTACAAAAATATGTAAGCCATGTCCTACATATTCAACTTGCGCGCGAGTGAAAACAGCAGCTTGGAGAGAGATTTAAAGGAGCGAGCGAATACAAACGTCAGATCGCGGGCACGGCCCCACCGCCAACTTGGCGCCCGATCGCACCTTGTAGCTTGAAACTGCCAGCTGGTTTTTATTTCGCCGCGCTGAGCTGCAGCATGTAGATGACGGCGTTGCGGATTTCCTGATCGGAACAGTCGTAGCAGTTGCCGCGGGGAGGCATGGCATTGATGCCATGGATGGCTTCCTGGACGAGGGTTTCGAAGCCCTCTTCTTCCACTTCGTGGGACCAGTAGAGTCGGTGGTCCTTGCCTACTTGAGGAGCGCCACCTGCGCCGCTGCCATGGCAGTTGACGCAGTACTGGCGATACAACAACGCCCCGCTGCGTTGATCTGCCTGATTGGCAGCCGCAGCCGGGGCGTTGTTGCTGGAGTCGTTATCGGAGCAGGCGGCCAATAGCAGGGCCGCCGCTGCGAACAGAATCCGGATCATGCTTACTTGCTTTCGCTGACCATGTACTCAACGGCCGCTTTGATCTCGTCGTCGGAGCAGGTCATGCACATGCCTTTCGGGGGCATGGCGTTGATGCCGTTGATGGCGTGCTTGACCAGGGTCGCGTTGCCTTGGGCAATACGGGGAGCCCAGGCAGCAACATCGCCAGTCTTGGGTGCGCCAGCAGCGCCGGTGGCGTGACAGGCAGCACAGGCGGAGTTGTAAACGGCATCGCCAGAGCGCGGGCCGCTGGCAACTTCAGCCGCCGCAGGGGCTGCAGTACCACATTCTTCACCTTCGACGCACACAGAACCAACCGGCTTGATACGCTCTTCGATGGCACGATCGCTGAACACGGAGCGCTCACCCAGCGGGTAAGGGGAAATTTCCTTGGTGCTCTTGGCAGCCACATTGCCGGCGGCAAACAGGGCGGCAATCAGTACCAGGCTGGCTGTCAGGATCTTTTTCACAATTACACCTCTACTGTTCTGTGAGTCGCCTCAGGGGCGTGCGGTTGGCGATTATACCCGCTCTGGCCGTGGGGACAAAATGGCATCTTTTTGCGGCTTTGGTGATGGGGGCGCCGACGCTGCAGGCCCGGTTCCAAACACCCCAAAACCGGCCCCTTACATTCCAATCTGCCCTACCCCATGTCAATGCGAGGTAAAACCAGGGTAAACCGGCTGCCTTCGTTGATCGTACTCTGCACCCGGATATCTCCGCCGTGACGCTCGGTGACCACCTTGACGAACCTCAATCCCATGCCCGCGCCACGCACACCCGCGCCGCCGCTGGTGCTGGCGCGGGTAAAGCGCTGGAACAGGCGCGCCTGGAATTCCGGTGGAATGCCCACGCCACGGTCACGCACTTCGCAACACACCTGGCCATTGTCCGCATACAATTTCACGTCCACGGAACTGCCTTCATGGCTGTATTTGATGGCATTGGTGAGCAGGTTCACAACCAGACGCTCGAGTAACTCATTATTGCCCTGCACCCAGACATCCTGAGTCGGGTCGTAGTCAAAGCGCAGTACGATATCGCGCTGCTGAGCCTGGATCTGCACTTGATCAATGGCACTTTCGACCACATCGAGCATGTCCTGCTCATTCATTTCCACGGTTTCCACCGCTTCCACCCGGGCCAACTGCAGGAACTGCTCGGCAATGTTCAGGTTCTTCTGGGCATAGTGCTGGACGTTATCGAGGAACTGCGGCAGTTCATCCCCTTGATTGCCCTGACGCATTTTTTCGGTCAGGGCCAGCACCGACACCATGGGGGAACGCAGATCGTGGGAGAGAAAATCTAGCATTTCCGAACGGGTACGCAGGGCCAGCTTCACCTCGGAAATATCCTTGAACGACAGGATCATCATCCGCCCCGGGTTGTCGCCAGCGTGCACCAGCAGCATATCCAGATACAGGTCGGCACCCTGACGGTTGCGGCATTCCAGCTGGCTGCGACCCTCGCTGAGCGTGCGGCGCAGCAGCTCGTCCCAGCCGTGTTCACGCAACTCCAGCTCCCGGCCAATGTCGGTTACCGGGAAATCGCCGCTGTTGAGGCGCCCCGCATCCACGCCCAGCAGCAACGCCGCCTGGGGGTTGGCAAACACAATACCGCCACAGGCATCGGCAATGACCACCCCTTCGCGGATCTGCGCCAGTGTCACCTGGAAAAAACGGGTCAGGGCCTCCTGACGCTCTTCTTCGCGGCGCAACCTGTCGATGTGATTTTCCAGTACCTCATAGCGCGGACCGGCGCTGGGCACACCGGAGCGGATGCGCACCAACATGGCGTGCACCCAGTAATCGTAGGTATCGGCATCCAGCCCCTGGTGCCAGACCAGCTGCAGCTCACAACGGCGCCCCTCATAACGGAAGCGATATTGGCGCGCCAGTTGCCCTTTCCATTCGGAAGCAGCCAGTTTCTCGCCACCGGACAATGGCGTCTCCAGGCCATACAGCTGCCAGGCCCGGACCGGCAATACGCGATCCAGCATCACGCCAAATTGCTCCAGTGACGCTGAACGAGTGAGACGTCGGTTGAGCTCGCTGTATTCCGACAGCCGCTCCAGCGCCTTGCGCATATACGACAGGGAGTATTCCAGGCGGCGCCAGGTCCACAGCGGGTAGCCCATCAGCGCCGCCGTCATGGCGGCGGCGGGCGGGAACCACAATCGCAGGGTGATCAACATCACCATGCTCACCAGCATGCACGACAGCATGATGGCGGCCACCAGCGGAATGCTCCAGCGCGGTAGCACATAGGGCAACAGTAGCGGAGCGAGCAGCGCCAGCAGCGCGCTAAGCACCAGCACGCTGGGCATGTTGAGTTCGCGGATCAGGGTGTCGCTGCGCAGGGCATCGAGCAAATTCGCATTGATCTCCACCCCCGCCATCAGCTCGCCGCTGTTGGCCACCGGGGTCGGCAGCATGTCACCCAGACCCGCAGCCGTGGCGCCCACCAACACAATGCGGTCACGGATCAACTGTTCAGGGATCAGGTTTTCCAGGAGCTCCACAGCGGAGATTTGCGGGTAACTGTTGGGACCGCTGACAAACGGAATATAGCGGTGGTAACGCCGCACATTGGCGAGACCGGAAAACTCTTCGCCCTGATCCGAAGGGAAGCGGTTTTCTGCCATTTCCCCTTCATGAATCAGCAAGGTCTGGGTAATGTGCGGCCACCAGGCCTGGCCGATGCCGGAACGCATATACACGGACCGGGCCACCCCATCGTCGTCCAGCTCCAGATCCACGTGGCCCAGTCCGGCAGCGGCTCGGGCAAAGGGAGAATAAGGCAACACTTCGATGAGCTGGCCGCCGGCGCGTAATTGCTCCACATGCACTGGCAAGTAGACATGGCCGTTGGCCGCCATGGCATCCACCAGCGCCTGATCTGAATCCGGGTTGTTGCGATCCGGCTCTGACAGAATCAAATCCATCAGCACCGCACGGGCCCCCATCTCGGTGAGCCGGTCGATGATCTGGGCATGCACCTTGCGGTCCCAGGGCCAGCGTCCAATCTCGCGCAAGCTGTATTCATCAATGCCGACAATCACCACATCGCTGGCCGGATCATCCGGCAGCGTTTGCATCAGGTTGTCGTAGATGTAGCGATCAACAAAGGAAAGTGCGCCACTGACACTGAGCAAGATACTCAGCCCCGCCACCAGCAGCAGCACCGAAATGTGCTCGGCCAGATAGCGGCGCTGGTCCAGTGTCAGCCGGTTGCGCATGGTCTAGAGCGCCAGCATCAGGGCGACCCCACCAATGAATACCCACAGGTCCCAGGACTGTTTCTTTTCCGGTTCGGGCTGGGGCTCAGGCTCAAGCTCCGGCTCTGGGGTGGGGGCCGGCGCAGCGAGCGGTGGCGGGGTGATGCTGATGGCCTGCCAGGCCTCCTCTCCGCGGAGCCCATTGGCATCCACAGCACGCACCAGCAGGCGATACTCGCCCACCGGCAGATTCTGCTGCCAGCGGGTTTCTGACACGAATTGCTGCCCCAACAAGGTATCGTCAGGCTGCTGATACCACTCCACCACATACTGCTGGGCATCCGCCTGGGCGGGCCAGACAGCGTCAGCACCGGTTGGGGACTCGGTTACCGCCAGAGATGGCGCAGGCAGGAGTGCCACCGGCTCGATGGGCGGCTCATCCACTGCTGCCAGGGTGGCATAACCCGCCATGACCTCACGAGTGGTTTTACGGCCACTCACGTCCACCTGCCCCTCCAGCACTTCGTTACGGCTGGTCTCGGCGCCATCCACCGTCAGGTAGTATTCGGTGCCACGCACCGCCGCCACCACTCCCGGGGTGTAAACCTCAAAGGTGGCTTCATCCTGATCCTGGGGAGAGACACTGTTGCGGATCGCCCCGCGCTCCAGGCGCAACTCGGTGCGCTCACCCTTCTGGCCGAGGAAGCGGCGATACTGGTTTACTACCAGCAGGGAGGAAGGCTTGATGCGCACCACGGATTGATCGGCAAAGTGCACTTTGGCACTGCCATCCATGCCGGTTTCAAGAGCATCACCAAAGGCAACGGTCTGCCCTTCGGTGACCACGACGGGCTCGCCACCCGCAGCCGGGTACAGCAGCACTTCCCCGGTGACGCCACGCACCGTGGCTGAAATGGGTTTTTCCTTGAGCCAATCGATGGGCACCCGCAGGGTGTCACCGGGGCGAATACTGTGGGGATTATCAAGGCCGTTGTAGGAGGCCAGCTCACGCCAGCAGGCGTCGGGCTGTTGAGCAAAACGATCGCAGATCTTCCACAGGGAATCACCGGGACGAAGGGTGTACTGCCAGTCTTCCTGTGCACTTGCCACGGACGACATCAGTCCCAGCAGCAGCGCCATCCACAACCAACCCTTCATTAGCCCCTTCCTGATAAGTACCCTGTCTTCAGCTTATTCTTCGATCGGCTCCAGCCGATAACCGTGCTGATAGACTGTCTTGATACGGTAGCCGCGTTCCGGACGAATCTGCAGGCTGCGACGAATCCGGCTGATGTGTACATCCACGGTTCGCGATTCAATGGGCGTCATGATGCCCCACACCTTTTCCAGCAGGTGTGCACGACTCATTAGCTTGCCCACATTCTGGAACAGATAACAGGCCAGCTCGAAATCCTTGTCCGTGAGCTTGACGGGCTCCTCGTCCAGCAGGATCTGGCGTCGCGCACGATCCACTGTCCAGGGCCCCACCGAGAGCGCCGTTTCTTCATCCATTTCCGCTACCCCTGCCCGGCGCCCGAGGGCGGTGATACGGGCCAGCAATTCCGCTTGCTTGGTCGGCTTTACCATGTAGTCATCCGCGCCGAGCGACAATGCGCCGACAATAGAAGATTCATCATCACGCTGGGTGGCGAACAGTACCGGGGTACGATTACCGCTAGCCCGCACTTCTTCCAGCACGGCATAGCCATTCATGTCCGGCACTTCCCAGTCCAGCAGGAGAATATCGAAAGTGTCACGCCGCAATAACGACATGAACTCGCGGCCGCTGGATTGGTGGATACAGTTATGCCCTGCCTCCTTCAGCCAGTGGGTCACCAGCTCGGCCTGGGCCATATCATCTTCCAGATAAGCAATCCGCACGGTTTTCTCCATCTCTTTGCAATCTGCAATTGCCTGCAAAGACTACCGGTTCATCAAAGAGTTAGTGGGAAAAGATTGTAAAAAGCCAGCTAACCGCATTCGACACGAAAACCTCACTGAGGTCCAACATCACCCGCTTTCTGCCTGACAATCACGCCGCCTTTCCCGTCAGCTTGAGCCCAACCACACCGACAATAATCAGGGCCATGAACAGCAGCCGTGACACACTGAGTGGATCACTGAACCAGAGAATCCCAATCACGGTGATGCCTACCGCGCCCAGTCCAGTCCATACCGCATAGGCCGTACCCACCGGTATGCCACGCATGGCATAGGACAGCATCAGCATATTGAGACCGGTGAGCAGCAGGGAGGTTCCAATGGACCACACACCGGGGTGTGTCTGTATCCATTTCAGACTCAAGGCCCAAGCCACTTCCACAATCACTGCCAGCAACAACACCACCCAATAAACGTTCATCCGGACACTCCGTCATTTATCGGGCTCGATCAAAGGGCAAGAACGTCGGAAACCCGCAAGAGACGGTCTGCCAGACAATGGCCGCACCAGAACAGGGCAGCGAACAGATTATAGCCAACCCGGCCGGGAACTGAACAACCGGAATGCCCCATGCATGGACGCCACCGCCGCAACCGGCTATCATTCGCCGCCGTTGGATCCCCAAGTTCCAGCCTGCACAGCCAGGGTGCCAGATGCCCCCGACCGCTGTGCAACAAGTTCTGCGCCCGTAGCTCAGCTGGATAGAGCGTTGCCCTCCGGAGGCAAAGGTCAGAGGTTCGAATCCTCTCGGGCGCGCCATATAGAAAGGCCTCTCAATCGAGAGGCCTTTTTTTATGCCTGGCGCCAGTGATGCCACGGCCGTTCAGCCCCTCAGGATTCCGTCCCTGCCGCCCCCTCGCTCCGGTATTCACTGGGTGAACAGCCCTGCCAGCGACGAAAGGCCCGGACAAATCCGCCCGCATCGGTATAGCCAAGATGGGCGGCGACTTCTTCGATTTTCATGCTGGTACTGCTCAGTAACTGCAGGCCGAGCTGTTTGCGCTCATCGTCAACAAGATCCCGGTAACTAGTGCCCTCCTGTTCCAGCCTGCGCCGCAGACTGCGGGATGAGAGCGCTAACGAGCTGGCCATGTCATTCAGGGACGCCCCCAGGCCAAGGTCACCCAGCAGTTTCCGCCGTACCCGGCCAGCCATCCCGATATTTTCCACGGTTTCCATACGCTGCCGGCATTGCTGCTCCAGCATCCCTGTCAGGGCGGCATCAAAACCGGGAAATGCCTGACTGACCCCGGCCCGGTTGACCAGGATACGGTTGGCCGACGCATGAAAGCGGGGAGCCACCCCGCACAGCGACGCCACGGTGTCTGCCGCCACGTCGGTGTCACCGGTAAACTCCACCGCCTTGAACTCCACGCCCTGAAAGGTAATTTCACGGATCAGGTTCATGGCCGTCGCCATGTCCCGTTCAAGCAGGAACTGGCGCAGGTGCGCGGGAATCGGATCAGGATCGAACACCACCCCGAAGGCGTCCTCTTCGTCACAAATGGTGATGTGGCAGTAGGCGGTGCTCAACGGCAGATAACGCAGCCCCAGGGAGGCCGCATCGCGCAGGGTGCGACAGGTGCGCAGGGCAAAGCCCCAGACCCCGAAGGTGGCGAGATTGTATTGCAGCCCGAGATCAAAACCCGACGCCCCCACCTCAGGCAGCGCCAGCACCAGATTCTCTATCAGACGCATTTCCTGCGTACGGGTGACCAGGCCCTCACCATCACTCAGGGCATCTTCTGCAATGCCGGTACCCAGCAAACAGGTCTGTCGGTCTATCCCGTTGCGCTGGGCAAAGTTGACCATGACCTGTGTGATGGCCACTGAGTGCAGTTTGTCATCAGTTGTTTGCATTGCCCGTTACCGCCGCCACTGTCCCGAAACACTGTGGCCACTTTTTCAGGGTGAATGGCCACGCAGGCTATTCTGGTTATTTTCTTGCCGCCGTAACCTGAAGCCCGGTAACACCTACAAAAGGCAACCAGCATGGATTCGGCAACACTGAACAAACAGGCGATCACCTGCGCCAAACACTATATGGGGAAAACCGCCTGGCCGACAGTTGCGCTTACGCTCGCCGTGGTGGTCGCATTTGTCTTGACGCTATTCCTGTTTGCCAGCGGCATGTTACCCGCCTGGGCCGCCTTTTTGGCTGTGGCCACGCTGACCTACATGTCCTACACCCCTTTGCACGAAGCCGCCCACGGCAACATTCATGGTCAGCACGACGGCCGCAAATGGATCAATGATCTGTGCGGCTACCTGGTCGCGCCGATCATTGCGATTCCGTATGCCTCACACCGCATCGAGCACTTTACCCATCATCGCTATACCAACCAGCCAGACAAGGATCCGGATTTTGTCGTCAGTGGGATGCAGAAGAGTCCGCTGTCATTAATCACCGCCGGACTGCGTTTTCAGTGGACTCAGAATACATTTTTTGTGACGCACAGTTGGCAAAGCGCATCGCGGATGGAGCGGCTCATTTACTGTTTGGAAATCGCCATCTCCCTGGGCTGGCGCATTGCCTTCCTGATGCTGGTGAGCCAGCCCGGCACCGTGCTGGTCATTCTGCTGGCCTACTACGCCGGCGGGCTGTTCACGGCCTACTGGTTTGCCTATCGCCCCCACCTGCCATACAAGGTCAGCGAGCGGTACCGCAACACCAACAGCCTGATCATGCCGACCTGGATGAAACCCGTTGAGTGGTTCTGGCTGGGACAGAATCTGCACTCCATCCATCACCTTTTTCCACGGGTCCCTTTCTACCACTACCATGCACTGCATCAGGAGATCGAACCGATCCTTCGCACCCAGGGCACGCCGATCATTGGCATTTTTTCACGCAAACCCATGGGCAGTGACATGGAATAATAATCACCATCGCCTCAGTCTGTTGCGCGGGCAAAGGCAAAGGGCAATGCACCCTGCCCGCCCCACCTGAAAAAGCGAGGCCGACTATTCATTGGCAATGGACAAAAAAAGCCCGCCTCGTCTGCAGACTGCATAACGGACGGGCTGTTGTAGCTCACGCTGCTTAACCGGCCATCAAGGCCTCGGTGTCGGGCAGTGCGGGGGCGGTTTCTTCCAGCCAGTTGAACATGGCCAGACGAATTTCCCGGAAGTAGTAACCACCCACCGTCCAGTGATCACAGCCTGGAATTTCAATGAGTGTGCAGCGATCGCCGTAGCGTTGGGCAATGCGACGCTGCACACCGATGCTGGTAATACGGTCTTCCACCCCGCCAATGATCAGGATCGGGCAGCGAATACTGCTCGGCTCCACATTGGCAAAGGTATGTTTACTGAAGGCGGCGAGGGTCATCTGGAAGGTGACCATGCCGGACTCGTAGCTACAGGTGGAATAAATTTCCCGCTGCACCACTTCGCTTTGCGCATTGCCGATGCCGTATTGCACGTTGGCCAGTCCCAGACTGGTGGCACTGCGCCACAACGGAAAAAGAAAAAGGTTGCGACCCAGCGTGCGGAATACCGACCAGCCCAGCCCATTAATGCCTGCCGGTGCCGCAGAGGACAGCAATATCAGCCGGTCACAGGCAACCCGCGCGGCCAGTAACTGGGCCAACAGCCCACCCATGGAGTGGCCGACTACAATAGGCGCTGCGCCCATTTTCTGCACATGATCCACCAGGTACTCCACATAGTCCTGCAACCTGGCCCGTGCCAGGCTGGCGAGGCTCGCCGAGGAGTGCTCAGCCCGTGGGCGATGGAAAGGCAGGGTGACCGAGTCCACGGTGTAGCCCTGATCGATAAAGGCATCACGCACTTCATGCAGGGTTTCACCATCACTCCACATGCCATGAATCAGCAGCACAGGCGGCTTGGAACTATCTTTCATTTTTTACTCCCTGTGCCTGCCCCGAATAGCTCTCCCAAATCCTGTGTTACCCGGGCAGGCACTACAATTAAACCAAACTCAAGCGGATGCGCGCAGCGGCGTCACGTTGCTGTCGCGCGCCGCTTCCGGACCAGCAAACTCCAGTATGCCATCAGCCACCGGGTCCTCCGTCAGCAGTTTCTTGTCCTGCCCGTAATGCATGGTGACCTTCCAGGGACCACCGCGCCCCTGACGGGGCATGCGATCCTTGGCGCGGTTAATGTAACCCGGCGCGAAGCCATCAAGCATCCCTACTTCTGTCAGGTTGTTGTGATGATCCACCGGGGTGGCCACCGTTGCCCCCGTCTTTTCCATCTGATCGAACAAGCGGCACAGGTACTGGCCACCGATATCACTCTTCAGCGTCCAGGGCGCATTGGTATAACCGAAGATCCAGCCGTAGTTGGGAATATCCTGAATCATTAGCCCCTTGTAGGTCATCTTCTGCGTCAGGTTCACCGGCTCGTGGTCCAGCTCCAACTGCAAGCCGCCCATCAACTGCACATCCAGGCCCGTGGCGGTGACAATGATATCTGCCTCCAGGTGTTGGCCGGACTTCAGCATGATACCGGTCTCATCGAAGTGATCGATATGATCAGTGGCCATGTCCGCTTTGCCGGAACGCAGGGCATCGAAAAAATCACCGTCTGGCGCTGCACAGAGGCGCTGATCCCAAGGCATGTATGACGGTGTAAAGTGCTTCACATCAATATTCGGAGCACGTTTGCTCATGTGCGAGATCAGCAGCTTGCGGGCCTTTTCCGGCCAGCGCTGACAGGCCAGGTAGAGGCCGCGCTGGAACAGGATGTTGCGTTTGCGGGTAATGTTGAACACCCATTTTTTCGGCATCACCTTGTTCATGGCCATGGACACTTTATCGGTATCCGGCATGGCCATGATGTAGCTGGGGGAGCGCTGCAGCATGGTGACCCGGGCAGCCTTTTCCGCCATGGCCGGCACCACGGTAATGGCGGTGGCACCACTGCCGATCACCACCACTTTCTTGCCGCTGTAATCGAGGTCCTCCGGCCACTGCTGGGGGTGAACAATCTGCCCCTTGAAGCGCTCCTCGCCCTCGAAATGCGGGCGGTAACCGTGATCGTAGTTGTAGTAACCAGCGCAGTTCACGATGAAACCGCAAGTGTAGGTTCGGGTTTCACCGCTGGCCTCATGCAGGGCCGGAATCACCCAGTGCTGGTTGCTGCTCGACCAATTGGCCTTTTCCAGTTTCAGGCCGTACTTCACCTTGTCGTAAAGGCCAAACTCCCTGGCCGTCTCCGCCACGTATTCGCGGATATCGCCGCCCTTGGCCAACACCTTGTCCGAGTACCAGGGTTTGAAGTTGAAGCCAAAGCTGGCCATATCGGAATCAGAGCGGATCCCCGGGTAGCGGAACAGGTCCCAGGTTCCGCCCACTTTTTCACGGCGCTCGAGGATGGCCATCGTCTTGCCGGGGTACTCGCGGGCAATGTGGCAGGCGGTGCCGATGCCGGAGAGTCCGGCACCAATGATGATGATGTCGTAGTGCTGGGCGGTCATGGCCGTCTCCTTGTTATTGATATGAATACCTATTGTCGACCTAATATTTCCCCAGCCCCTCTTGACAATCTTGACGATTGCGGACATTTTTTTGACATATCGCGACAATATGGCGACCCAAAATGCAACGATTTGCCCCGATGTCCGAGGCAATCTCATTGGAGAGCACAGCGTGACCAGCCTAATCCGGGCCACCAACCTCTGGGGCTATGAAGAACAGGTAAAGCGCACGGGCGGCGATCCTTTTCCGCTTCTCGCCCGGCATCGCATCCCGCCGCAGGAGGATCGGGAAGACCAGAGCTTCCTGGTTCTCAAAGACTTCATTGCCCTATTGGAAGACACCGCGAAAAGCCTCGGAGACCCGGGCTTTGGCATGAGCCTGGCGGACTATCAGGGCATGGACATTCTCGGGCCAATCTCCGTCATTGCTCGCAGCTCCATGACCGTGGGGGACGCCATTCAAAGCATCGGTCGCTATCTGCACCTGCACTCCCCGGTTCTCAGCGTTGATACTCAAATGGTCATGCTGGACGGCCACCCCGCTATCCAGTTCTTCTACCATATTGAAGAAGAAGACCTGGGCTACTGGGTGCAGCCCCACGAATTGGGTATGGCTAATGCCATGCAGGTCATCAAACTGCTGTGTGGAGACGACTTTCAGCCCTTATCCGTTCATTTCAGGCACCCACGTAATGCGGACGAGTCAGCTTACCGATCAATGTTCCGCTGCGAAGCGTTCTTCGAGCAGAGCTGGACTGGCTTCTACTTGCCCATGTCGACCTATGCCATGCCTCTCTCCAGTGCCGACCACCAGACCTGGCAACTGGCGGAACGCTATCTTGATTCCCAGCAGGCACCGAATGCCAGCAGCCTGTCCGAAGACATCACCCGCCTGATCAACACCCTGCTGCCGACCGGGCGCTGCTCCAGCGACACCATTGCCTCTCACCTTTCGATGCACAAACGCACATTACAGCGCCGCCTCGCCAGAGAGGGAGCCACTTACGAACAGCTGCTAGGCGCTGAACGGATGAGGCTGGCCCGTCAATACTTGATGGAGCCCAATCTCAAACTCAGCCAGATCGCCGGTCTGCTCGGCTACTCCGAGCAATCTGCCTTCAACAGGGCCTGCCGGGACTGGTTCGACCTTACTCCCAGAGCGTACCGCAAGCAGTTACTTCAACACTGATTCCTGAACCTCTGGGCGCCCCCTCCGAGTCCAAATCATTTACTTTGTACACAAAACGCGAAACGCGCCATCATTCGATGTGACAATGAAACATGTTCATAACTTTAAACATCATGTTTACGTCTTTTAAGTGTGATATTGGCGACAAATGGTGCATTTTTTCCGCGAAAGCCCATGGCCATACCGGTCGGTACGGTGATACCGTGCGCGCGCTAATCAACATGCATAACTCGGGAAAGCTATGATGATGTATTCACACAAGATGATTTTGGCGGCCTCTATTGCTGCCGCATCGAGTCAGCTGATGGCCAATGGCCTGTCACTCAATGAACAGAGCGCCAGCAGCGCAGGTTCCGCCTACGCCGGCCGTGCATCCAGCGCCGACAACGCCAGCGTTCTTTACGGTAACCCGGCGGCCATGAGCCGACTGAAGCGTGCCGAAGTGTCCGGCGGTCTGGCCTTTATCGATGCCAGCACCGATATCAGTGATGCCAGCGGCCCGTTCCCCGGCACCAACGACGGTGACATGGTGCCGTTCTCCGCCGTGCCCTTCGGCTACTACGTGACGCCGATCAACGAGAAACTGCACGCCGGTATCGGCCTTTATGTGCCGTTTGGCGTGGAAAGCGACTATGAAGATAGCTTCCAGGGACGCTACCACGGCCTGAACAGCCTGGTTCAGGTGGTCACCATCCAGCCCACCATCAGCTATGCCTTTAACGACAAGGTCTCTGTGGGTTTCGGGCCGACCATCAACCACATTGAAGGCAAGCTGACCAGCGCCCTACCCAATGTTCTCTATGGCGGCAGTGGCGATGCAGACGTGGATATTGAGGGCGATGATATTGGCTACGGCTACAACCTGGGTGTTCTGGTGGCTGTCAGCGACCGTCTGGATTGGGGCCTGACCTATCACTCCAAGGTAGACTTCACCCTGGAAGGTGACACCACGGTAAGTGGCGGCAACGGCTTGCTTGGCCCTGTCCCCCCCAACCCCATGATCCCCACAGGGCTGCCCGGCCTGAACGGCAAGTACGATGCCGAGCTGGACATCACCATGCCCGAATCCATCGACACTTCCTTCAGCTTTCAGGCCACCGAAGAGCTGACCCTGCATGCGGGTGCGACCTGGACTCGCTGGAGCCGCCTGGAAGGGATTGAGGTGGAGAACAGCGGTGTACACCCTGCTTATGCTGCTGATTTTGGCACCGTTTCTGAAGAGCTGAACTGGGAAGACACCTGGGCCGTGGCCATCGGTGGCGCCTACCAGCTGAACCCGGACTGGGTACTGCGCGCCGGTTACGCCAAGGACCGCACCCCCACCAGCGATATGGACCGTACCGTGCGTATCCCGGTGAGCGACCGCGATATTGTCACCTTGGGTGCCGGCTGGAATGTGTCAGAAGACCTGACGCTCGATGCGGCCTACGCCTACATCGACGAGAAGGAAGGGCGCGTTTCCCAGCAGACTTATAGTGCGGACTTCGAGAACAGCGCACACGGCCTTGCCCTGCAGGCCACCTACCGCTTCTGATCCTTCAGTCAGCGGAAACGAAAAAGCCGGGCCATCGCCCGGCTTTTTTTGTGGGCCGCTCTGCGCTTTATTCATCAAGCCTCACGCGAAAGACCACCCAACCCGAAAGCCAAGGTTTTGCCTTTCGAAACGCGCAACTCATCACTCGCTACTAGCTATCCAACTCGGCATCAGCCAGATGAATCGGATGCTCATCACTGAGCCGACCCACCCACAACGGATGCGGCTCCGCCAGACGGACCCGGCGACGAAAATGCGCACGCAATATCCAAAGGATGACGGCCAACCCCAGCATCAACAGGTTCACCAGCAACACATCCCCTTCCTGCCACGCTCGACGCCCCTCCAACGCGACCGACAGCATTGGAATCAGCAGATAGAGCCAGGGCATGATGCGCACACCCTGACCACAGAACCGCAACGGCGATGCCCGCAGACTCCAGCCAATCACGGGTACCAGCACCACCCAGAAGGCCAGCCTCTCCAGCAATGGCACCCATTCATCCAGTGGCGAATGCAGGCCCACTTTGCTGACCCAGAAACTCACCGCCACGCCACTGACAACGCCTACGCTGACACCCAGTGTCAACCGCAACAAAAATGCCGAGGCGCGGGAAGGCCCTGTGCGATCACTGCGCCGCTCACACCAGAGCACATTCCCCGACACAAACAGCAGACAGCCCAACAAGCCGAGCAGAAAATACATCAGCTTTACCGGCACCCCGCCGTAATCACCAAAGTGCAGCGCATAGACCGATGACAGTGAAGCGTCATTGAGATCACGCTGCCCGGGACTGATCACCCTCAGGGTTTTCAATGTTGGATCCAGTACCACATGGACATGATGCCCAAGATGCCCCGGCACCGAACCCGCCACATCCAGCCAACCCTGGCTGTCGCCATAACCGCGCACCTCAACCCAGGCCACCTGCACTCCCGGCACTTCGTGGCTGGCAGCGGAAAGATAGTCTTCCATCAGCGCCATGGCCACCGGCTCACCCGATGACTCCATCGCAGGCCAGACATCCGTCTCCGTGCTGATAACACCCTGCAGCTGAGGGCCGAACACCAGGGCCCCCAGCAATAAGGCCATCACCGCGAACAGCCCCATGGCCGCCCCCGTGATCGCCATGATCAGGTGAAAGGGAAAACTGATCACCCCAATGACGTTATGGAGGTTCTTCCAGTAGCGACGCAGATTGCCCTGATGGCGCAGAGCAAGCCATTCCCTGCCCAGCTTGGGCCAGTGAATAACCAGACCACTGAAGAGCGCAACGCCATACAAAACGGCCACCAACCCCATCAACGTCATGCCGATGTTGAGCCCCCCCTTGCCGCCGGGAATGGCCAGCTGGTAATGCAGCTCGTTGATAAAATCTGCCAGCTCGGAGACGGGCTGCGCCCTGAATACACCCTCATCGGAAAAGCTTGAAGCACGCGCCGTTTGCCACTCGCCATCCTGCAACCACATTGCGGCCGGGTCGGCCCCCGGCTGGAAATACAGCCGTTTTGCCGCCTGGGGAAAACGCGTGGTGAGCTGCTCCAGAAAGCGATCCGGATTCCGCGGCTCGGCGGTGTGCGACGGCAAAGACTGCCAGTGATGGAGCTCGTGATGAAATACATTGATCGCGCCGGCAAAAAACGCCACAAACAGCAGCAATCCGCAGACCATCCCCACTGAGGCATGCAGGCCAATAAAACGGCGCAGTCGCTCAGCCTTCATGACCCACCCCCATAAAGGGCGGTGGACTGCAGCAGCATTAACGCCACGCCATTACCGGCAGCCAACCCGACCAGTGCCGGCCAGGATCGCTGTGGCAGAGTTGCCAGCACCACCAGCGCCATCCACAGTGTCACTACCAACAGCAGCATCAGTACCAGCCAGGATGACCACGGTACCGGCACCGCAGCCGCCAGCAGCCCTACCGACATCACACTCAAGGGAAGTGACAACAACAAGGCTGCCCACACTCTCACAGGCGGCCTCCGGTTTTCTGAAAGCTGTCTCGATAGTGCCCAACCAGCAACACCAGCACCAACTGAGCCAGAACAAACACCCACAACCCCACCATCAAACCAAGTGTCACCCCCTGGGACAGGACCCACAGCCCGGCAGCCCCCGTGAGCAAAGCCAGAGAAACCAGCCGCAACCAGGGCGCCAGCGGCACGGTCAACAGGCGCTGTTCACGATCGGTAAGATATAGCAGTACTGCTGAAACCAGCGTCAGTAGTGACGCGGCAATCCCCGCCATTGAGATGTCCTTTCTCAGATCTGATAATGGTTCTCATTTAATAGCAGCAAGGAAACAGCGTCAATGCCGAGTGGCAGCAGGGAGAATCAGTGCAGAGGACGAAGCGGCAACAGGGCTTCGGTGGCACGGCTGAGTCGTGCAGTGGAGAGGCGGCTCCAGTCAATACCATCGCGGTCGGGCATCCAGACATCCCTGAACGCAGCGGCATCGGCCACCGCCATCTCCGGGCTGAGCATGGCTGCACCGTGGCACCCCTCGGCGGCAAACCCACCGACCTGGCGCATCACAGACCACCAGCCAGCGGGGCGGGAATGCAACTTCACCTGACTCAGATTGCAAGACTCCTCCAGTTCTGCCACCGCACATTCCAGCATGTTGTCCTGCTGAGAACTGAGGCCCTGACGCCACAACGCTGATCCCGCCACCACAACGATCGAAGGGAAGGTGCGCATTAACGCCTGAAGAGTCTCTGCCTCACTGAGAGGTTCTCCCAGCACCACCCGGTAAAAAACCGGCCGCTCGGGAGCCACCTGACGGATCACTCCCGCCTCCAGCCAGCGCAAAGTCACATCCAGCGCATGTTCGCCATCACCCGGCAGGCGCTGCTTCAAATCAGACAGGGAAAAAATCCTGGGCAAGCTATCCAGCGATGGCAACATCACGTCCAGCTGTATCATGGCTCCAGCACCCTTGCGGTGGGTAATGGCAGCCCCAACCATTGACGCAATACCATAACGAGCCGCAAAAGCTGGCAACAGATGGCCACCTTGCGCGGCTCAGGAAGACAAGTACGACGCAGCAGGATCGCCTGTTCAAGACGCGCCTCCAGCTGAGACACCTGCGTCGGATTGACCCGACCGGGAAATTGTTTGGCGGTGAGACGGCGAGTAAGCAGTTGCCCCTGCAGGTCCTCCTCCAGTGTCACGTAGGCGCGCATCACCAGACTGAAGCTACCCAGACGCCGCATGGAACGCGCCGAATGACGACGACGGGGTTTTTCCTTTCTGAGCGGAACCATTGGCGCCAACCAACGGACCAGCCAATCCATCAGGCGCACCCAACCTGCGCCACGTTGCTGGCTGCTCAGGTACCACCACCATGCCTGCAGACGGGAGATGTCACTGCGCAGCACCCGGGCCTGGCGCCATTGACACCCACCCACTCCGGACGCCAGCCCGGCACGGTAAACTGCCAGATACTCGGACAGCGCCTGCAGGCGATGCTCCACGGCTTCGAGGGCAAGGCCATTGAGGCTGTCATTGCTCGACGAGCGGGAGGACGTCATAAAAGGCTCCAGGTACTTCGGTTGAGACTGCCATGGACACAATCGAACCCCCGGCCCTGCTCGCATCAGGTCCGGGGAGCCTAAATAGACTAACGTCCGTTTGGCCATCCCCCCAGCCGCAAAATGTGGCTTTTCGTAGTACCGCGTTGCGGTTTGTTTCGTCGTGGTAAATTGTCGGAACCAGTTCACACTATTTTCACCGTGCGCCATCGCTCACACGCTCAACGGCTGATATCTTACGCATTTATTCTTAGCTTAATGGGTAACTTCTTGCGCATCTTATTGACCTTTTTTCTTAGTCTCTCTCCCTCCCTGCTGCTCGCCCATCCCGGTGGACTGGACAACCAGGGAGGACATACTGACCGCCATTCCGGGGAGTACCATTGCCACAGAGACCAATGCAAACAGGCGCACGAAATACAAGGCAACGCAGAGCAAGAAGCCCGCGAAGAACGCCGCGCCTTCAGCACGCTCTATGATCGCGACATGTGGCCTCACTGGATTGATGATGATCGCGATTGCCAGGACACCCGCGCCGAGACACTCATCGAGAAAAGCCAGATCCCGGTCACCTTCAGCGACGCCCGCCACTGCACTGTGGCCAGTGGCCGCTGGTACGACCCCTACACCAATGTCACCTTCACCAACGCCCGCTCGCTGGACATTGATCACGTGGTCCCTCTACGGCATGCCCACGGTCACGGCGGCGACCAATGGAATGAAGCCCTGCGCCAGCAATTCGCCAACGACCCCCAAAACCTGATTGCCGTCTCTGCCAGTGCCAACCGCAGCAAGGGTGCCAGCAGCCCGGATGAATGGTTACCGGACAACCCGGCTTTCTGGTGTGAATACGGGCGCCGCTGGCAGGCAATCAAGGTACGTTATGAACTGATGGTGACGCCGCCGGAACAAGAGGCACTGGACAGGCTGGAGGCAACGTGTCGCGGATGACCGGCTCGCAACCTCTTACTCTAATTGGACCAGGATAGGCACCAATCTGTCACATGAAGCACGCCGTGACTTCCCGCTGATCCGCGATGAACCTAAAAAAAGCCGCCCCTGAATACCGGGAGCGGCTTTTTTAATTCAACAATTCAACACCGGCCCTGCCGGCCGGTATTGTGGCATGACGCAGGAAGTGCGCAGCGCGGCGATTACTCCGCAGCAGCGCCCTTCATGTCATCACCCATTTCTTCCATGGATTCTTCCGACTCTTCCATGGCCTCTTCCATTTCTTCGCCCATGGCTTCCATGTGCGCTTCTGCATCGGCCATGGCTTCGTCCATCTGCTCACCCATTTCTTCCATAGTGCCCTGGGTGTCCATGCTCTCAACGGCCTGATCTACTTTTTCACCAGCTTCTTCCATCGGACCATCGTTGCTGTCGCAGGCTGCCAGAAGAGCAGAAGACGCAAAAATGGCGGCCAGTGCCGCTTTCCCCAAAATACGCATAGATCTTACTCCTGATATTGCATAGTTATTTGCACCGGCACCCTAACCGGGAAGCCCTTGTGCAGACTTTGCATCACACCACAAAACCGGTTTTTTTGGCCTGAACGGCTTAATTCGTCCACTGAACGGCAGAGAGATCATCGCTTGGCAGCCAACCCGTTCACCGCAAACACAAAAAAACCGCGCCCGGGTTCGGGCGCGGCCTTTTAGTGGTGACACACCACAATGCGGTGTGTCGCATGAAACCAGCAGCGTTATTGTTCTGCCGCATCCTTCATACTTTCCATGGACTCTTCTGCACTCTCCATGGCGTTATCCAGGTCTTCACCCATTTCCTCCATGGGGCCCTTGGGATCCATGCTTTCCATTGCTTCATCCACTTTTTCGCCGGCTTTTTCTACCGGACCATCATTGCTGTCGCAGGCTGCCAGCAGCGCCGAGGAAGCAAAAATGGCGGCCAATGCCGCTTTCCCGAAAATACGCATAGACTCACTCCTTGGATGTCTTTGATTCGATCATCCATTACCCTACCGGCACGCCATCGAAGTCACCATGGACCGGCACACAGAACGCCGGCATTTTACGAAGCGTTACGAATGACACCGTGACAGGACCTGCCAACAACGGCTATCTAGTGTCCGACCAGGGAGCACACACAATGAAGAAAGTCGGGCATCAAGTGGGAGGGCTGGCGCAGCTGGTTACCCGCTTTGGCAATGAAATTACCCAGGTGGTGCAAGACATGCACGGCGCCATCGCCAACCCGTTCGGGGTGCGCGGGCACGACTACACCCCCGCCCCCATGATCTACAACCTGATTCGTTATGGCTTTCGTCAGGCGGGCAATGCTGCAGGCTTGGCCGACCTGCTCGCCGACCCAAACCGGGAACTTCGCGACAGCCTGGATCTGCAAAGCATCCTGAATGGCATCTTCGGGCAGCTGCTGGTGGAACAGAACAGTAGCTATGCACTGCCCATGACGCTTCTGCCGAAACAGGAGGCCAGCACCGACACCTCAACCCTGGTGATATTCATTCATGGCCTGTGCATGAACGACGCCTGCTGGAACACACCGGCCGCAGACGGCTTTAGCCAGTGGGCCCGCAGCCATCTCAATGCAGACGTCCACTATCTGCGTTACAACACCGGCCTGCATATCTCCGACAACGGTCGCAAGCTGGCCGGGCTGCTGGCCCACACCGCCCTGCCAGAACGTGTGATCCTGATCGGCCACTCAATGGGAGGTCTCGTGGCGCGCAGTGCGCTGCATCAGGCGCGGCAACGCAACGACAGCTGGGCGGACAAGGTCAGCCATCTGGCGTGCCTGGGCGCGCCCCATCAAGGCGCCCTGCTGGAAAGGATTGGCAACAATGCCAATCGCCTGCTGGCCGCAACGCCCTGGTCGAAACCACTGATGCGATTGGGCAACCTGCGTTCCGATGGCATCCGCGACCTGCGTTTCGGTTACGTGCTCGAAGAGCAATGGAAACACCGCCCCATTGATGAGGTACTTCCCAGCGGCAAGGTGCCGTTGGATCCCACCGTCAAGCAGCTGTTCATTGCCGGCAGTGTCAGCGAGCCTGAGCACCCGAAACCCCAGGGCGACTGGCTGGTGTCCGTGGACAGCGCTCTGGCCACGCGCCTTTACCCGCAAGCACCTCTGCTCACCCGGGAGCTGTTCTGGCAGATGGGACACATGACCATGATTGAAGAAAGCCGCACCTTCGCGCGGGTGCAACAGTGGCTGGAACAGCATTAATGGAGTGCACGCTTTGCCAGGCAAGTGCGGCGACCTTCATGCAAGTAGACGGGCGGGAGTATTTTCGCTGCCCCTGTTGCCAGCTGACGTTTGAGCACCCACAAAAACTGCCCACTCCGGATGAGGAAAAGGGGCAATACGACCTTCACGAGAACCGCCCGGATGACCCCGGCTATCGGACATTCCTGTCACAACTGGCTGCCCCGCTCATGACGAGACTGGCGCCAGGTGCCAGCGGTGTAGATTTTGGCTGCGGCCCGGGCCCGGCGCTGGCAGCCATGCTGAACGAGAACGGCTTTGCCTGTGATACCTATGACCCGATCTATGCACCGGGCCTGTCACGCCTGGCAGCGCAATACGACTTTGTCACCTGTACTGAAGTGATTGAGCACCTGCACCAGCCGGCGCGGGAATGGACATGGTTTGCCGAACATGTGAAACCGGGGGGCTGGCTGGGCATCATGACCCGTTGGCTCACGGACGATACCGCCTTTGCCAGCTGGCATTACCGGCGTGACCCCACCCACGTCTGTTTCTGGCAGCCCGCCACGTTTGAGTGGCTGGGCCGCCAGCAAGGGTGGGAAGTGCACCTGACGGGCAACCCCGTGGTGCTGATGCAGAAGCGCTGAAGCTTCAGCTGGCTACCACCACTGCCACCGCGACGGCCAGCAGGGCCATGGGAATGATGATCAGAACGCTTTTAACCAGACGCTCCGTGAAGACTGACAACCTGTAGTGTAATTCCATTCTTATCCCCTTCTTACCCCTGCCGCGATGGTAGAAGAGATAACGGCCCGAAAAATCCCCCACTTGGGGTATAGGCGCCAGTTTCTAGTCAATTATTTGTTTACAGGCTGTGCATCCAGAACTGCATGCGCTTGTGCGAAGGCTGGGAATCACCCACGTCTGTCCAGTCGAAATCGGCCACCAGCTGGTTCTGTGGAAAATACCCACGGCTGCGCCAGAAGGCATCCAGGGGGCGGTAGTCCGCAGGCCTGGCCGGGTGATCCTCCGGGCGCTGCACGGCGCAGAACGTGGTGTTTTGAAAACCAAAATCCTCGGCATACTGCTCGCGCAGATCGAAGAAGCGATGGCCTATACCCTGCCCGCGCCAATCTTTTTTCAACACGGATTCACCAAAATAAAATACCGTGGACAGATCCGCGCCCAGCATACGAAACGGGGCCTGAAAGGCATCGTCAGCTTCTTTCAGTGGCAGACCGGTTGCTGCACCGACCAGCTTGTTGAATTCCAGCGCCAGCACGAAGACGCTGCGGTCGGACTGGGCATAACGATCCAGATAGCGACGCTCGTATTCCAGATCACCGTCGTAGAGGTAAGGAAAGTCCCGAAACACCTCAATCCGCAGCTGCGCCAGTTCATCCAGCCAGGGCTCCACGGCGATACCGGTAACCGGACGAATTTCCACTGAAGACATGCAGGCCCCTCGAGAGACAGATCAGGAACTGAATCAATAGCACGATGAGCGGGGGGAGGAAAAGGGCGGGGAGACGAGTTACAAGCTGCAACACGAAACAAGGCATCAGATGAATCCGGCGCCGTGCCCGCGCACCCTTTTTCCTGATTCGCGGGCACGGCATAGCGAGTGGTATGGCATTGTCCGCGCTGTAGCTTGCAGCTTGCAGCTTGAAGCTCTAAGGCCGCATCAAGATCAGCCCGGTAATCCACAACACCACAAACACGGCCTGCCGGAAACGCTCTTCATTGACGCGATGGTGGAGCCATTCGCCTAGCAGCATGGCGGCAATGACCACAGGCACCAGCATGCCAATCTTCGGAGCCGCCGGCAGCAAGGAGCCATCAAACAGAAATACCACGGTGAGCAGGCTATTAAGCGACAGCCAGACCAGGATCAAAGTGGCTCGAAAGCGCTGCTTGTCCAGCTGCAGACCACTGAGGGCATAGACCAGCAACGGCCCACCGGAAGCAAACAGGCCATGGGTGATACCGGCCAGGAACATCCAGCAGCGCGACCACCAGTTGGCGTGGGCGCGCACCTCCAGCCCCCTGAACATACGCCACAGCTCACGGCTACTGAACCACAACACCAGCAGTCCAAAGCCCTGGCGCAGATAGTCATCCCCCAGCCAGGGGCGCAGCCCATAGCCGCCAAGGGTACCCAGCACCATCAATGGCAGGATCAGTTTCCACAGGGTCGGCCAGTGAATATGGCGGCGATGCCGCCAGCTCAGGGTGCTGCTCATGACGATATTGAGCGGCACCAGCACCGGCAGAATCTCCGGAATCGGCAGCACCAGCGCCCCCAGTGACAGGGCGATGACGATGCTGCCGAAGCCGGTCATGGCCTCAGTCGTAAAGGCAAAAAAGATGAATGCCCCCAGCAACAGCCAGGGCCACATAACCACCATATCCAAGGACTACTGCTCCAGTTCGGAAGCGAACTTGCGCACCATCATGCGCTGGTAAAGGTCTGGCGCAAGCCGCCACAGCAAGCTGGCAAACCAGGTGAACCGATCCGGAAACAGCCGCTTCTGTTTTTTGTTGTAGGCCAGGAACACGCGCTCCGCCAGATCTTCCGGCGTCTGCATCTTCCCCACCATGGAGCGGGCATGGGCGGCCGGCTTGCCGTCATGGCCCAGGGCATTGGTCTCAATCGGTGTATCCAGAAAGCTGGGATAGACCATCAGGATATGCACACCGTAGCGAGACACCTCGCAACGAAGGACTTCAAAAAACTGCCCCAGCGCACTCTTGGCACTACAGTAACCGGCCCGGCCCAGCACCGGCATCCAGCCGGCCATGGAGCCGATATTGATAATGCCGCCGCGGCTTTGTTTGAGCTGCGGCAACAGAACGGTAGCGAGCTCCACCGGTGCGGCCCAATCTACCTGCATGACCTTGCGAAACACAGGCATCTCGGTTTTTTCCGCCAGCGAGCGGTGAGTAATACCCGCATTGTTGACCAGCAGATCCAGCGCAAAGGGCTGCGACTGTAGCCACAAAGCCAAGGCGGTGATGGCGTCACCATCGGTCACGTCCAGCGTCCGACAGATCACCCGATCTACATCTACCTGAGCCAGGTATTCAGCGCGGGCTTGCAGCAACTCGGCATTCATGTCCGTGAGAATCACCCGGTAACCCAGGGCAAAGGCCTGCCGGGATAATGCCCAGCCCAGCCCTGACGCTGCGCCGGTAATCAGTACCGTCTTCATGAGCCCTGCCTCGCGCCAGCAGCCTCCAGATAGAAACGGAACACTTCTTCCGAACTCTTTCTGGGCTGGTAACCGAATTCGTTCTTCAAACGCTGGTTGCTGAGCACCGGCCGATAGCGCAAGAAGTTGATCTGCGCCGGGGTGTAACCGGTCAGGCCCAACTTGTTGCCCAACCACAGGCCCGCACGCAGCACACCGGCGGGAATGGCGATCACCGGTTTGCCGAGGATGCGCCCCAGCTCATGAATGCTGAGTGCGCCATCACCGGCCAGATTGAAACAGCCGCGGGCTTCCTCGGTGACCCCTTTTTCGATGATACCCAGTACGTCCTGATCCCAGATAAACACAAACGGAGAAGGCGAGCCGGCCACCGCCAGCAAACGCTTGCCTTCAAACAGGCGGGTAATCAGATTCCTGGTGCCCGCGCCCAATACGGTCCCAGGCCGCAATACCAGTTGGGCCAGCTGCGGGTATTGTTGGCGGTAGGAGGCGAGCAGCTCCTCCACCTGGCGCTTGTGATCGGAATAGGCGAATTCGGGATTCCCGCGCAGCGGATCCTGCTCATCCAGCCAGGCGGGATTATCCGCATGGTAGCCATAGGCCGCGCCGGAGCTGGTCACCACCAGCTGGCGCACACCATTGGTCACACAGGCTTCCAGCACATTGCGCGTGCCATTCACATCGATGTCGTAATCACGCTGCCGGTCGCCGGAATCTTCCAGCACGGCCGCCAGATGCACCACCTGCTCAATGCCATGCTCACGGATCAGCTCAGACAACGCCGAGTCGCGCACGTCCATCACATGAAATGGAAAGGTGGCGGTCGGGTCCGGGCGAATATCCACGCCCACCACAAAGTGGCGCTCCGCCAGTGAACGGGCCAGCAGGCTGCCGATGTAGCCACCGGCGCCGGTGATCAGGATACGTCTTTGCATGGCGCATCCTCCGCGGCCTGGTCATCGCCAGAATGGCGTCCCCACCAGAAGGCCAGCAACAAGCCGGTGACCAGATGCCAGACGCCCCAGAAGGCGGCGATCAGAATCATCTCGCTGGCGTCCGGGAAGAAGGTGAACAGGATCGCCAGCCCCAGACCAGAGTTCTGAATCCCCACCTCGATAGTGATGGCACGCCGGTCATTGCGTGGCAGGCCGGTCAGGCCTGCCGCAAAGGCACCCAGGCCCAGTGCCAGCAGGTTTTGCAGCACCACCAGTCCGACGATGCGATCCGCCGTGGCCAGGAACACATCCATGTTGTTGCCGAAGGCCACGCCAACGAACAGGAACAGTACCAGCAGGGTAACGACCCGCATGGGTTTCTGGGCGGCCTGGGCAAACGCCGGAAACGCCTTGCCCATCAACATGCCGATAACCAGCGGCAGCCCCAACACCAGCGCCACCAGCACCAGAATGTCCATGCTGTCGAGCTGGATTTCGGTGAGGATGCTACGGGTGTTCGGGTTGATGTAGCCGTACAGGGCAAAGTTAAACGGTGTCAGGAACATGGCGGCCAGACTGGAGACCGCAGTCATACTCACCGACACGGCCACATTGGCCCGCGCCAGCCAGGTCATGATGTTGGAAAAGGAGCCACCGGGGCAGGACGCCACCAGGATCATGCCCAGTGCCAGCTGGGGATCCACATCGAAATACCAGGTGGTCAGGCAGGTCGCTGCCGGTAACAGGACGAACTGGGCGATCAGGCCAACGATGGGGGCGTCCGGGCGCTGCAGCACACGACGAAAGTCGGCGCCAGTCAGCGACAACGATACCCCGAACATCATGAAGGCGAGGATGACATTCAGGATCAGCAGGTTATTACTGCCAAAATGCACTTCCATATCACACCCCCTTCAATTCGGTGATGTGCGTGCCCACCGCCTTGCGGTAAGTGTCCTTGTGAACATAGTAGGCCATGCGCGCCAGCTTGAGGTAATCAAGACCACCATCCAGTGTCTTGCCGGCTTCGGCGGTGGCTTTCTTCTCAAGGGCCGTAGCCAGAGGCAGCCCTTTCTGTTTGGCCTGCAGATACAGCGCGACCATTTCTGCCTGTTCGTTGCGTCCCTCCCAACCGAGCCCGGCCGCTTCCACCATGCCCATGATGAACAGGTTGCGATGCTCGGGATGGAACACGTTGAGGTACAGCTGTGGCGCATCATGCCCCTGCCAGTTCAGCTCCGCGGCGTCGATGAAGGGATAATCCAGCTTGTAGCCGGTGCCCATCAGAATCAGGTCATACACCCGTGACTGGCCATCGGAGAAGGTCACCGTCTTGCCAGAAATCGCTGCAATATCACCATGGGGGGTGATGTCCCCGTGCCCGAGGTAATGCAGGATCAGGGAATTGATGACCGGGTGGGATTCATACAACTTGTAATCCGGATCAGGCAGACCGTAATCGCTGGGCTTGCCAATCAGTAACTTGATCAGCGCCGCGTCCACCTTCTGTTTCACCGCCCGGGGCAGCGTGAACTTGCCGCCGAAGCTGTCAGTAGGCTTGCCCATGATGAACTTGGGCAGGAAGTAGTAACCCCGGCGCACGGACATGTCCACACTGGCCGCCCGGTGCACGGCATCCACGGCAATATCACAGGCCGAGTTGCCACACCCCACTACCAACACCCGCTTGCCCGCAAACACATCCGCACTGCGGTAGTCGCTGGAATGCATCAGCTCGCCGTCAAACTCACCAGGCAGGCTTGGCATGTTGGGTTTGTGCAAGGTTCCGTTGGCGATCAGCACCCCCTCAAAGCGACGAGTCTGTTGCTCGCCCGCCTTGCTGGTGGTCACTTGCCAGCCGTCACCATCGCGCACCACGTTTTCCACCCGGGTGGAAAATTCGTAGTGTTCATACAGACCGAACTGACGCGCATAGCTCTGGAAATAGCGCTTCATTTCGCTGTGGTGCGGATAGGTGGCAACGCCCTCCGCCATGGGGAATTCCTTGAATTCCGTCATGCCCTTGGAAGAAATCAGGTGAGCGGATTCGTACATCGTGCTGTGCGGATTGTCGATGTCCCACAGACCACCCACATCGGAGTGCAGATCGAATCCAATGAACGGAATGTCGTATTTTTTCAGGTTGCGGGCGGTTGCAAGCCCCATGGGGCCGGCCCCTATCACTGCGTACATGCTGATACCACTCTTGTTGTTTTACTGAGCCGCACTCAGAATTTGTTATGATCTTTACTGTACGGTCAGCCGGCATCTGCCTCACGGCCAATTCAGGACCACCCCACGGTTAATTCGAGACAGGCCATGTCACAACAACTCACGGTCACCGTGCGCTATACCCAGGCTATCAGTCAGGCAGCGGCCAAACTCGGCTTCTCGCTGCCGGAAGATCTGCAGCAGGCATTTGCCGAGCAGGAAAGGGTGAGCCTGGCGCTGCAGGGCCAGATCTGGGAAAGCTTCTGCTCCCAGGCCGAGGATGCGCTGGTGGGGGTGCGGTTTGGGCTGGCCCTGGAGGTAGGCCACCTGGATACCGCCGGCATGGTGCTGATGAGCTGTGACACTGTGGCTGATGCCATGGAAAGCCTGATCGACTATTACCCCATCGTGGGCGAAGGCGGCACCTTTGAATTCGAGATTCAGGGCGAGGAATGCATTGTCAGCTACCAGCCTCAATACCGGGAGCGACAACAGGAACGCGTGGAAGCTGCACTGGCCTCATTACTGCAACTGTCTCGCTGGTCCACCGGTGGCAAGCTGAAAGCCCTGCGTCTGGAGTTTGCCCATGCGGCGCTGGACGACAACCGTCGTTATGAAACCCTGCTCAATGTGCCGGTGCGCTTTCTTTCCAGCCGAAACAGCCTGGTGATTCCTGCCAGCAGTCTCGACCTGCCACTGATCTACGCCAACCCGGCGCTGTGCCAACACCTGCGCACCCTGGCCGATCAGGTACTGCACTCCCTGGATGATCAATCGCTCAGCGCCCAGGTCTCCGAACTGGTCCGCCAGCACCCTCACTGGGGTAAGGAAAAGGTAGCCGACAGCCTGTCCATGAGTGGCCGCCATCTGGTGCGCAAGCTGGGTGAGGAAGGCAGTAGCTTCAAACTGCTGCGAGATGGCCTGCTACAGGGCATGGCCGAAACGAAACTGCAGGAAGGCGCTCGCCTGAGTGATATTGCCGAGGCGCTGGGATTCTCAGACGAAAGCGCTTTTTCAAAAGCGTTCAAACGCTGGACCGGCATGACGCCGGCCCAGTTTCGCGGAAACGGCTGATCAGACCTTGTCGAGGGCCTGGGTGATATCCGCGAGGATGTCATCGATATGCTCGATACCCACAGACAGCCTCACCAGATCAGCACTGACGCCGGCACTTTTCAGTTCCTCATCATTAAGCTGACGGTGGGTGGTAGTGGCCGGATGACAGGCCAGTGACTTGGCATCGCCAATATTCACCAGGCGCTTAATCATCCCCAGCGCGTCAATGAATCGCGCACCGGCTTCACGGCCGCCCTCAATGCCAAAACTGAGGATGGACGACGGCACCCCACCATCCATGTATTTCTGCGCAGCCTGATAGTCCTGATCGGTTTCCAGCCCGGCAAAATTCACCCAGCTGACCTTGTCATGATCGCGCAGGAACGCCGCAACTTTCATGGCGTTTTCGCAGTGCCGTTCCATCCGCAGGCTAAGGGTTTCGATGCCTTGCAGAATCAGGAACGCATTCATGGGGGACAACGCCGCGCCCATGTTGCGCAGTGGCACCACCCGGGCACGACCGATAAACGCCGCCTCGCCCATCGCTTCCACATACACCACCCCATGGTAGCTTGGATCCGGCTTGTTGAATTGCGGGAAGCGCGGATTGTCTTTCCAGGGAAACTTGCCGGAGTCCACAATCGCGCCGGCAATGGTCGTGCCGTGGCCACCCATATATTTGGTCAATGAATGCACCACGATATCGGCACCGTGTTCAAACGGACGACACAGCGCCGGCGTAGCCACAGTGTTATCGACGACCAGGGGCACCCCTGCGGCATGGGCCACTTTTGCCAACGCGGCCATGTCCACCACATTGCCGGCCGGGTTGCCGATGGATTCACAGAACACCATCTTGGTGTTGTCATCGATGGCTGCAGCAATGGACTCAGGATCACGACCATCGGCCATGCGCACCTCAATGCCCTGGTTGGGCAAGGTGTGAGCAAAAAGATTGTAGGTGCCGCCATAAAGCTGGCTCACCGAAACAATATTGTCTCCAGCACGGGCCAGCGTCTGCACCGTGGCGGTGATGGCGGCCATACCAGACGCCATGGCCAACGCCCCGATGCCTCCCTCCAGCAGAGCCACTCGTTCTTCAAGGACCGCATTGGTGGGGTTCATGATGCGGCTATAAATATTCCCCGGCACTTTCAGATCGAACAAATCAGCCCCGTGCTGGGTGTCATCAAAGTAGTAACTGGTGGTTTGATACATCGGCACCGCCACCGCATGGGTTTGCGGATCGCCGTCAAAACCGCCATGAATGGACACGGTTTCCTTTTTCATCTTTCTCTCCCTGCCAACCATAAAAAAGGCCGCCGTAAGGCGGCCTGAAGAAGGTGTTATTCAAGCGGAGGTTCCAGCCAGAAATCAAATTGTTTCGGCACATCTGCCAGTGACGTCTCAAAACGCGGCGCACGTTTTTCCAGGAACGCGGTAAAGCCATCGCGGCCATCCCAGAAGGTGTGGGACCAGTAAATCATTTTGGATTCCACCACATGCGCCTGCATTGGGTGATCCAGCTCCGGGTTCCGCCACAGCATATGTCGCGCCAGCGCCACCGCAACAGGCGAGCTCTTGGCAATCAGTTTTCTGGCCATGCATCGTGCCACGTCCAGGACTTCACCCTTGTCGTGGGCACTGTGGAACAGCCCTGCTTCCACACCTTCCTCGGCCATGAAGATGTCACCACTGAGCACCCACTCCAGCGCTTTCTGTCGTCCCACCACTCGCGGCAGGAACCAGGACGAGCAAGCTTCCGGAGTAATGCCACGCTGGGTAAATACAAAGCCAATCTTGCTGTTCTCCGCCACCAGGCGGATATCCATGGGCAGGGTCATGGTAATGCCCACCCCCACGGCGGCTCCATTAATGGCGCCGATTACCGGTTTGCGACAGTTGTAAATCGCCATGGACAACTCACCACCGGAGTCACGAATCAGCTCCAGCGGGGGATCCATCCCCTCGGCATCGTCATAACCGAACAGGTTGCCGCCATCTTCCGGCTCCATCTCCATACCGGCGCAGAACACCTTGCCCGCCCCGGTCACGATAATGGCGCGCACCTCGTCATTGCTGTCAGCGGCCTCCAGCGCATGGATGAGCTCATCCTTCATCCGCAGGGTGAAGGCATTCATTCGCTCAGGACGATTGAGGGTGATGGTCAGGATGTTCTCGGATACTTCGGTCTTGATGTCCTGGTATTGCATGGCTACTCCAAGAAGGTTGTTCTTGTTTGGGCAGGAAGATTGACCACCTGCACCGATTGACCCCGAGCATAGCGCGATGGCAAGGCATCGAACATGGCGCGAAGCGTCCTGTTCAGGTGAGGTTGATCGTAAAAGCCAGCGGCCACCGCCAGCTCGGTCAGCGTCATGCCGCTTTCCCACAGGGCAAGGGCCCGCTGGCATTTCAGGTGAAGGACAAACCGCTTGAAGGTAACGCCCAGCTGTTCACTGAACAGGCGCCGGAAGCGGGAGGCCGACAGATTGGCTCCGGCCGCCAGCGTTTCCAGGTCAAGACTGTTATTTTCCCGCAATTGCTGGCAAGCCATGACAATCCGCGCATCCGGTGGACTGGCGGGCGTCCTCCCCCGCAGTGCTTGTACGAAGGCCTGCGCCTGCTCAGCGCGGGGCTGGTCATCCGCCAAGGCCCACAGGTCTTCACGCAACGACGCC